>JBFGAX010000039.1:0-25016 GCA_041567895.1 Acidimicrobiia bacterium
ATGGGCGGCATCAACGCTCACCTCCAACGGGGCGGGTTGTCCCCGGTTGAGGATCGACGGGACGTCGGAATGGACAGCAGGCGGGTGCCGGATCAATATCGCGTCGGCAAAAGTCAAACCAAGGGTGACTCCGGCGAGACCGCCGGCAGCGACCGGAGACCAGAAGGCAAGGACTGCGCTCGCTGCCAATACGAATCCCACAAAGGGAGTCGGACTCATCTGGGAACCGCCACCGCCCTGACGACCGCTTCGATGGCGTCCTCAACGCGATACCGCTCGATCTCGGCTTCGGGCCGCAACAGGATTCTGTGCGAGAGAACGTCGTGCACGAGACGAGCCGCGTCATCCGGAGTGACGAACGAGCGGCCCGACAGCCAGGCGGAGGCCCGGGCAGCCGCAACGAGGTGAACCGCCGCTCTGGGACTCGCACCCACCTCAACGGCGGGCAACTCGCGCGATGCCCTCACGAGAGCCGCCACGTAACCGGCCACTTCATCGGACACCACCACTTCATCCACCTGCCGCCGGGCATCCAGCAGCTCTTCTCGTTGGACAACCACAGGCAGCGAACCCAGTTCGGTTGGTATCTGGGCGGTTCTCGGGATCTTCAGCAACTCGATCTCGTCGGCCTCGCTTGGATACCCGACGCGTACTTTGAGCAAGAAACGGTCGAGTTGCGCCTCGGGCAGCTGATAGGTGCCCTCGTATTCGATCGGATTCTGCGTTGCGATGACGATGAACGGTTGTGGCAGCAGCCGCGACGTACCGTCGACACTCACCTGACCTTCTGCCATGGCCTCGAGCAGGGCCGATTGTGTCTTGGGAGGGGTCCGGTTGATCTCATCTGCCAGCAGGACGTTGGTGAACACCGGGCCCGGCCGGAAAGCCAGCGAGTCCCCCCGGATCGTCATCGTGCCCGAAACATCTGCGGGCAACATGTCCGGAGTGAATTGCACTCTGCGAAATTCGATGCCAAGCACCTGGGCAACCGCCCGGGCCATCATGGTCTTCGCGGTACCCGGGACACCCTCTAGCAACACATGTCCCCCGGCAAGCAGCGCGATCAACACCGATTCCACGTGGTGCCGTTGACCCTTGACAACCCGTTCCACCTCAGACTGAACCCGGTCCCTCAAATCGTGCACCCGCTACCTCATTTCAAAGCTTGTAACTGAATCCGTATCGAGAAAGCCTCTATCGGTTCTCCCGAGCTGCAGGCGATGCTCGAGACGGGCAACGACTCTCGCAAGTTCGATCAACGCCCGGTCGTTCCCCGGCGGGTATCTGAGCATATGGACGTCATGGGGGGTCAGTTCCAACGCTTCGGCCCGGCGCTCGAGATCTTCCATGGTTTCGACTCTGACCGCGCGAAAAGCCCGATCACGTAACGTCTCAAACGTCGAGATGTCGGTGCCGCTACCGGCCATCGCAGCACCCATGGCGTCGACGTAATCGACCCGCGGCGGAGGCAACGTTCGCCGTGTGAGCACCGGTCTCCCGAATCTGTGGCCCACTCCCCACAACGTTGCCACGATGGCGAGCAGGCCGAGAATCCATGGCCAGGGTCTTTCCAACGGATCGGGAACCGACGCGGTGACCTGCTCGAAGCCCTGGACGTACTCGTTGAAAACCACGGTCCGCTGTCCCACCAGCTGCACGGCGAATCTGAGATTGTCCTCGGCAAGCACGTTCCCGTTTCGGAGCAGGTCACTCGTGAGCCCGATGACCCGCCCATCGCCAATCATGGAGGCTACTGCTGCGTACCTCCCGGAGGCATCTGTCAACAATGGGATTGCGGGTCCCAGCTCACCCGTGACACCAGAACCCCCCACGCCCGTTGTCGTGAGTCGAACCAGCTGAGTCTCGCCGGTGAACAATGGCGGGCGCTGAAACTCGCCCAACGAAATCGCGTCGAGCGATACCCCGGGCGTCAACGTCTCGAACACCTCGAACGAAGTGATCAGCCATCCTCCGTCTGATACGAACCTGCGCAGCGGTTGCCACTCGCCGACCAGGATCTCGTCAGCGCCCACCACCATGACGAGCACCGAACTCCCGGGCAGGTTTTGCGCGCTCAACGGTTCGCGGAGCCGGATCAACCGATTACCGAGCTGATCCAGAGCGTCGTACCAGTAGCTGAAACCGACCGAAGTTCTCACGAGGGTCGAATTACGGGAAGACGCATCCGTGGTCGCCCTTGACACCGCGATAAGTGCCATGGCGAGAACAGCGAGAACCAGTGCAACCTGAATCCCCGATACCCGCAGGTCCCGCTTACCCACGCCTCCGGCCTCCCATCTGGCCAGTCAGGTCGGTGAGGAGCTCGGCCCAATCGCGTTTGCTCGATTCCAGCTCCAGCCAGTCGGTCGATTTGAGGCCGTAGACCGTCGCGTCGAACGTGTCGGTCAAACGGTCGAACACCCTATGGCTGACCTGAGATCGGTAAAAGCCGTTGGGGAGCGAAGGTGTGTAGGTCACCACCCCGAGTCGATTGAGATCGCGCAACCCGGCCTCGTAGCGCAACCGGAGCGCATCGTCGAAACGGCCTTCGGCCTCGGCCAGCTCTGCCCCGGTCAGAGACCGCTCCTCCTTCTCGGCGGGCGTTACCGATGCGGGGTCGTTCGAGTCGGCCCCGGGTACACCGATCCGCCGCCGCATCCACGTCGCGATCAACCTGACGAGCACCGTCAGCACCACGAGCAGAACGATGATGGACACGATTCGGCCAACCCCTTCGAGGCTCGCCGGCTCCGAACGGTCGGGCGGGATCACGGCGGTGGTGGTCGTGATGTTGGTTTGCTCACCTTCCGGGGCGCCGATCGCTTCCTGCCCATCGACGCCCGAGCCATCGAAGCCACCGAGCGCTCGATCGGTGATCGAGGGTTCGAAGGGTTCGCCGTCAACGAACTCGAGACCTGTGAGATCGGCCGGCATTCGATTCAAGCTCGCCAACACCGCTGTCGCCCGGTCGCCGGTTTCTCGCTCGAGGGACTCGAGATCGACCGGCTGTCCTTCGACCGAATCGACGTCGGGGAGAGCCGAGGCCTCGCCGTCGACGAGACTCCGTATCTCGGATCGATACTCTTGTCGAGTGAGATCGATGCGCAACGTGAACGGGATCACGACGCGCGAATGGCTTCCAGGCGCTGTTGTAGGTCGAAGGCCTCGTTCCTGACCCGGGCGTCGACGTACATGACGGCAAGCCCCACCGGAAAGATCGGCATGGCAGCGGCGGCCGTAACGAACGCAAGCGGCCACAGCACGACGCCCGGGTCGAGCCCAATGCCGAGCGTCTGCAGACCGAATGCGGTGATCCACACCGCTGCGGTCAATACGCCGAGGATCAGGGCGAACCACAGATAGAAGGCGAGAATCGTCATTCGAACGCCCCGCGTCAGCCTCCAGGTACGAGCGATGGTGGCGAACAACCCTGCGTGTTCTTCGATCACGATCGGAACCGCAATCCCGGCCCAGGCAAGTACCACGAGCCCGGGAACGACCCCGGCCACCAGGCCCATCAGGGTGGCGCTGAAGACGAGATATCCGATCACGAGAGTGCTCGGGCGCAGGCTCGACCTGACCGCAGAACCGAGCGTTGCCGTGCGGCCGAAGTAGGTGTCGAGTGCCACAACACACATCACGAGAAGCGCAAACGGAAGTGCCAGCAGAGAGATGAACGCAGCCAGCTGAAATCCCGGTCCGAGCGTGAAGAGGGCATAGGCCGCAAGGCCGGAGATGCCTACGGCCGCTACCGCGAACGGGGCCAGCGCCGCAAAGGCGCGTTTCGTCACGTTGATCGCGACGTCGAGGGCCTCTCCGGTGGCCAATGGGCGGAATTCACGGGTCACCATCGGACCGTAACGGTAGGGCCGGACGTCGGATCAGCGGCGGCTTTAGGCCATCGGAAACAATCCGGGCTATGAAAGCTCTAGTCGCACGAGCTCTGCCAACCGGTCTGCGATGGTCGCGGCCTGGTGCGCTTCGGGAGCCTCGACCATCACCCGCACCATGGGTTCGGTGCCGGAGGGGCGAACCAGAATGCGACCGGAATCGCCGAGTTCGCGCTCAGCTTCATCAACCCCTTCCCACAGGGCTACAGCCATGTCGAGACCCTCTTTGTCCTCTACATGGACATTGCGCAACACCTGGGGATATTCATTCATGATCAGACGCAGTTCGGTCAGCGGTTTACCGGTCGCCGCCATGACATCGAGCAACTGAATCGCGGTGAGCAAGCCGTCTCCGGTTCTCGAGATGTTGGAGAAGATGACGTGTCCGGACTGTTCCCCGCCGAGCACCGCACCATGTTCCTTCATGGCTTCGGCGACGTATCGATCTCCGACGGCGGTCGCTATGACCTCTATCCCCTCGCGTTCCATGGCCTTCATGAAACCGAGGTTGGCCATCACGGTTCCCACGATCTTGTCGTCTTTGAGACGACCCTCCTGCTTCAGATGTCCGGCAATGACGGCCATGACGATGTCACCGTTCGCGACGATGCCATCTTCATCGATGGCTATCAGCCGATCGGCATCTCCATCGAAACACAGTCCAACCCGGCCGTTTGCAACGGCGGCGAGCGCGTTGGGATTCGTCGCCCCGCAACCATCGTTGATGTTGGTACCGTCCGGCGTATCGCAGGTCACGAGAACGTCGGCTCCGAGGCTCGTGAACAACTCCGGCGCTGCCTGGAACGCAGCACCGTTTGCGCAGTCGACAGCAATCTCAAAACCCCGGTGCGAGAACCGGGCTTGTTCGACCAGCCAGCTCACGTAGCGAGCCCTGGCAGTCGCGTCCACAACCCGGATTCCGGGTCCGGCAGGGGGTTTGGCCCACGGCGGGCCCGAACGCAGACGCGCTTCGATCTCGTCCTCGAGTTTGTCGCTGAGCTTGGCACCGTCTCCCCCGAAGAACTTGATCCCGTTGTCTGATGCCGGATTGTGTGAAGCGCTCACGACGACACCGAACGTAGCCCTCGCTCCCCTGGCCAGTTGCGCCACCCCGGCGGTCGGAAGAATGCCGAGATCGTGCACATCGAGGCCGGCAGCGGCGAAACCCGCCGTTAGGGCGGCAGCCAGGAGATCGCCGGAACGCCGGGTATCGCGTCCGATGAAGACCGAACCTTCCCTACCCTCGCCCGCGGCACGCGCCAGCGCAGTTGCGAACTCAGGAGTCAGGACCTCGGGCGAGGGACCGCGAATCCCATCGGTCCCGAACAGTCGGGTCCCGGAATCGAGAAGAGACACTTACCGCTTTGTGAACTGCGGTGCCCGGCGAGCCTTGCGCAGGCCGTATCGCTTTGGCTCAACGCGGCGATCGTCTCGGGTGAGAAAACCACCCTTCTTGAGCAGCGGCCGGAGGTCAGGGTCGAGTTCGATGAGGCTGCGGGCAATACCGAGGCGAATCGCGTCGACCTGCCCCGTGGTTCCACCGCCCTCGACCTTGACCTTGATGTCGAACGAACCCTCTGATTCGGTCACTTTGAGCGGCTCCATGAGGCGCGCCCGGTGACCGGTCATGGGAAAGTAGGTCTCGAGACTGCGACCGTTGATGCTGACGTTGCCGGTTCCGGAGTAAAAACGAACTCGAGCGATCGAGGTTTTTCGGCGTCCGGTTGTCTGTGTGAGGGTTTCGGCCATCAACTGTCCACTTTCTTGATATCGATCGCGAGCGATTCGGGTTTTTGAGAGGCGTGCGGATGTTCGCTGCCGGCATACACGTGCAGCTTGCGATACACCGCTCGGCCAAGCCGGTTCTTTGGCAACATGCCTTTGATGGCACGTTCGACCACAGCCTCCGGTCGACGAGCGATCAGCGCCTCGAAGGATTCGGCCTTGATGCCACCGGGATATCCGGAGTGCCGGTAGTAGATCTTTTCTTCAGACTTCTTCGAGGTGACGCGGACCTTGTCGGCGTTGACGACAATGACGTGGTCGCCGACGTCGAGGTGCGGCGTGAAAGAGGGCTTGTGCTTGCCTCGCAACACTTTCGCGACCTCGGAGGCGAGTCGCCCAAGAGGTAAATCGGCCGCGTCGACCACATACCAGGCTCGGGTGATGTCGTCGATTTTGGGGACGTAAGTGCGTTGCATACTTGCCTCTTTACATGGATCACGTTTACATGGATCGCGGATGTGTCATACGCGCAGACAGAAACCGCGGCACGCCGGATGGTTCCGAACGGAACGGGGTAATACTAGCCAACGTTGTCACGGGTGCCAACGGTCGCCTTCATAGGAAACCCCGATGAGCTTCAGTCCTTGCGGCGGTGCCGCTCCAGAGGCGAAATCTCGATCTCCGCTCTGCATCGCCCTCGAAACGTCATCGACACTCCGATTTCCCTTGCCGACCTCCACGCACATGGCAACCAGAGATCGCACCATCTGGTGACAAAACGCATTGGCCTCGATCTCGAAGACCACAACGTCATCGTCGCGCGTCCAGGACGCTTCGAGCACGTAACGTTTGCGCGATTTTCCCTGATCGTCACGGCAAAACGACGAGAAATCTTGCTCGCCGACGAAGAGCTGGGCAGCCTCGTGCATACGCCCGACATCAAGTGGATGGTGTATGTGCCATGTCACACCGCGTCGGAACGGATCGGGGACGGATCGATTGAGGATCTCGTAGCGATAGCGGCGTGTGACGGCATTGCGCCTGGCGTCGAATCCCTCAGCCACCTCTGCCGCAGATGAAACCGCTATCTCTGGGCCCAACAGACTGTTCAGAGATCTGGTGAGCCGAGCGACGTCGAGCTCGGCGTCGTGATCGAAGGTGACCACTTGCCCGACAGCGTGGACTCCGGCATCGGTCCGGCCTGCAACCTGTGTGCGCACCTCTCCAACAATCCGTTTGAGAGCGGCTTCGAGATCGCCCTGCACGGTCCTCACGTCAGGCTGGATTGCGTATCCGTGGAACCCCGAGCCGTCGTAGGAGACGTCGAGGCGGTAGGTCGGCACCTAGATCCGGAAGATGAACACAGCCAGGAAGTAGCCGAACGCGCCGGCGAGCCCGGCCAGCACTGCCTTGTCTTTTGGCACGTCGTACACGGCCTGGGCGCCAACCGACATGATGAGCACTCCCCAGGCTGCGGGCAGCAGATAGATGAACACCGGAGAAGACAATCTCGTGAACGTCGAGATGAATGGGATCAACAACAGCGGGGTGTGTGCGAAGCCCACAACCGGAAGTCCCGCGTGATATCGGCCATGACCGCCGAGCACGTTGGTTGCGAGATACCAGAACACACCGGCTGCGATCAGCCAGCGAAAGCCGGCGTTTGCGGCACCGGCAATCAAAGCCACCATCCAGCTGAGCCAGTTGAAGGGGTCCAGACCGACGACATCGAGAAGAAACAGCAACGGCACGAGCACGGACACGGCGAATACGACGATGTAGGCGTCTGCGGTCGCAGTGCCTGCGAACACCATTTGCTGGAACGGCGCCCGCTTCAACAGCGCGGTATCGACGGTGGTGCGTAGAACTCCCATTCGGGGCAGGCTAGCTCAGACGGCGTTGCCGCGAGTTGGCAAACCACGCCCTGAAGGTTCGCTCTGGTGAGCTCTCACCAGGGGGCCTCAGACGAGCTCGATGACGGCCATCTCGGCACCATCGCCGCGTCTGGGGCCCATCTTCACGATGCGGGTATAACCGCCATTGCGATCCACGTATCGCGGGGCAACGTCATCGAACAGCTTCGTGACCACTTCGAGATCACCGATCTCGGCGATCACCTGGCGACGATTGTGCAACGTACCGGTGCGAGCTTTCGTCATCAGCTTCTCGGCATATGGGCGGACCAGTTTGGCCTTGGCAACCGTCGTCTCCACCTTGCCATAGAAGAACAAATCGGCTGCGAGGTTGCGCAGCACGAGTCTCTGGTTCTGAGGGCTACCGCCGAGACGGGGACCCTTCTTAGGCCGTGGCATCAGGGCGCTCGATATCTGTGTCCTTCGACATTGTCAGGGACAGACCGAGCTCGTCGAGCTTCACCGTCACCTCTTCGAGGCTCTTCTGTCCGAAGTTCGTGATGTTCAACAGGTCGTCTTCGGTCATCTGGACGAGTTCGCCGACGGTCTTGACCTGCGCACGCCGCAGGCAGTTGCGAGGGCGTTCCGAAAGGTCGAGCGCTTCGATCGGAAGGTCGAGGTCGGGACTCACAGAGTCGCCGACAACGACGTCGCCGAGCTCGAGACCCTGGCCCATACCCTCACCGACTTCGGCAAACAGACCCAGAAGCTCGCGCAGCGTCTTGCCTGCCGACGATATGGCCTCCGCGGGACCAATCGAACCGTCGGTCTCTACATCGAGAACCAGCCGATCGAAGTTCGTCATCTGGCCGACCTGGGTGTTTTCGATGCGGAAACTCACGTTGCGTACCGGCGAGAAGATCGAGTCGAGTGGAATGATGCCGATGGTGTCCGACGACTTGTTGCGGTCGGCAGAGCGGTACCCGACGCCGCGTTCGACAGTGACTTCCATTTCCAGCTTGCCGGACGAGGACAGCGTTGCAATCACCTGATCGGGGTTGATGATCTCGACGCCTGCCGGAACTTTGAAATCGCCTGCCTTGACCTCACCAGCCTTGGATGCCGAGAGAAACAGCGTCTGCGGTTCTTCAGATTCGGTATTGAGAACCACCTGCTTCAGGTTGAGGATGATGTCAACGGCGTCTTCCTTCACCCCTTCGATCGTTGTGTACTCGTGCACGACCCCCTCGATACGGACGTTGGTGATGGCAGCACCCGGTATCCGCGAAAGCAGCGTACGGCGCATGGTGTTTCCCATCGTGTGTCCGAATCCTGGCTCGAGCGGCTCGACAATGAATTGCGCTCGATTACCGTCGGACGACACTTCTTCGATATGGGGGCGCTGGACAATGAGCACGGGAGCTCCTTCGTTTTCTACTTGGAGTACAGCTCAACGATGAGCTGTTCTTGAATCTGCGTATCGATTTGAGCCCGGTTAGGAAGCTCGGTCACAGTGATCTTCTTGGCGTCTTTGTCGACTTCGAGCCACTCGGGAATGACCCGGTCGCCGCCGGTGTCGACGGAGTGCTGCACCACGATGAGGTTCTTGCTGCGTTCTTTGAGCGCGACAGTGTCGCCCGCTCGCACCTGGTAGCTCGGGATATTGACCTTCTTGCCATTCACCTCGAAGTGTGAATGGTTCACGAGCTGGCGGGCCTGCGGACGGGTGTTTGCCAGGCCAGACCGATATACCACGTTGTCGAGACGCGATTCGAGCAGGCGCAAGAGGTTCTCGCCCGTGATGCCGGTCTGGCGGTTGGCCTCCTGGTAATAGCGGCGGAACTGCCGCTCCAGAACGCCATACATGTAGCGAAGCTTCTGCTTCTCGCGCAGCTGGATCAGGTACTCGGTCTCACGCGTGCGGCCTCGACCATGCTCGCCCGGTGGATATGGCTTGCGGTTGGTTGCACAGTTCTTGGATTGGCAGAGTTGAACCCTGGCCCTGCGGCAAGGCTTGCACGTTGGTCCCAGATAACGAGCCATCAGCGGTGCCTCCGCTTCTTGGGCCGGCAGCCGTTGTGCGGCATCGGGGTGACATCCTTGATTCCGGTGACTTCGATGCCCATCGACTGCAGCGTCCGGATGGCTGTTTCACGACCGGACCCCGATCCTCGAACGATGACATCGAGTTTGCGAATCCCGAATTCCCCGGCCTTGCGAGCGGCTTGTTCGGCGGCGACCTGGGCGGCGTATGGGGTCGACTTACGTGATCCCTTGAAACCAACGGTACCGCTCGACGTCCAGAAGATCGTGTTGCCCGCCAGGTCGGCAATGGTGATGATCGTGTTGTTGAACGTTGCGCGTATATGAGCCTGTGCGTGCGTAATGATCTTTCGTTCCCGCCCGCGCCTTTGACGGGTGGCAGGACCGTCGCCAGGTTCGGTAGCCGGAGGCGCGTCCGACGAACCGGTCTCCGAGCCCGCGCTTTCGGCGGGAGGGGTTTCGGCGGCTGGAGCGGTTTCGGGAGGCGCAGGGGCAGTGTCGACCGCGGCGGAGTCTTCGGCCACGGCGGTATCGGGAGTGACGTCTTCGGCCATTACTTGGTCACCTTCTTCTTACCTGCGATTGGTGCTCTCCGACCTTTGCGGGTGCGGGCGTTCGTATGTGTGCGTTGGCCGCGTACCGGCAGTCCCCGACGATGTCGGATCCCCTGATACGAGCCGATATCAATTTTGCGCTTGATGTTCTGCTGAACCTCGCGCCGCAGGTCACCTTCCACCCGGTACGAGTTTTCGATCGTGCGGCGTATCCGGGCAACCTCGTCGTCGGTGAGATCGCGAGTACGGGTCGACGGGTCGATCTTGGCTTCCTGGCAGATCAAGGAAGCAGAGGTGTTTCCGACTCCATAGATGTAGGTGAGAGCGATGTGAATCTGCTTGTCTCTGGGGAGATCGACTCCGGATATACGAGCCACGTGCTCAGCCCTGCCTTTGCTTGTGTCGCGGATTACTACAGATCACCCAGACGCGTCCGTGTCGTCGAATGACACGACACTTCTCACACATCTTTTTCACCGATGGACGGACCTTCATCGAACGTTCCTGCTAGCTGGTTCATCTGGCCGACCGTGGCCCGGCAAGCCTCTTGTTCTCGTTGTCTCAACTACTAGTAGCGGTTACTTGTAGCGGTATGTAATGCGGCCCCTGGAGAGGTCATATGGTGACAATTCCAGGCGAACGCGATCTCCGGTGAGGATCTTGATGTAATACATCCGCATCTTGCCGGAAATGGTTGCAAGCACTTCGTGATCGTTATCGAGCTTGACGCGAAACATCGCATTCGGCAACGTTTCTTGAATCGTCCCCTCAATCTCGATTACGTCGTCTTTTCGCGCCACTCAACCTCGTGTCGTGATAGGAATTTTGGCCACCATAAACCGCACACGGCGGAGGCCGAACCGCAAGTATAGCGACCACTCCAACAAATTCGCAATGGCCTCTTGATCGTCAGCCCTGCTCACGGTGGTGGCATGACCCGCATCACGTATCGATCGAAATGAGGGATTGCGAACTCAACCCAGCCGTACCGGGGCGCATAGATGACCCCTTCCTGGATGAGCCGATCGCGAAATGCCGCGACCTCAGCCGTGGCTTTCCCGCCGGCGGCTGCCACTTCTCCGGATCGGTGCGGCCCTGCCCCCAACGATGCCAACGCCTGCACGTATGCGACTTCAGATGCGGGGATTCGGGCAATACGAGCGGCAAAGAACGACGCATCGAGGGAATGATCGGCATTGGGCACCGCTCTCTCAACGTCTGCCAACGATATCGGATCGTCCATGGCGGCGTTCCACGTGTGGTAGGCCCATGTCTGTACAAAAAACGGAAAACCGTCCGAAAGATCGACGATCCGCTCGGCAGCGGCCACGTCCCAGCTCACCCCCAGTTCTGCAGCCGGGTCGACCACGGCTTGCATCACCTCATCTGGAGCAAGCGGCCCCAGCTCCCACACCTGAAACATGCGTTCGGCGTACGTGGCAGCCTTGGCAACCTCACCGACGAGATTTGGCAGTCCCGCGATGAGCGTGAACAGGGGAAGCCCGTCCTGGCCGCACCGGTGCACGCCTGCCAGGAGTCGACGGAGATCTGAACGATCCAGAATCTGCGCCTCATCGAGTGCCAGCATCACCCCCAGCTCTGCTTCAACGGCTGCCCTGGCAAGATCCGTGATCACATCCGAGAGAGCTTCCCGGTCTGGTTGTGCCTGCCGCTCGACGGACATTCCGGTGCCGGCGAGCGTGAGCGATACCGACTCGATGGAGCGCAAGGCCCTCGTGACCCGTGCTCCCCCATCGAATTCTTCGAGGATTCGCCGCGCCTGGCGAAGCACGCTACGGATGGTGTCTTCTCCCCCCAACGCCTCGACCCGGATCACGCGATAGCCAACACGTTCGGCGACCGCAGCGACTTTGCCGAGCAGCACGGTCTTGCCAACGCCCCGCAAACCGGTGATCAGCAGGTGCTGGCTCGCTCGCGATGCAACGAGACGCGACAGCGCCACTTCCGCTGCCTGGATGATCTCGTCGCGACCAACCAGTGCCGGCGGCGGAGTTCCGGCGCCCGGAGCGTACGGATTGGCTATCGGGTCATACAGTTCAACCGACATGCCGTGACTTTAACAACATTCGCTAACTTAGGGAAACATTCGATAACAAAGCTAAAGAAGTACGCCGGCGGGACGAGCCTGCCTGACATTTACGTTTACAACTACGATTCCGAGGGAAACGGGAGGCCATCAATCGAGATCTTGCATGTCGTTGTGATCATTGCGGCATTGCTGTGCGCACTCGTGACAGGACTGCTGTTCGGCTTTGTCGTCGTCGCCATGCCTGGCATCGGCACGCTGGCCGACAGAGATTTTCTACGCGGATTCCGAGTGATGGACCGCGTGATTCAAGACGGGCATCCGCTGTTCATGGCGGCCTGGGCCGGCTCGGTTCTGGCCGTTGTGGCAACGGCGGTACTGGGCGTGTTGCAGCTCGACGGATCGCAGCGTGCGCTGGCGGTGGCGGCGGCAGCCGTCTATCTCCTGGGGGTGCAGCTTCCGACCGCTGCCATCAACATTCCGATGAACAACACACTGCAAGCGCTCGAACTCGAATCCATGGACGACGATTCCATGCAGGCAGCTCGCCTCGACTTCGAAGAACGATGGAATCGCTGGAATGCGATACGTACTGCGCTCGGAGTCGTCGCAACCGTGTTGCTGCTGATACTGCTGCTCCAGCTGACTCCCTGATTGCGCAGCTGAGCGCTTCGGACCGCTCGTGGTTCTCGCTCTCGTCAGGCCGTCAGAACTTTAGGGCCATCTGGAGTCAGGGCGATCGTGTGTTCGAAATGGGCGGACAGGGAACCGTCTTCTGTCACGATGGTCCAGCCGTCGTCGAGCATGGTCGTCTTCCAATCCCCTATGTTGACCATGGGCTCAACGCAGATGGCGTAGCCTTCTTTCAAGCGGATACCGGTTCCGGGTTCGCCGTAATTCGGCACCTGGGGAGGTTCGTGCATGGCGGTTCCGATGCCGTGGCCGACGTACTCGGTCACGACGGAAAAGCCGGCCGCCTCGACGACGGTTTGCACTGCATGACCCACGTCTCCGGTCTTGTTGCCTGCTTTGACCTGTTCGATGCCGGCCCACATCGATTGTTCCGTCACGTCGATGAGACGCGCCACGATGTCGGGCACGTCGCCAATGGCCATGGTGAACGCAGCATCTCCGTGATAACCCTCGTAGATCGCTCCTGCGTCGATGGAGAGAATGTCTCCCTCTTGGAGTGCGTAGTCGCCGGGGATGCCGTGCACGATCACATTGTTCGGCGAGGCACAGATGACTCCTGGAAACGGAACCGCGGCACCCATGCCCTGATAGTTGAGGAAATTGGACGTGCACCCGTGGGCTTCGATGACGTCAGCGGCTATCACATCGAGCTCCTTGGTGGTGATGCCCGGCTTGGCGGCTTCGCGAATGGCTTCGTGCATGGCTTTCACAGCCCTGCCTGCGATCGCCATTCTGGCGAAGCCGGCTTCATTCTTGACGGTGATCATTCGACTACCGGAGGGCCTCGACGATGCGGCCGAACACCTCATCGACGCTGCCGACGCCGTCAACCTCGGCCAGGCGCCCACGATCGCGGTAGTAGCCGATGAGTGGTTCGGTGTCGGCTTGATATACATTCAGGCGGTTGCGAACGACATCTTCGGTGTCGTCGGCGCGACCCTGCTCTTTCGCCCGCTGCAATATGCGACGAACGAGCTCTTCGCTCTCAACGTCAACAGCGACGGCTGTGTCAATCACATCTTCGCCGTAGGTGTTCGTGAGAGTGTCGGCCTGGGCCGCGTTACGGGGATAGCCATCGAGCAAGTACCCGCACGCGGCATCGGGTTGAGCGAGGCGTTCTATCACGAGCGCAGTCACCAGATCGTCCGGGACGAGGTCGCCTGCCTCCATGATCGCCTTGGCCTGCATGCCAAGCTCCGTTTCTTCGGCGACAGCCTGGCGCAGCATGTCGCCTGTCGAGATGTGGGGTATCCCGAGGAGTTTGGCTATGTGCCCGGCCTGCGTGCCTTTGCCGGCCCCGGGAGGGCCCAGGAGGAGAAGCTTGCGACCCATCACCTAGGCCAGGAAGCCGTCGTAGTCGCGCATCATCAGCTGGCTCTCAACCTGTTTCATCGTTTCGAGGGCAACGCCGACGACGATGAGGATTGAGGTACCTCCGAAACCGAACTGGATGTTGAAGACGGCCGACAGCACGGCCGGCAGAATGGCGATCACGCCGAGAAAGATCGCTCCGGGCAGCGTGATGCGAGAAATGACCTTCTCCAGATGCTCGGCCGTTGGGCGGCCAGGGCGTATCCCCTGGATGTATCCACCCTGGCGTTGCACCTGTTCGGCCTGTTTGGTGGGATCAAACTGAAGCGCGGTATAAAAATACGTGAAGAAGACGACGAGCAGAAACAGAATCGCGATATACAGAACCTGCATGCCGGTCGAAACAAGCGCACCGGTGTGCCCGATTCCGGTGCTCCCGGCCGCCGAGAAATCATTGATGAAGTTTCTGATCGAGACCCAGAAATCGGAGCTGGACGGTACGACGGTCACGAGGATCGCAGGAAACGCCAGCACCGACACTGCGAAAATGACGGGAATGACACCCGCATTGTTCACCTTCAACGGGATATACGTGGTGTTTCCTCCCATGACCCGACGTCCGCGCACCCGTTTTGCGAACCGGATCGGAATCCGACGCTGGCCCTGCTCCACAAAGATGATGCCAACGACCATCAACAAAACGATGACGACGAGAAGGACAAAAATCCAAATCGAGCTGCTGGTTTGCCTGGCGATTCCGAACTGACCGGGCAGCGCCGAAACGATATTGATGAATATCAACAGCGACATGCCGTTGCCGATCCCGCGTTGGGTGATGAGCTCGGCAAGCCACATGACGAGAGCGGTACCTGCCGTCATGGTCACGACGACGAGGAGGATGGTTCCGGCATTGTCGTTTGTGATCGGGTTGATGCCGCCCGTGAGGCTGCCGCTTCGAAACAAGAACGTAAAACCGAACGCCTGTAGTACGGCGAGAACGACGGTGGCATAGCGGGTCCACTGCGTGATCCGGTGACCTTCGCCCTCCTCTTGCATCTTCTGGAGACGAGGGATCACGCCGGTCAACAACTGCATGATGATGGACGCGGTGATGTAGGGAATGACGCCGAGCGCGAACACCGAGAGCTGTTCCAACGCCCCGCCTGAGAAGAGCGAGAGGAGGCCGATGATGCCGTTTTGCTCTCCGCCCTCGGTTATGGCTTGCACAGCCTCAGGATCGACACCCGGCGATGGAATGGCTGCACCGATGCGATACAGCAGGACGATGTAGAGCGTGAAGAGAATCTTGTTCCGGAGATCCGGAACCTTGAACATGTTGCGGTAAACCGACAGCATGATCAGTCGATTACTTCGACGGTGCCGCCGGCCGCCTGGATCTTTTCGACCGCTCCAAGTGAGAATGCGTGGGCTCGCACCGTGAGAGGGGTCAGAAGGTCACCGTTTCCAAGAACCTTGACCCGTCCTCGCTTCTTGATCATGCCGCGGGCCCGCAGCTCGTCCGGGCCAACCGACGTACCGGCCGCGAATGAGTCGAGTGCATCCACATTGATGAGCGCAAAATATTCCTTGTTTGGATTGACGAATCCACGCAACTTCGGAACACGACGGCTGAGGGGAATCTGGCCGCCTTCGAATCCCGGCCGCACGGTGTTGCGCGCCTTGGTTCCCTTGGTGCCCCGTCCGGCAGTCTTGCCGCGACGGCCGCCCTCTCCCCGCCCGACGCGTACTTTGCGTTTGCGCGAGCCGGGTGCCGGTTTGAGGTCATGCAATTCCATTAGATCTCCTCGACGTCGACGAGATGACGGACCCGATGGACCATGCCACGGGTCTGTGAATCGTCTGGACGTTCAACGCTCTGGCGAATCTTGCGAAGCCCGAGAGAGCGCATTGTGGCGCGCGCTTTCGGTTTCTGTCCGATCGTCGAACGCACCATTGTGATTTTGAGCTTATCTGCCATGATCCTTTATCCCTGGTCTGGCCTGGACGATCGAACCATTTCGGCAGACCGATAAGACGCCAGCAGCGCAGGCGGGATGATCTCATCCACCGATTTGCCTCGCAACGCGGCCACATGATCCGGACGACGCTGGCCTTTGAGACCGTCGATCGTCGCCTGAGCCGTGTTGATGTGGGTTGGTGAGCCGAGCGACTTGGCCAGTACGTCCCGAATGCCGGCAGCTTCGAGAATTGCACGAACCGCACCACCGGCAATAACACCGGTACCGGGAGCGGCGGGCTTGAGCAGCACGCGGGATGCACCGTGTCGGCCAATGATCTCGTGAACGATGCTTCCACCGGCCATCGGTACATCGAACATCTCACGCCGTGCGATTTCGATTGCCTTCTGAATGGCAGCAGGTACTTCTTTGGCTTTGCCGTAGCCGAGCCCGACTTTGCCGCGATTGTCACCCACCGCCACGAGGGCTGTGAACGAAAACCGACGTCCACCTTTCACGACCTTGGCGACGCGATTGATGTAGATGACGCGCTCGTCAAAGCCAGAATCATCGCGGTTGCGGTTTTGTCCGCCTCGTTGGCTCACAATTGACTCCTCATTAGAACTTCAGTCCTCCCTCACGGGCTCCCTCGGCGAGTGCTTTGACCCTTCCGTGATAGGGATTGCCACCTCGATCGAACACGATCGTTTCGACCCCGGCTGCACGAGCCCGCTCGGCGAGCATCCTGCCCACCTCGGCCGCGGTCTCACGATTGAGCGATCGGCCGCGCATGGCAGGCTCCTGCGACGAAGCCGCCGCCAGGGTGCGACCTTGAACGTCGTCGATCACCTGGGCATAGATGTATCGGTTTGATCGATACACGGCGAGGCGTGGCCGCTCGCTCACTCCGTGGACGCGCTTGCGAACCCGGATCTGGCGGTGCTTTCTCGCTGCGGTTCGATTGAATGTGCTCATGATCTCTTCCTACGTTCCTAGCCGCCCGACGCAATGCCGGCTTTACCAGCCTTGCGAACGATTCGCTCGCCGGCGTACCGAATGCCTTTGCCCTTGTAGGGCTCCGGGGGACGAACTTTGCGGATGTTGGCCGATACCTGGCCGACCTGTTGTTTGTCGATGCCGGTCACGATGATCCGGGTGGGATCCGGAACTTCGAAGCTCACGCCGTCAGGTGCGTCGATGTTCACGGTGTGCGAGAAACCGACGCTCAGTTCGATCGTGCTGCCCCGGAGAGCGGCACGATATCCGACACCGTGGAGCTCGAGCTGTTTGCTGTATCCATCGACCACCCCGGTCACCATGTTGGCCAGCAAAGCTCGCGATAGGCCGTGCATGGCGCGCGAACGACGCTCGTCGTTGATCCGATTGACGACAATCGAATCGTCTTCGACGGCGATGGTCACTTCCTCGGGAAACTCTTGCTCCAGAGAACCCTTGGGGCCCTTCACGACCACGTGCGATCCTTTGACGGTCACATCGACATTTCCCGGCTTGGCAACCGGTTGCTTGCCAATTCTGCTCATTACCAAACCTCACACAAGACTTCGCCACCGAGGTTGCGGCGACGAGCTTCGCGATCTGCCAGAACGCCCTGAGACGTCGAGATCACGGCGATACCGAGACCGCCCTGTACACGAGGAAGATCATGGGAACCGCGATATACACGACGGCCGGGCTTCGAAACGCGCCTGACACCGGAAATGACGCGCTCGCGTCCTGGTGCATATTTCAGCGACATCTTCAATTGCTGACCGGCCTTGGCGGGAGTCACCTCGAAACCACCAAGAAAGCCCTCGGCCGTCAGGATCTTTGCGATCTCAGCCTTCAAGTTTGAAGAAGGCATGACAACCTCGGGGTGATACACCTTGTTGGCGTTGCGAATGCGGGTCAACATATCCGCGACAGGATCGGTTACCACGATGCCTTCCTTACTCCGGGCAACTCCCCTTTGAGGGCCAGTTCACGAACACAAATACGGCACATGCCGAATTTGCGAAGAAAGGCGCGAGAGCGCCCGCACTGGCGACAGCGGTTGTAGCCGCGCACCTTGTACTTGGGAGGGCGCTGCTGCTTTGCGATGAGTGATTTCTTTGCCATTAGACGTTTGCCTCCTGTCGGCGGAACGGGAACCCGAGGGCATCGAGCAGCGCCTTGCCACCTGCATCGTCGGTTGCGGTCGTTCCGATCGTGATGTCCATTCCCATGATCTTGTTGACCTCGTCGTAGTCGATCTCGGGAAAAATCAGCTGTTCGGTGACGCCAAAGCTGTAGTTGCCGTTCCCGTCAAAGGATCTGGGATTGAGTCCGCGGAAGTCTCTGATGCGGGGAATGGCGAGCGACACGAGGCGGTCGTAGAACTCCCACATCCGCCTACCGCGCAACGTCACGGAGACGCCGATCGGCATACCTTCGCGCAGTTTGAACGTTGCGATCGACTTGCGGGCACGGTTGAGACGTGGCTGCTGGCCCGTGATCACGCGGAGGTCGTTGATGGCGCCGTCCACGATCTTCGAGTCACCAACCGCATCGCCGAGGCCCATGTTCACCGTGATCTTGGAAAGCCGGGGAACCATCATGACGTTTTCGATGCCGAGTTGCTCTTTGAGCTGAGCCGCTATCTCGTTTTCGTATTTCTCTTGCAGGCGGGGCTTCATAGTTCTTTCCCACAGTTGGAACAGACGCGAATCTTCTCGCCGTCCTTCATCTTGAAACCGACACGAACGGGACGATCACACTTCTTGCAAACCAGCATGACGTTTGAGGCATCGAGCGGCATATCGCGATCCATGATGCCACCGGGATCTTCCTGGCTTCTCGGCTTGCGGTGCTTCTTGGCAACGTTGACACCCTCGACCGTTACGCGCCCGGTCTCCGAAATGACGTGTGTGATCGTGCCGATTTTACCGACGTCTTTACCGCGGATCACCTGCACCGTATCGCCTTTGCGCAACTTGGCCATCACAACACCTCCGGAGCGAGGGAGACAATCCGCATGAACTTGGCGTCACGCAGCTCGCGAGCAACAGGGCCGAAAATACGCGTACCGCGGGGGGCGCGCTGATCGTTGATGAGCACGCACGCATTCTCATCGAAACGAATGTAGGTCCCGTCGGGACGGCGGCTCTCTTTCTTGGTCCGCACAACGACCGCCTTCACCACCTCACCTCGCTTGACCGAACCACCCGGGTTCGCCTCTTTGACGGTCGCGACGATCACGTCACCAACCCGGGCATACCGGCGGCGCGAGCCGCCGAGCACGCGAATACACAACACTTCGCGAGCGCCGGTGTTGTCGGCGACTTTGAGCCGGGTTTCTTGTTGAATCATGTTCTGTTCCTATGCCTGTTATTGCGTGGCGGCTAGCGGGCGCGTTCGACAATCGATTCGAGACGCCAGCGCTTGGTCTTGGACATCGGTCGCGTCTCGGCCACCCGGACCGTGTCGCCCCGCTTCGCGTCGTTGAGCTCGTCGTGGACATGGAGGCGGGTTCGCCGTCCCACCGTCTTTTGATACCTCGGGTGTACCACAGAGTCGCGAATCTCAACGGTGATCGTCTTTTCACGAGCATCAGAAACCACGATTCCCTGGCGAACCTTGCGCCGGTTCCGTACATTCTCGTCGGGCGTATCACTCATCTGCGGCCTCCCCGGCAGACGTAGCCGCCTTCCATGCTGCGATTTCTTGCTCACGCATGATCGTGGCGATCCGAGCAACGTTCTTTTTCACGGCGCCGATCTCTGCCGTGTTGTCGAGCTGGTTGGTTGCAAGCTGAAAACGAAGGTTGAAGAGCTCCTCCTTGGCGTCTTCCAACTCCTGAACCAGATCGGCGTATTTCATGGCACGCAGCTTCTTGGTTTCCATCAGAAGTCCTCCCGCTTCACGAATTTGGTGCGGACGGGAAGCTTGTGGCCCGCCAGCCGAATCGCTTCGCGAGCCAAATCTTCGTCGACCCCGGAAAGCTCGAACATCACGCGACCGGGCTTGACGACCGATACCCAGAACTCCGGGTTTCCTTTGCCGCTTCCCATGCGCGTCTCGGCCGGCTTGGCAGTTACCGGCTTGTCCGGAAAGATATTGATCCATACCTTTCCACCGCGCTTGATATGGCGAGTCATGGCGATACGGGCCGATTCGATCTGTCGGGACGTGATCCACCCGTGGGTAGTTGCCTGCAGGCCATAGTCACCGAACGCCACGCTGGCACCACCTTTGGTGAGCCCTCGCCGGCGGCCACGATGCATCTTGCGGTGTTTGGTTCGCTTGGGCATCAACATCAGGCATCGTCCGTTTCTGTACCGGTGTCGGCTCCGGGCTGCTCCTCGGCAGGCGGCTCCTCCGCAGACGGCTCCTCCGCAGACGGCTCCTCGGCAGATGGCTCCTCGGCAGACGCCCCGGCCTCGATCTCGACATCTGTTTCAGCATCGACATCTGTTTCGGTATCGACGTCGGCATCATTGTCGGAATCATCGTCGGAATCGTCGTCGCTGGTTGAGCGGTCAGGGGCCGCTCCACGCCGCTTACCGCCACCGGCTTCAACGAGCCGCTTACCGCCACCGGCTTCGATGAGACGGCTCGAGCGGTCTTCTCCCGCGGCCTCTTCGGCACGGGCTTTGACCGGCGCGCTGCGGCCGGCGGCCATTTCGGCTTCGGCTGTGATCCTCTCGCGAGTTTTCGCAAGCGAAGGAATGATGTCGCCCTTGTACACCCACACCTTGACGCCAATGGCGCCGACGGTCGTGCGAGCGGTGACCTCTCCGTAATCGACATCGGCACGCAGCGTGTGCAGGGGAACGCGGCCCTCGCGGTACCACTCACGCCGACCCATGTCGGCGCCGCCGAGGCGGCCGCTGCATTCGACTCGAACGCCCTGAGCGCCTGCCTTCATCGCGGACTGTACTGCCCGCTTCATCGCACGACGAAACGACATGCGGCCCTGAAGCTGGTCGGCGATTCCTCGCGCCAGCAGCGTGGCATCGGTTTCCGCGTCTTTGACTTCGATGATGTTGAGCTTGACGGGAACACCGGTGATTTGTTCGAGTCCGGCACGAAGCCGGTCTGCCTCAACGCCCCGGCGCCCGATGACAACCCCGGGCCGGGCGGTGTAGATATCGACCTGGATCTTTTCTCGGATACGTTCGATGTCGACTCTCGACACGTGGCCGCGCTCGAGTTCACTCCGAAGCCATTTGCGGATGGTGGCGTCCTCGTTGACCATGTCGGCGTATTTCTCGTCCTCGTACCAACGCGACTTCCAATCGGTCACGATTCCGAGGCGGAATCCGTAGGGGTGTGTTTTCTGGCCCATCAGGCGTTGGTCCTCTCTGAGATCTCGTCGGAGACGACAACCGTGATGTGGCTGGTCCGCTTCTCGATCCGGGTGCCCCGGCCACGAGCGCGCGCTTTGAAACGCTTGAGCGTCGGCCCCTCATCTGCGTAGCACTCGGTCACAACCAGTTCTGATTTATCGATCGAGTGATTGTGCTCTGCGTTTGCGATGGCAGACTTCAAAACCTTGCTTATGGGTTCGGTCGCACGACGGTTCGTGAACGCCAGAATGATCTCGGCCTCCGAAGCCGGAAGTCCCCGGATGAGGTCAAGAACACGTCGCACCTTGAAAGGTGACTGACGTACGTGCATGGCGCGAGCTCTGACTTTCATCGTTTGGCCGTTGCGGTATGACTGCGGAACGTGCGTGTCGGGGCGAATTCGCCGAGCTTGTGCCCAACCATCGATTCGGTGATGTAGACCGGCACATGCTTGCGACCGTCGTGTACCGCGATCGTGTGACCGACCATCTCGGGAAAGATCGTCGACCGGCGACTCCAGGTGCGAATTACGGATTTTTTGCTGGCCGAGTTCATCGCCTCCACCTTCTTCATGAGATGGTCATCGACGAACGGGCCCTTCTTGAGACTGCGTGACATCAGTTCCGGCCCTTCTTGTTGCGGCGACGAACGATGTACTGATCGCTCGGCTTGTTCTTCTTGCGGGTTCTGCCTTCAGGCTTTCCCCATGGGCTGACCGGGTGACGGCCACCCGAGCTCTTGCCTTCACCACCGCCGAGGGGATGATCCACCGGGTTCATGGCTACGCCCCGGGTCTGAGGCCGAACGCCCTTCCAGCGGTTGCGGCCCGCCTTGCCGATCTTGACGAGCTCAGCCTCGGTGTTGCCCACCTGCCCGATCGTTGCGCGACAATCGAGATGTACGTTGCGCATCTCTCCAGACGGCAAACGCAGCAACGCCAGAGAGCCCTCTTTGGCCATCAATTGAATGGCTGATCCTGCCGACCGGCCCATTTTGGCACCACCGCCCGGTTTCATCTCGACGTTGTGCACGACGGTACCGGCCGGGATGTTGCGCAACGGGAGAGCGTTGCCAGGGCGGATATCGGCACTGCTTCCCGAGACGAGCTCATCCCCGGTCTTGACCCCTATCGGTGCGATGATGTACGCCTTCTCGCCATCCGCATAATGCAGCAGCGCCAGCCTGGCGTTTCGGTTCGGGTCGTACTCGATGGCTGCCACCTTGGCGGGGATGTCGTCTTTGACGCGACGAAAGTCGACAATGCGATAGCGCTGTTTGTGTCCACCACCGCGATGGCGCGAGGTGATGCGTCCATCGTTGTTGCGACCGCTCGAGCGCTTCTTGGAATCGAGCAAACTCTTTTCAGGTGGCTTCTTCGTGATCTCGGAGAAATCCGATACCGTCTGAAAACGACGACCTGGTGATGTTGGATTGTGTTTCTTGATTGCCATGTCGCTACACCTCGAAAATGTCGATCGAGTCGCCCTCGGCGAGGGTGACGATGGCGTGCTTTGAACGCGGCTTCTGTCCCCGCACGAGTCCCCGTCGAACTCGCTTGCCCTGGCGGTTGATGGTATTGACAGAGACGACTTTGACGTCGAAAACCTTCTGCACTGCCTGTTTGATCTGGGTCTTGTTGGCCCGGGGATCGACTACGAAGGTGTAGGCGTTGAGGTCTTCGATGGTTTGATACGCCTTTTCGGAGATCACAGGCCGGATGAGAATGTCACGCTGGCTCATTCTTCTTCTCCCTCGTCTGGTGAGGCCGAGGCGTCCTCGCTCTCGTCTGTCTCCTCATCGAGCTCAGCCGGCGTCTCAATCAACTCCCCTGCGGCCGGTACGGGAGCTGCAGCGGTCGGTGCATCAGCAGTAGGTGCTTCAGCACCACGCGGGGCCGTGAGAGATTCGAGAGAGGCCGAGGTGAACACGAGCGTGTCCGACCAGAGTACGTCGTAGGTGTTCAACTGTCCGGGTCGCGTAAGGCGAACGTTTGGCAGATTGCGGAATGAGCGAGTTGCGACCTCGTCGTCGGTTGACAGCACCAAAAGAATTTTGCGTCCACTCTCCATCTTCGTGAGCAGAGTGCTGGCACTCGACGTCTTTGGCTTCTCCCACCCAATGCCCTCGACGACCCTGACCTGACCGCCCATGGCACGATCGGACAGCGCACCGAGCAATGCTTTGCGCTTCATCTTCTTTGGCGTCCGTTGTGAATAATCGCGCGGCTTCGGGCCGTGGGCGATTCCACCGCCCACCCAGATCGGACTTCTGGTTGATCCATGTCGAGCCCGTCCTGTGCCTTTCTGGCGCCACGGCTTGCGACCCCCGCCGCGAACCTCGGAGCGGGTTTTGGTGCTGTGCGAACCGGCCCTGGCACCTGCCAGCTGAGCCGTCACGACCTGATGCATGAGCGCGACATTCGGCTCGACACCAAAAATTGCAGGGTCGAGCGCAACGGTGCCCTTCGATGACCCGTCGTCGGCAAACAGCTTTGCGGATATCTCGTCAGCCATGGACCTTCACCGCCTGACGAACCAGCACGATCGTGCCGTTCGAACCCGGAACCGCTCCCCGCACCATGATGAGATCGTTGTCGGCGTCGACCTCGACCACGTCGAGATTGAGAATCGTTGTACGCTCGCCGCCCATGCGGCCCGCCATCTTGCTGCCCTTGAACACCCGTGATGGTGTGGCGCATGCGCCGATCGAGCCGGGAGCGCGATGCACCCGGTGGGCGCCGTGGCTTGCCGGCTGACCTTTGAAGTTGTGCCGTTTCATCACTCCGGAGAAACCTTTGCCCTTGCTGACGCCGGCCACATCGGCCTTCTGCCCGGCTTCGAACACCTCTGACGCGCGCAGCGCTTGTCCGACTGAGTATTCGCTAGGATCGTCGACCCTTATCTCGACCAGGTGCTTCGACGGCGGAACGTTGGCCTTGGCAAGGTGTCCGATCTCAGGCTTCGACAACTTGCGGGCCGGAATCTCCCGATAGGCGATCTGGATGGCGTTGTAGCCGTCCGTTGCTTCGGTCTTGATCTGTGCGATCTGACATGGGCCGAGCTTGATGACCGTGACCGGCACCGCATTTGCGTCGGCGTCGTAGATCTGGGTCATGCCCAGCTTCTCTCCGAGCAGGGCGTTCATAGTTTGATTTCCACGTTCACACCGGCCGGGAGGTCGAGACGCATGAGCGAATCAACGGTCTTGGCGGTGGGGTCGACGATGTCGATGAGGCGCTTGTGGATGCGCATCTCGAAATGCTCGCGACTGTCTTTGTCAACGTGCGGTCCGCGAATAACGCAGTACCGATGAATTTCGGTGGGCAGTGGGACGGGACCTTTGATGCTGGCCTGGGTACGCACAACCGTTTCGGCGATCTTGCGCGCCGATTCGTCCACCACCGTGTGGTCATATGCCTTGAGGCGGATCCGGATTTTGCGTGCTTCGTCGGCCATGGTTCAGTCCTACTTGTTGATCTTGGTGACTCGGCCGGCGCCGACAGTACGGCCACCCTCACGAATAGCAAACCGCAGACCCTCATCCATCGCAATCGGATTGATCAACTCAACCGACATATCGGTGTTATCACCAGGCATCACCATCTCCGTACCCTCCGGC
>JBFGAX010000040.1:0-24936 GCA_041567895.1 Acidimicrobiia bacterium
CGTTTGGCCGGAGATTTCTTGGCAGCAGGTTTTTTGGCAGCAGGTTTTTTGGCAGCAGGTTTTTTGGCAGCAGGCTTTTTGGCAGCAGGTTTTTTGGCAGCAGGCTTTTTGGCAGCAGGTTTTTTGGCAGCAGGCTTTTTGGCAGCAGGCTTTTTGGCCGCAGGCTTTTTGGCAGCAGGCTTTTTGGCCGCAGGCTTCTTGGCCGCAGGCTTCTTCATTGCGGGTGCCGATTTCTTTGCAGTCTTGGACGCGGACGAGCCGCTGGTTTTGTTAGTAGCCATGAGGGCGCCGGAGTGTAGCGGGATGTCGCAAAAGAGGAGCGTTCAGAAAGGGAGTCAAGAAGGTCCGTCGTCTGAGTCAGCGAACGTCGCGAACGTTTTACGGAGATTTTGCAGATAGCCGTGAATCTGTTGCGCACGCGATTTGCCAATGCCTTCCATGGCCGACAGTTCCTCGACCGATGCTCGCAGGAGTCGTGGGACGCTTTTGAAGCGTGAGACGAGAGACTTTCGGATTGATTCCGGAAGACGCGGCATGCCGGAGAGTACCCGCCAACCCCTCGCACTGGCTGCGGCGTCGAGATTGTTGAAGTTCAGGGTTCTGCCGGCTTCCTCTGCGTCGTACAACTCCTCCGTCGAGAGCGAGGAAAACACGTCGAGGGTCAAGGTCCGGCCACCCCTCACAGAGGCGTAATCGGCCAGCACCAGATTCGCCAGATCATTGACACCCGACACTGCGTCCTTCGCCTGCAGCTCGATCAGTCGACCCTCGGCACCCAGGGAGACAGCCATCCTCGTGATATCTCGATAAAGCCGTTGTAGGAGTTCGGCTCGCTGCAGCAATGACACAACCGTCCTGTAGGTAACAGAGTCATTTACTTCCAGCCTTTCCAGGAGTTCCTCGGTTTCATCCAGCCGCCTGCGAAATCTCTCCATCGTGTGAATCGCCTCGTTGGCGCGTGGAAGTAGTGCTGACGGGCTCTCCAACTCCTCGCTGTGCTGATCGCTATAGATCGTTGCCAGCCGCCGACCTTCCGAAATTGCAATCACAGCCACGCCGGTCTGGGCCGCAGCACGCTCTGCCGTGCGGTGTCTGGTACCGGTTTCGGTTGTATCCAGCGCCGAGTCAGGGTTGAGATGAACGTTGGCTCGCAGCAACTGATTTGACTCAATGTCCAATACGATCGCGCCATCCATTTTGGCGAGTTCGGCAAGTCGTTCGGGGCTGAAATCCACATCGCGCAACAGAAAGCCACCTGTACATATTCGCGACACCTCGCGATTCCAGCCGAGGATGATGAGGGCCCCTGTCTGCTGCTGGATTACGAGCTCTATGCCCTGGCGAAGCTGGGTGCCAGGCGCCAGGCGCGGAATGAGTTCAGCTAACGATTCCGGACGAGCTTGAGCCATTGACCGAGGCTACCCTCGGGCGACTCGCGAAATTGTGCACCACATCAGCCGTTTTTTCGCTGTTATCCGCATCTTCGTCACCCAGTTCTCTGATGGCCGACACCAGCTGGTCGACTCTTGTCACCAGCGGCGCTGCGAGAACCGAATCGATGCTCAGCCTGTGGCATTCTGCAACGCGCACGTCCGCCAACAGCGACGCCCGGATCTCACCGGTCAAGCCCAGCTCTCCGAATGCCGCCACACGTGGGATGGCAACGTCCAGACGCGAGGAGACGATCGCCGCTGCAATTGCGAGATCGGTGGCTGGATCGGCCGTCTGCACTCCTCCCATCACCGATACGTATACCTCGGCAGTCGCCAGGCTCAGACCGGCCCGGCGGTCGAGCACCGCCAGAATCTGGTGCAGCCGGCCGCTGGTGACGCCGGTCGAGCTGCGTCTGGGTGGGGCATTGGTATTGGTGGGCACAACCAAAGCCTGCACCTCGTTCAACAAGCATCGCCGACCGGCGAGGGCAGGCATGATGACGGATCCGGGAGCAAAGAACGATCGGCCATCCAAAGCCAGCACTGAAGGATCAGGGATCTCGATCAACCCGTTCGCCGTCATTTCGAAGACCCCGGTTGCCCATACCGTTCCGAACCGGTTCTTCATCCCTCGCAGAACACGCAAATCGAGCTTGTCGTCGGGCTCGAAATACAGGACGACATCGACCAGATGCTCGAGTGCCTTCGGCCCGGCCAGAGATCCTTCCTTCGTGATGTGCCCCACCAGAATCAGGGTGACGCCCCGTTCCTTTGCCAGACGTACGGCCCGATCTGCGCAGGATCGGACCTGGGAAACACTCCCCGGGCCGCCGGATGATTCGCGGTCGAATACCGTCTGGATCGAATCGATGATGAGGACGTCATACCCGGGGGCAACCTCGAGCACCGAGTTGATATCTGAAGACGCTATGACATCCACATCGCCCCCGGGGATTCCGAGCCGTCGCTGCCGCAAGCCCACCTGATCGACCGATTCCTCAGCCGATGCCAGAAGCACCCGCGAGCCCATCGACGTCATCCGGGCGCCAACCTGGCCAAGGAGGGTCGACTTGCCAATCCCCGGCTCGCCTCCGACCAGCACTGCTGAACCACGGACGAGGCCGCCGCCGAGCACCCGATCCACCTCTTCGAGGCCCGTGCTGATCCGGCTCGCCGGCTTGGAGGAATCGGAAACGCCGACCGGGACGGCCAGGTTCGCGGACGAGGCGTCGATGAGAGGCTCAGAACCCCGACATTGTGGGCAAAAACCCATCCATTTCGGGCTGGAAAAACGACACATGCCACATTTGAACGCCATGGTGATGAAGCTATTCGGCGGGTGTGACACGAAGAGAAATTCGACACATGCCGTTTCCGTGGCAGAATGATCGAAGACCGCGACCGTTTGAGGATTCACGTGGCCGATTTCGATGACATAGATGATCTATTCGAGCCGTTCGAGCTGACTGATGAGTCGCCGACCGTCGATGTAGCCGAAGCCCCCGTTGCACCTCCCGTCGCAACGGTGCGACCGGTGTCGTGCCCCTCGTGTGGCACGGCCAACCATCCCGAAGAGCGCAACTGTGTCGAGTGCGGAGCGCGCGTTTCGAAGGGTCCGATGCCGGTTGCTCCTCAGCCCATGGTTCGGACCACGGCGGGCACCCGGGCCCTCATCGTGATGGCGTCGGTGATCGTGATCGTTGCTCTCCTGGCACTCCTCTGGAACGTCATCGCCGGAGACGACACACCTGATCCAAACGCCGACGATGGATCCTCGTCATCTACCTCGACGTCGACAACGGCAGTCGTCTCGTCGCAGGCGACGCTCATCACACCGAGCCGGGTCAACGCAAACTCGCAGCTCGAGGATTACCCGGCGGCAAATCTGATCGATGCGGACCCTTCCACCGAGTGGCAGGACCGGGGGCTGGCCGGACAGGGTGCAACACTCACGTTCTTCTTCGACGAAACCGTTGCCATCGAATCGATCGAGTTCTTCAATCTCAGCGACCCGACCCGATTCAAGCGCAACTATCGCATCGAAGGCATACGCGTCGCGTTCGACGATGGAAACTTCACGTCCGCGGTTCTCGACGACCGATCGGGGAGCCAGGTAGTGCCTGTAACCACAGTGGGAACCAACCGGGTCGTGATCGATATCACATCCACCTACCCGGCCGAACCGGTTGGTGATCAGCTGCCTTTCGACGAGCTCGCTCTGGCCGACGTTCAGTTCGTCGGACGAATTGTTGCACCTGCTGCGAACTAGACGATGAATCGGGCAGCGGCGACCCTCGCCGTGATTGCAGGGGCGTATGTTGCCGCCCAGATGATGGCCGACATCGCGAGTCTTCGCATCATCTCTGTATTCGGATATGCGGTTGACGCAGGAACGCTCGTGTATCCCTTCACATTCACGATCAGGGATCTGGTCCACAAGATCGGCGGTAAACACGTGGCGCGTGCCCTCATCTTCGCCGCAGCGGTGATCAACCTCCTGATGGCAGGCATTTTCTGGCTCGCCGCCAACCTCGAAGGTGCCGCCGGCGTAGGCGCCCAGGCTGCGTTCGGCGAGGTGCTATCACCGGTCCTCCGCATCGTGCTGGCCTCGATCGTGGCCGAGGTGATCTCCGAGCTGATCGATACCGAGGTCTATGACCGGTGGGTTGCCCGATTCGGCAGCCGGGTCCAATGGGGTCGTGTGTTGAGCTCGAATGCCGTTGCGTTGCCCGTCGATTCCCTGATCTTCGCTCTCATTGCCTTCGCCGGAACCATGAGTGGAGCAACCCTCATCGAGATCATCGTGCTGAACGTCGTGATCAAGGGTCTCGTGACGCTGGTGTCGCTGCCCGCCATCTACCTGGTTCCCGATCAGGCGGCCCAGACGTGACGCCTATGCAGGCTCAACGTTGATCGGAAGAGACTTCACGCCACGAAACACAACGCTCGGGACGCGGTCAAGGTCGGTGGTTGTCAGCGAAAATTCGCCTATACGCTTCGAGAATTCCAGGAACGCAACTTCCAGTTCGAGTTTCGCGAGCGGGGCCCCGACGCAGTAGTGAATGCCGCCGCCGAACGCGACGTGAGGATTCGGATTCCGCGCCAGATCGAGCCGGGTCGGCTCCTCGAAGACATGGTCATCGTGGTTCGCCGATCCCAGAAACAGCCCTACCTTGGTACCTCTCCTGAGTGGAATGCCCTTCCATTCCATGTCCTCGAGCACCCAGCGCTCGAACATCTGGAGAGGCGTATCAAATCGCAAGAGCTCGTCCACGGCAGTCCCGATCAACCCCGGCGTCTGCCGGAGTGATTCAAACTGGTCGGGAAATCTGGCCAAAGCCAAAATCCCGTTTCCGATGGCCTGCACCGTGGCCTCGTGGCCCGCGTTCAGGGTCAAGATCGATGTGGCGATCACCTCGTCCGGCGTCAACCGGTCTCCATCGATCTCCGCCTGCATCAGACTTGTCACGAGATCGTCTCCGGTTCCGTCTCGCTCCGCCATCAACTTCCGCAAGTATGCAACGAAGTCGATCGTGGCCTGTTCGGCACGAATCCCATCTTCTTCGGTACGTTTCTCGTCGAATAGGCGAACCATGGCGTGCGACCACTCGACCAGTCGGGGTTGATCGCGGGCGGGAACCCCCATCAGATCCGAGATCATGGCCAGCGGAATGGGCGTCGCATAATCTGCGATCACCTCCATGGCGCCGCGATCGCATGCTTCATCCAGCAGCGCCCTCGCCGCTAGTTCCATTCGGGGTCGGTAGGTCGCAGAAGCTCGACGGCTGAATGCGTGCTGCACCAATTTTCTGATGCGAGTATGTGCAGGAGGTTCGAGATCGATGAACGATTCTCTCGTGTAATACGTCCACGTCGGGTACTCCGGTGGGTACGTGCGTTCGAAAACTCCGTGGTCGATCTCATTTTCCGGCACTGCCTGGCGAACGTCGCGACCGAATCGACGGTCCCGCAGAATGGCCGTGATGTCGTCGTGATGGGAAAAGAAGGTGACCCCCCACTCCTCGGAAAACAAGGCGCGCCCCTGGTCCCGTAGAGCGGCGTAGGCGGGATACGGGTTTTCGATGAACGTAGGTGCGTATGGATCGAACAACGCAAACACCTTCCGTCAGCGTCCGATTTACGGAGTCCACTTGAGGCGTTCAGAGTAGCCAGACCGGGGGTGCTGAATTCGGCCCCCCCAGCTGCTCGCGACATGGAAAGTTTGCCTAGAGTGGTGTGGACCTTTTTTACTGAGGAGGCATTACTCATAATGCGAAATAGATATCTCATAATCGTGCTCGTGGCATTGGCGATGGTCGCCGCCGCGTGTGGCGGTTCCGAAACAACGGACGAAACGACGGTCACCACGGCCGCAACGACAACCACCGAAGGCGACACGACCGACACCACCGAGGCCACGACGACTACAACCGAGGCCATGGCCGATCCGGTGAAGGTCGGCCTGGTCTATGACATCGGTGGTCGCGGCGATCAATCCTTCAACGACTCGGCCGCGGCTGGGCTCGACAAGGCCAAGGCCGACTTCGGCATCGAGGCATCTGAGGCTGCGGCCAATGAGGATGGATCGAACCGCGAAGAGCTGCTCGGTCTCCAATCTGATGAATCCGACATCGTCTTCGGCGTTGGATTCCTGTTTGACGTCCCGATGTACAACGTGTCAACCGAGGTGCCAGAAGTCAATTTCGGCATCGTTGACGGCTTCATCGACGTCGACTTTGACGGGACGTCCGATGCACCCGACAATGTCGCCATGTTGCTCTTTGCAGAAGAGCAGGGATCGTTTCTCGTCGGAGCGGCTGCCGCTCTCAAGACAGAAACCGACCGGATCGGCTTCATTGGAGGCGTCAACATCCCCTTGATCCAGGCCTTCGAGGCCGGCTTCCGGGCGGGTGTCCAGGCTGTGAATCCAGATATCGTCATCGATTCTCAGTACGTGACCGAGCCACCAAACTTTGACGGGTTCAACGACCCTGCCAGTGGCAAGGTGATCGGCCAGCGCATGTTTGAAGACGGCGCAGACATCGTGTACCACGCCGCGGGCGGAACCGGCTCCGGCCTGTTCCAGGCGGCCAAGGAGTACTCGGAGGCAAACAACACCAAGGTGTGGGCCATCGGGGTCGACTCCGACCAGTACCTCACGGCCGGCGAAGACGTGCAGGAATACATCCTGACGTCCATGCTCAAGCGGGTTGATGTGGCTGTGTACAACACGATCGAGGCCCAGGTGAACGGCACCTTCCAGGGCGGCGTGCAGCTGTTCGATCTGTCGGTCGACGGTGTCGGCTACTCCACCTCCGGTGGTTTTGTCGACGACATCGCCGCCGATCTCGAGGCCTTCAAGGCACAGATCGTTTCAGGAGAGATAGAGGTCAGCCGCGATCCGGCGGACTACCTCTAGCCAAGACAACTGAAGAACCGTGGACGCCGCAGTCCAACTCGAGGGAATCACCAAACGATTCCCCGGTGTCGTCGCAAACGACGATGTCAACCTCACGGTTGAGAAGGGCGAAATCCACGCGATCTGCGGCGAAAACGGAGCAGGGAAATCCACCCTGATGAAGATCCTCTACGGCATGCAGGCCCCGGATGAAGGCCGCATTGTCGTAGGGGGTCAGGAAATGCATTTCAGCTCGCCGAAAGATGCGATTGCCGCCGGGATCGGCATGGTTCACCAGCATTTCATGCTGGCCGACAACTTGACGGTCCTGGAGAACGTGATTTTGGGTGCAGAACCGGGCACGGGCGGAGTCATCGACTTCGACGAAGCCCGGCAGCACCTGGAAGAGGTAGGAGAGTCGTACGGCCTCACGATTGATCCCGATGACCTCGCAGAGTCTCTGGAAATCGGTGAACGGCAACGGGTAGAGATCATCAAGGTGCTCTTTCGGGGAGCCAAGATCCTGATCCTCGATGAACCAACTGCCGTCCTGGTTCCGCAGGAAGTCGAAGAGCTTTTTCGCAACATGCGCGAGCTCAAGGCAGAGGGCCACACCATCATCTTCATCGACCACAAGCTCGATGAAGTGCTCGAGATCTCGGACACGATCACCGTGCTTCGACGAGGGAAAACGGTCGCAACGGTAAAACCCGAGGACGTCACAGCCCACGACCTGGCCGAACTCATGGTCGGGTCCGAGCTTCCCACTCCCGAAACCCGCGAATCAACAGTCACCGACGAGATCGTTCTCTCCGTGCGTGACCTGGAAGCAACCGACGAAGCCGGCAATCCGATGCTGCGAGGTATCAACCTCACTCTGCACAAAGGAGAAATCCTCGGGGTCGCCGGTGTCGAAGGCAACGGTCAAGGTGAACTGGTGGAAGCAATCCTGGGAATCCGGCCGCTCAGCCACGGCGTGATCGAAATGCACGGCCAGGATCTCACGCACTGGTCAGTCCGGAGACGCCGCGAAGAGGGGCTCGGGTATATCCCGGAGGACCGCCACCGGCGCGGACTGCTGCTCACGGCGCCGCTTTGGGAAAATGACATGCTCGGAAACCAGAGCATGGCGCCGTTTGTCCGCAGTGGTTTCTGGATCGATCAAAAGGCTGCCGAACAACACGCTGCCAAGGTCATGACAGACTTCGATGTTCGAGCACCCTCGGTCTCCGTATCGGCTCACGCTCTCTCCGGTGGTAACCAGCAGAAGCTGGTGGTGGGGAGGGAAATGTCAAGCACCTTGAACGTTCTCATCGCGGCTCATCCCACTCGAGGCATCGATGTCGGCGCCCAGGCCGCGGTTTGGGAAGACATGAAACAGGCTCGTGCACATGGTCTTGCCGTTCTGCTCATCTCAGCCGACCTCGAAGAGCTGATTGGTTTGTCCGACAGACTTCTCGTAATCCTGCGGGGTGAAATCGTCGCGGACCTGGATCCTTCAACGGTGAGCCCACGTGATCTGGGCGCCTATATGACGGGAGCCGCGACGGCATGATGAAACGAACCGGTTACACGCTGCTGGCACCTCTGGCAGCAGTTGTATTCGCTCTCGTCATTTCCTCGATCGTTCTCATCCTGTCCGGAGCCAGCCCCCTCGACGCCTATGGCAATATCTGGGAGTTCGGCACGAGGTTGGAGACAATTCTGGAGGCTATCAACCGCGGCTCGGCGCTCTACGTGTCCGGCATTGCCGTGGCGATCGGTTTCCGCATGAATCTGTTCAATATCGGTGTTGAAGGTCAGTACATCCTGGCAGCGTTCTTTGCTGCCTACGTGGGCGGCCTCATCGGACCCACAAATCCTGTCCTTCACGTCGGCATCATTGTCATCACCGCCATGGCCGTCGGGGCGTTTTGGTCCGGACTGGCCGGCGTTTTGAAAGTAACGAGAAACGTCCACGAGGTCATTTCGACCATCATGCTCAACAATATCGCTGTCTCGGGAATCGTCTCGTTTCTCCTGGCGCGCTGGACCGCACAATCGGCTCAACTAGACACCGCACTGGCCCAGATTCCGGAATCCGGATGGCTGCCCTCATTGAACCCGGTGGTCGAACTGTTCACCCGTGATATCCGTCGCGTTGATCTTTATAGCTACGTACTGATTGCCATCGCTGTCGGCATTGGCTATCACGTCATCATCAACAAGACCCGTGTCGGGTTCGATCTTCGCGCCACCGGCATCAATCCGTTCGCGGCGGAAGCAAGCGGTGTCAACCCCAAGAGAACCGTCGTCATAGCGATGCTCCTGTCAGGCGCAGTTGCCGGGCTGGTAGGGCTCGGCGATTTGTTGGGGGATGCCCACACCTACAACCTGCGGTTCTTCCAAGGGCTTGGTTTTGCCGGTATTGCAGTCGCCCTGCTGGGAAGGAACAACGCTGTTGGCATAGCCTTTGCCGCCTTTGTCATCGGTTGGTTGGAACGATCCTCGGGGGTTCTGGAAGTTCGGGGAGATGCTCCCCGTGAGATCGTGACGATCATGATCGGCGTCATCATCCTCGCAGCCGTCATCGCATACGCGGTTGTCGAGCGCGTACGGCTCGCCAACGAAGCGCAGGCCGCGGCTCTCGCAACGGCTGAGATCGATCCCGATTTTGCAAGCGAGGGCACGTCATGACCGCAGTTGCAACCAGACCTGCCCCGGCTCCCGAAGATCCCAAGCCAGCCGGATGGTGGAGCGCCAAGCGAATCAGAGTCGCCGCCTACGCGCTCTCCATTGTGTTCTTGCTGTCGATCACCCAGCAGTTCGCCAAGCTGCCGACCGACGATCTCACCTCGTCAGGCACCTGGGCCATTGCCCTGGGCTGGTCGGTTCCCATATTGCTGGCCGGATTGGGGGGCATCTACTCGGAGCGCTCCGGCATCGTGAACATTGGTCTGGAAGGCATGCTCATCATCGGAACGTGGTGTGGTGCCTTTGGAACCCTGTTGTGGGGACCGTGGTGGGGCATTCTGTTCGCCGGAGTTGGAGGAGCCGTCGGGGGACTGATCCTGGCGGTCGCAACGGTCAGCTACGGAGTCGACCACATCGTTGCAGGTGTTGCCATCAACCTCATGGCGCCGGGCGCAACCCGATTCCTTTCGGATCTTCTCTTTCCGAGCCGGGGTGGATCCATCACCCAGTCGCCTACGATCGTGGGTGTCGGGTCAATCAACGTGCCGTTCTTGGCAGGCGGCAGGTTGTTCGGATGGAGGAGCCCCGACGTGCTCGGTGCGGTTGAGCGCTGGGACATCTTCTTCATCTCTGATTTCGCGGGGATATCGCGTGGTCTCGTCTCCAACATGTCCTGGTTCACCCTCGTGGCCTACCTCATCGTTCCGGCCTCGATCTTCTTGCTGTGGCGCACCTCTTTCGGATTGCGGCTGAGAAGCTGCGGTGAGCACCCGGTCGCCGCGGATTCGCTGGGCGTCAACGTATACAAGTACAAGTATTACGGCGTCGTGATATCGGGTTGGCTGGCTGGATTGGGTGGTGGATTCCTGTCCATCCAGCTCTCCGGGCTCTACAAAGAAGGGCAAACGCTCGGGAAGGGTTTCATCGGACTCGCAACCATGATCTTCGGCAACTGGCGCCCGGTCGGAACGGCCCTCGGCTCGTTGCTCTTCGGTTTCACAGAAACGCTCCGCCTTCGTGATCCGCGGGCGGCGCACGCGCTCCTGCTCCTCATCACGCTCGGTCTTGTCGTCCTCATCGTCCGCAAGTTCTATCAACGCCAGTTCCGAACCGCCACCTATCTCATTGCCGCTGCACTTCTCATGGCCTGGTGGTATCTCAGTACAACCTCGGTACCGAACCAGCTGCCGGTGGTTACGCCCTTCATAGCCGTGCTCATTGTTCTCCTCTTCGCAACCACGCGCCTCCGAATGCCAGCCGCTGACGGCCTGCAGTATCGACGCGGCGACACCTGACTTGCCATACAGGGGTGACCCGCGTCTCAGATCAGGTCTGAGCACCGGATCGACTCCCAAGGCCGCTCACGATCATCCGTTCTTTGCGGTTCTGACACAGCCCGAGCGTCTCATCCATGCTCCCCCGCCGGGTTCCGTCAGTCCGTGGCGACACCCGGTCCGTAGATACAGCTAGCGTCCCGGGGCATGTTGTTGGGAATAGACACGGGCGGGACCTACACGGATGCAGTGCTTTTCGACGACGAAACCGGGCAGGTGATGGCGAAAGCGAAGGGCCGAACCCGACCAGACCTCAAGGTCGGAATCGGCGAGGTACTCGACGCGATCGTCCAGAACCCTGAACTCGTTTCTCTGGTAGCGCTCTCGACAACGTTGGCAACGAACGCGATCGTCGAAGGAGTAGGCGGGCGTGTCGCCCTCGTGTTCGTCGGATTCGACGAAAAGGACGCCGAGAACGCCGGCTTGATGAAGGCCCTGGCGGGAGATCCCCTGATCATCATCGGCGGCGGGCACGACCCTTTTGGCAACGAGGCATTCGAACTCGATCTCGCCGCCCTCGAAGACGCCATGCGAGATCTCGAGGTAGACGCCTGCGCCGTCACGGCCAAATTCAGCGTCCGCAACCCCGAGCATGAGATCGCAATTCGAGAACTCATGGAGGCGCGAGGGTTGCCGGTGACCTGTGGACATGAACTGTCTACGCGGCTCAATGGACCGAAGCGAGCACTCACGTGTGTTCTCAACGCCCGGCTGCTCGGCATGATTCGTGATTTGAGCCAAGCCACCAAATCCATGCTTTCCGAGCGAGCCATCGACGCACCGCTCATGCTGGTCAGAGGAGACGGTTCGCTCGTCTCAGAAGGCTTCGCGCGCCACCGACCCATCGAAACCATCCTGTCTGGCCCGGCTGCCAGTTTGATCGGTGCGAGTTTTCTCACCGGAGTGCCTGACGCGGTTGTCTCCGATATAGGAGGCACAACAACCGACATCGCCATTTTGGAAGGCGGTACACCAACCATCAGCCTCGAAGGTGCAAGCGTCGGAGGACACAAGACGATGGTCGAGGCGGTAGAGATGTACACCCATGGTCTCGGAGGCGACAGCGAAGTGGTGGTAGACGACCGATCCGAAGGAACCAGGTTGATACTCGGTCCCCGCCGGGTCGTTCCGATCTGCCTCCTCGCGTTTGAGTATCCAGATCTGGTTCATTCCACCCTGGACTCCTGGCAGTATCCGGTGAAACGGTACGACGGTCGATTCATCGGACCGACCGGCAGGCGGGGTGCGATGACGACACGGGAGCAAGCGTTTCTGGATCGCATTGGCGAGGGTTGGTCACCTGCCGGCAGCGTCATCTCGTCAAGCGTGGACGGACACACGGCGCGCTCGCTCGTCAGCCGTGGGTTGGCAGCCTTTTCGGCCTACACACCAACCGACGCAGCACACACGCTCGGCATGCAGACCGAATGGGACACCGAAGCAGCCAAGAAAGTCTCGTGGCTCATGGCCAACAGCGACACCGGAACGGGAACGCAGGTGAGCCCGAATGGCGAAGCCTTTGCCAGATTGACGATCGACACGCTCGTACGCCGGTCTGCCGAAAAGCTGCTCGACGCTGCCCTTGCCCACGATCGCCTGTCCTCGACAAGCGATTCGCCCCTGATACAGGACGCCCTCAATCGACATAGAGGCGTCACGAGGGTGGACGTCGGTATCGACCTGCCGGTTGTGGGCCTAGGGGCCTCGGCCCCCGTGTACTACGCCGCTGTGGCGGAGCAAGCCGGATCACATGCCATCATCCCCGATCATGCCGACGTTGCCAATGCGATCGGCGCCGTCGTTGGCCAGGTTCGCATCACGAGACGCGCCATCATCAGCCAACCATCGAAAGGCAAGTTTCGGGTGCATCTCACCGAATCCGATCGTGATTTCGGCGATAAACAGCCGGCAATCGAATTTGCTACCCACGCCCTCATCGGACTCGCAGAACGCGACGCCTCCGAAGCCGGGGCGCTCGAAGTCACGACGATGTCGGGCTTCGAAGAACGCTCGGCGACGGTCGGCGACAAGGAGGTATTCGTAGAAGGTCTTGTGACTGTGATCTCTTCGGGAAGACCGCGGCTGGCTACCCGCTGAACGAGTTGCAACACCTATGAAGCCGCGTTCCGGGTTGTCCGGTACGCGGCTTCAAGAGTGGACTTTGGATCAGCTACCTTCTGAGTCAGCCATCTCCACGGGTGGGACATCCGGAGTTTCCACTGTGACGAAGGTGAGACTGTCGCCGTCTTCGGTGTCCACATCGACGAGCACGGTCGTGCCGGCCGGGAACGTTCCCTGCAGGATCTCCTCGGAGAGCGGATCCTCGAGCATACGCTGAACCGAACGCCTCAGCGGACGGGCACCGAGCTGCGGATCATAACCCTTCTTGGCCATGAGTCCCTTGGCGGCGTCTGAAACCACGATCTCGAGATCCTGGCTCTTGACCTGTTCCTGGACCCGGACCAGGAAGAGGTCGACAATTTGTTTGACCTCTTCCTCGGTGAGCTCGTGAAAGACAATGACCTCGTCAATGCGGTTGAGGAACTCGGGACGGAAGTGCTTCTTGAGCGCCTCATTCACGGCTTCTTTCGCATGCTCGTATGTCTTTTCGGCACCTTCTTTGCCGAACCCGACCGCCGGCTTCCGCAACTCTGCGGTTCCGAGGTTGGAGGTCATGATGATGACCGTGTTCTTGAAGTCGACCGTTCGACCTTGAGAGTCCGTGAGACGGCCGTCTTCGAGGATCTGCAACAACGTGTTGAAGACATCGGGATGGGCCTTTTCGATCTCGTCGAAGAGCACAACCGAGAACGGCTTGCGTCGTACGGCTTCGGTGAGCTGGCCACCCTCGTCATAGCCGACATACCCGGGAGGTGACCCGACCAGTCGCGAGACCGTGTGCTTTTCCATGTACTCCGACATGTCGATCTGGATCAGCGCATCGCGGTCGTCGAACAAGAACTCGGCGAGCGTCTTGGCTGTCTCGGTCTTACCAACACCCGATGGTCCAAGGAAGATGAACGAACCGGCGGGCCGATTCGGATCCTTCAGCCCCGACCGTGTCCTGCGAATCGCCCGGCTCACGGCCGAGATGGCTTCCTCCTGGCCGACGATGTGCTTGTGAAGTTCTTCCTCCATACGCAACAACTTGGCCGTTTCCTCCTCGGTCAGGCTTTGAACCGGAATTCCGGTCCAGTTCGCCAGAACCTCGGCAATCTGCTCCTCATCGATGATCGTTTCGACGTCGAGACCAGCCGCGATCCAGTCATCCTCACGGGTTGAACGCTCGTCGATGATCTGACGTTCTTGATCCCTGAGCTGGGCTGCTCGCTCAAACTGCTGAGCCTGAGCGGCATCTCGTTTCTGGGTTCGCACCTCGGACAACCTGTTCTCGAGATCCTCGATCTCGGGCGTCGGAGCTGCCCTGTGCAAACGCATCCGGGACCCGGCCTCATCGAGCAAGTCGATGGCTTTGTCTGGCAGGAACCGATCTGCGATGTACCGATCGGCAAGATTGGCGGCGCTGACGAGTGCATCGTCAGTGAACCGAACACGATGATGATCCTCGTAGTGATTACGGAGGCCCTTGAGAATCAAGATGGTTTCAGCAACGGACGGCTCATCCACCTGAACGGGAAGGAACCGGCGCTCCAGTGCAGAATCCTTCTCCAGGTACTTGCGATACTCCTCGAGCGTTGTCGCTCCAATCGTCTGCAGCTCACCGCGTGCCAACATGGGCTTGAGGATGCTGGCGGCGTCGATAGCGCCTTCGGCGGCACCTGCGCCGACGAGAGTATGAATCTCATCGATGAACAAGATGATGTCTCCGCGTGTCCGAATCTCCTTCAAAACCTTCTTCAACCGTTCTTCGAAATCACCGCGGTATCGTGACCCGGCCACGAGTGCACCCAGATCAAGGGTATAGAGCTGTTTGCCGATGAGCGGCTCCGGCACCTCGCCGCTCACGATTTTCTGGGCGAGACCCTCCACGATGGCCGTTTTGCCGACGCCGGGTTCTCCGATGAGAACCGGGTTGTTCTTGGTCCTGCGCGACAGCACCGTCATCACGCGATCGATTTCGCGTGCTCTACCAATCACAGGGTCGAGGGTTCGGTCACGAGCAAGCTGCGTCAGGTTGCGTCCGAACTGGTCGAGCACTGCAGAGCCGGTTCCGGCTTCGGAACTCGACCCGCGTTGCTGGCTTGACCGCTCGCGAGGCGTGGAGCTGCTCCCGCTTTGCTGTTCTTCCTGCTGAACTCCGGAAAGGAGATGGATGACAGTCTGGCGAACCTTGTGAAGGTCGGCACCCAGTTTGACGAGCACCTGCGCCGCAACACCTTCGCCTTCACGAATCAGGCCGAGCAGGATGTGTTCTGTGCCGATGTAGTTGTGGCCGAGTTGCAGCGCCTCGCGCAACGACAACTCCAGCACCTTCTTTGCGCGCGGTGTGAACGGGATGTGACCGGTTGGCGACTGAGCGCCCTGGCCGAGCGTTTCAACCACCTGGGTACGGACAGATTCGAGTTTGATGTTGAGGTTTTGAAGGGCTTGTGCGGCGAGACCTTCACCTTCATGGATGAGTCCGAGCAAAATGTGCTCGGTCCCTATGTAATTGTGGTTGAGAAGACGGGCCTCTTCTTGAGCCAGCACAACGACCCGACGAGCTCGTTCGGTAAACCGTTCAAACACGGTATGTCCCTTCTGGCGCCATGTGTGTCAACGAGCCAGTCAACGTGTCCGTTGACGCACATGCCAACAGGTTGATTGACGGGTAAATCACCACAGCGTTCCTTTCCTTCCATACGGTCGAAATGTCTCCGTTCCCGGAGTCTTTTCTACCGCAATCGCAGCTCTCGAGCCGCACTCTGTCGGTGGATCGGCAAGTATACCGATGAGCCGAATCTATCCTTCGACCCTAGCCCACCGTGACCTTCGACTGTCTTCCTAGCCCCTTCCAAACTCTTCGGAAGGATCTAACTGTCGCTTGAGGAAACCTCCTTCGGACACTATCTATTCGACACCGCGAGCGCGCTGGATGGTTCCCAGATTCTTTGTTTGGGACACAACAACAACACATCAGTACTCTGCCAGATATGGAACCGCTCGCGCCAGCCTCTCTCAGACAACTCATCGACGATCCCGCCATTTGGGAACAGATGGACCTCGTCGAACAGCGTCTCACCGAAGTCTCGAACAGCAACAACGCGTTTCTCACCAAGATTGCTCAGCACTTGCTCCAGGCGGGTGGCAAACGCTTTCGTCCACTCCTCGCGCTCCTTGCATCCAACCTGGGGCCGTCGCCAGATCACCGTCCGGTAGAGGCAGGGGTTGCGGTCGAGCTGATCCATCTCGGGAGTCTGTATCACGACGACGTCATTGACGAGGCCGATGCCAGACGGGGGGTCGTCTCGGCAAATACGAATTGGGACAACACCGTTTCGATTCTCGCAGGAGACTTCTTGTTGGCAAAGGCTTCGGAGGTCGCCGCACAGCACCTCGGAGATCAGGCCGTGGTGCTGTTGGCTCGCACGTACGCCCAGCTCTGCGAGGGACAGGTACTCGAGCTGCAAATAGCCCATGACCTCGACCACGGGCGCGACGATTACTTTCAGGTGATCGGCGATAAAACGGCAAGCCTCATTCGAACCTCGGCACGCCTGGGGGCTATGGCGTCCGGAGCAACTGGCGAAGACATCGAAACCGTGAGCAACTGGGCCTGGGACCTCGGCATTGCCTTCCAACTCATCGACGATGTCCTCGATCTGGTGGCGCCGAGCGAGTTCATTGGAAAACCAGCGGGCTCGGATATCAGAGAAGGTACCTTCACGCTCGCTGTTCTCGAAGCGCTGGCTTCAGCCGAAGGTGCGGCCATTCGCGACCTCCTGCACGAGGAGCCGTATTCCGACGACGAAGTCACCCGCGTCATCGAGATTGTACGAGATGGTGGCTATACCGATCTGGCGACGACCGAAGCGAGAAATCGCATCGCATCAGCGAACGCCATGTTGGATAAGCTGCCGGCAGGCGCGGCGGTCGACACGATGAGATCCCTCGGCACCTATTTGCTAGATCAGATAGACAGGGCACTCACCGCCTCGAGCTGAGCGCAGGCGACGGTTCGAGAAAGCGAAAAAACTCCAGGTTTGGTGCCGCAGAGCGGCTGGGAGAGACGCGTACAATGCGCGACATGCTCAGCCTCCGAGCGGTAGAACGCGCCGACATCTCCTTCCTACGAGACATGCTCTACGAAGCTCTTTTCATTCCTCCTGGCCAGGCTCCGTATCCGAGGGAGATTCTCGATATACCCGAGATCGCGCGTTACCTCGTCGACTTCGGCCGACCGGGAGACACCGGAGTAGTGGCACTGGTCGAGGGAGAGCGAGCCGGAGCGGCCTGGGCGAGACTGTGGACCGAATCCGATCACGGATTCGCATTCGTCGATGAGGACACCCCTGAGCTGACGGTCGCTATCAGGCCAGAGTCCCGCGGACGCGATATCGGAACGATGCTGCTCGAAGAGCTTCTCCACCGGCTGGACGAACGCTATGAAACGAGTTCTCTCAGCGTCCACCCACGTAACCCGGCCGTCCGTCTCTATCAGCGCCTGGGTTTCAGCCACGTCGATTGGGTCGGCGAGTCCATGCTCATGGTGCGATACCGATCAGAGATCTCGGCCATAGCTCTTTAGAGCGGCGACGTCACTAAGTTTCCGGCCATGACTGCTGTCATGTGGTTTCGCAGAGACCTTCGTCTCGATGACAATCCGGCGTGGTCGGCCGCCACCTCGGATCACGAGGACGTGACCGCACTGTTCATCGTCGATTCGAACCTGATGGAAGCGGCAGGTGATCTGCGTCGCAATCTGCTGATCGCCAATCTCGAGGCGCTGGACGCCGAACTCAAGGAGCGAGGCGGACGCTTGCGGATCGAGGAGGGTGAACCTTCGGCTGTTCTTTCTGATCAGGGCGGCACCGTTTATTGGAACGCCGACTACTCGCCCTATGCGATAGCGCGAGACGCCAGAGTGAGGAAACAGGTGGAGCGTCACGAGATCTTCCATGGCAACGTCATTCACTATCCCGGCCATGTCCTCAAAGACGATGGCGATCCCTACCGCGTGTTCACTCCCTACTACCGGCGCTGGGTCGAGACAGACTGGCCGAAGGTTTCTATGTCAGATGGGAGCGCCGATATCGCAAGCGACACCGGACTCGGCATCCCCTCAGGGGCCGAACCGATCATAGAACCTGGCACAGCCGGAGCCAGGAAGAGGCTCGAGGCCTTCACGGACGTTGTCGACGAGTATCCGGATTACCGCAACGACCCGGGTCGGGATGACACATCTCACCTGTCGGCGGATCTCAAGTTCGGGACGATATCGCCACGCACGATCTGGGATCACCTCGGCACCGAAAGCGAGGGGCGCCGGTCATTCCTCAGACAACTGTGCTGGAGGGATTTCTACGCCCAGGTTCTCTACTACTTCCCACACTCGGCGAAAGGTTCTCTCAAGCCCGAATACGACGACATCGAGTGGCTCAACGACCCTGATGACATCGAGGCCTGGAAAACGGGCCAAACCGGCTATCCGTTTGTCGACGCCGCAATGCGACAACTTGTGACAACCGGCTGGATGCACAACCGCACCCGCATGGTGACCGCATCGTTCCTGGTGAAGCACTTGCTGGTCGATTGGCGGATAGGTGAGCGCTTCTTCATGGAGAAGCTCATAGACGGCGACCCTGCTCAAAACATCGGAAACTGGCAGTGGGTCGCAGGGTCCGGGACAGACGCCGCTCCGTATTTTCGTGTTTTCAACCCGATCTCACAGTCGAAAAAGTTCGACCCGGAGGGCGTCTACATTCGGCGATTCGTACCGGAACTCGCTGCACTTGACGACCGGGATATTCATGCTCCGTGGGATGCTCCTCCGATGGCACTTGCCGAAGCGGATATCGAACTCGGGGAAACGTATCCCACGCCGATCGTCGACCACATGTTTGCGCGCGATCGCGTGCTCACCGCCTACAAAGACGCCCTGGACTAGCCCTCTTCTTCGCCGCCACCAGGGCGCTCGAGCGTTATAGAGCTAGCCCGGTTGAGAGAGGGTGCGTATACGACTCCCTCCTTCACTACGTTCACGACGGAAACGGTTACAGATTCATCCGAGTCATCGAGGTTGACCTGCACGGTCTTGGATCCGACGCTCACCAGTTCTCCGTTCACAGAGAAGGTCACGGTGACATTCCCTGTTCCACCGTCGTCGGTGCGCCCGAGGCCGACCGTCACCACGGCGCGCCATCTCTTACCTCTGGATCTCGTCTCGCCGGAGATCGACGTGACGAAAATGAACGGCTCCTCTTCGACAACCGTCGTGGTCGTCGGCGGCAACGTCGTAGTCGTCGTGGTGGTACTTGGTGCCGTGGTTGTCGTGGTGGTAGGTGGCTCGGTCGTCGTGGTCGGCGGTTCGGTGGTCGTTGTTGGTGGCTCCGTGGTCGTGGTCGGGGGTTCGGTGGTTGTGGTGGGTGCCGTGGTCGTTGCCGGGGCTCTCGTAGTCGTTGGCGCCGGTCGCGTCGTCTGGACGGCTGCCCTGGTGGTCGCAGGTGCGAGCGTCGTCGTCTCGGCTTCGGATGAGGTGGATGAGGATATCGTCGTCGTTACGGACGTCTCTGCCGCGCGTGTGACGCTCACCGGCGGGTTGGTCGTGGTCGAGACGCCACCGACGTCGAGATCGAGAACGGCGTTGAGAACCTCGATATCCGTCGCAATCCGGGTCGACGACGTGGTCCCGGACGGACTCCGGTCCGAGAATGCCCAGGCACCGACGGCAAACACGAGCAGCAGGATCGGGATGACCCGAAATGCCATCGCGTTGATATCAGATGGGGATTTTGGACGCCGCCTTTTAAACGGAGAGATCATGCCAGCCCGTTCACGTCGATGGGTGTGAACGCCCGCATGCTAACTGAAAGAGCACGGGATGCCCACAAAAAGTGGTAACCGGCAGCCGACCGCTCGGTCGGCATTCAGTCGGCTTGTGCCCGGGCTCCCTCCGGCCTCAGGTGCGGGAAAAGAATCACGTCGCGGATCGACGCGACGTCGGCGAGCACCATAACCAGCCGGTCAACGCCGATCCCGAGACCTCCGGTAGGTGGCATTCCATACTCGAGCGCCAGCAGATAGTCCTCATCGATCGGATGTGCCTCGTCATCTCCTGAGGCACGGGCCGCAGCCTGCATTTCAAACCTGGCCCGTTGTTCGGCCGGATCGTTGAGCTCGGTGAAGGCATTGGCGATCTCACGCCCGGCCATGAAGAGCTCAAAGCGCTCCGCGAGCCCGGGTCGGGATCGATGGGCGCGTGAAAGCGGTGAAATCTCGGTCGGCAGGTCGACCACAAACACCGGATCCCACAGCTTCGGCTCGACAAGTTCTTCGAACAGCGATTCGAAAAGCTTCCCACTTCCGCCGTCCGGGACCTCCAGGCCAAGGGCGCGAACGATATTGCGTAGCCGTTCTTCGTCGGTTTCGATCGAGATGTCTTCCTTGAGTGCTTCTGCGACCGACCCGATGTAGTCGATGCGGGCATAGGGCGGAGTGAGGTTCATCTCTCGCCCCTGGTACACGATCGAGGTCGTATCGGCGGTAGCGAGGGCAGCCTCAGAGATCGCCTCTTCAACGAGTTCCATCACGTCTTCGTAGTCCGCGTACGCCTCGTAAGACTCGAGCATCGTGAATTCCGGGTTATGGCGCGGTGATAGACCCTCATTGCGGAAGTTGCGGTTGATCTCGAATACCCTGTCCATCCCGCCAACCACGAGCCGTTTGAGATAGAGCTCGGGCGCGATCCGCAAGTACATGTCGAGATCGAGAGCGTTGTGATGGGTCACAAATGGTTTGGCGATTGCCCCGCCGGGCTGTATCTGCAGCATCGGAGTTTCGACCTCGACAAACCCGCGCTCCTCAAATGTCGCCCGCAGTGAACGAATGACCCCGGTTCTCACGTCGAACACCCGGCGGGAGTCTTCGTTTGCAATGAGATCCAGATACCGCTGTCGATATCGGGTCTCGGTGTCGACGAGCCCGTGATACTTCTCCGGCATCGGATGCAAAGCCTTGGCTTGCAGCTGGAAGTCGGAAACTCGAACGCTCAGCTCCCCCTTCCTGGTGGTGATCACTTCACCTGAAACTCCGACGACATCGCCCAGATCGAGTGCAACGAACTCGTCGTAACGATCGTCGAGACTCGACCTGTCCACAAACAGCTGAATGCGGCCTCCGGCGTCCTGCAGCACTCCGAACGCGAGCTTGCCCATGTCTCTGAAACCGACCAGACGGCCTGCCACCGAGACGTCGAAACCGGTTGAAGTACCCGGCTCGAGCCCCGGGTATGCAGCATGAAGCTGATCCGATCGGTGGGTTGGTCGAAACCCGACGGGGTATGGATCGATGCCTCGTTTGCGGAGTTCGGCGACCTTGTCTCTACGGATGACCTGTTGTTCGTCGGGTCGGCTCTCGGTCATGTGTTCATCTCGTGGAGCAGCTTGAGCCCAAAGAGGGTGAGGTGTTCGTCCACCTCATCTACCGAGGAACAGTGAGGAGCAATCGTCGTGGCGAGGCCGCCGGTGGCAACCACTGTGATGTCGCCCTCGAGCTCCGCCCGCATACGTTCGACGATACCGTCGACAAAACCAGCATGACCGTAGACGAGGCCCGATTGAATCGCCGCGACTGTGTTTGTGCCGATCACCGACGCCGGGGCAACCAATTCAACCCGGCGGAGTGCCGCGGTCCGGTCGATGAGCGCTTCAAGAGACACCGCCAGGCCGGGGGCGATCACTCCGCCTACGTAATTGCCCGCGAGATCGATCACATCGAAGTTGGACGAGGTTCCGAAGTCCACGACGACAACGGGTAGCGGGTACCGCTCGGCAGCCGCGACTGCGTTGACGACTCGGTCTGCGCCCACCTCACGAGGGTTGTCCACCGCGACCTTGATCCCCGTCTTGATCCCGGTCTCCACGATGGTCACCGGGCCGGACACGACGTCCGGCAAGACGACCCGGAGTGCGGCCGTAGCAGATGGAACAACGCTTGCAAGCGCAGCTCCCGTCAGGTCACCGTTCAGATGCTCGAGATCGAGAAGAGCTCGTAACGTGAGGCGATACTCGTCAGCCGTCCGCCGACCAACGGTCACGACACGCCAGGTGTGAATGAGATCCTCTCCCCGGTACACCCCGAGGACGGTTTCCGTGTTTCCGATGTCGATCACGAGCAGCATCAGGACTGACCTGACGCAGGTTGTGGAGAGCGAATACCTCGATCTATGACGATCCCCTCATCAGAAACATCGAAATGAACATTGTCGATCAAGCGGGTTTCTCCAAGCCGACCCGCTACGGCAAGAAACGAGTCACGGTCGACTGTATTGAGGTGTACGACCGAATGGGCGTCATGTAACTCCGCGTACTCCGGCTCTACGAGATGTTCTGAGGACATTGCGTCGTACGCTATCGCTTCGAGCGTTTCGGCATCGAGCGTTCCGCGCTCGACCGCGTCGGCTGCTTCCATCAAACCTCGCGAAAGGCTCGTTGCCGCACGACGCTCCAGGTCGTTGAGGTACGTGTTCCTGCTTGACATGGCCAGACCGTCGGCTTCGCGGATGATCGGACAGCCGACGACACGTACGGGAAACGAGAGATCGGCGGCCAACCTCGTCACAACTGCGAGTTGTTGTGCGTCTTTGCGTCCGAAATAGGCGCGGTGCGGCTGTAGGCCGGCAAATAGCTTGGTCACGATCGTGGCAACGCCGGCAAAATGACCGGGCCGGGATTTTCCGGTCATCGTGTCAGTGAGAGCATCGAGATCCACCGTCGTGACCGGCGCTTCGGGAAACATCTCTGCAAGCGGAGGTGCGAATACCAGATCGGCACCTGCAGCTTCAGCAATCGCCGAATCTCGTTGAATATCGCGTGGGTACTTGTCAAAATCCTCGTCTTCGCCGAACTGAAGAGGATTGACGAACACACTCACTGTCACGACGTCACACTCGGACCGAGCCCTTCGGATGAGGGAAGCGTGACCATCATGCAGAAACCCCAGGGTGGGTACCAGTCCGACCAACCCACCACGAGCGCGTTGAAGGTCACGAGTTCCTGCAAACGTCTCGACCAGTTCGATCATTCGCCGAACGCTAGCCAATCAGGCCCCCATCGACTCTCGACGCTCAGAACCAGGTCGGACCCTGAAGCTTGGTCGATATCTGTCCGGCGACAGCCTGCCATAGGTCGAGAATGCGAGTGCCGTCCGGCAGTGTGGCGTCCGGCCACACCTCAATGAGTGGCTCGAGAGCAAACCGACGCTCGGTCAGGCGAGGATGAGGAATCATCAAAGAAGGCTCGTCTATTGCCACGCCGTCCCACAGAAGAATGTCGAGGTCGAGCGATCGCGGACCGAACCGCACTTCGGACGATCGGTCGCGGCCCCTGGATCGTTCGACTTCCTGGAGCTCATCGAGCAAGGCGCGTGGTTCTGCACGTGTTTCCAAGAGGATGGCAGCATTCGTGAAGTCCGGCTGGTCGATGGGGCCGACCGGTGCCGTCTGAAAAAGTGACGAGATCCGGAGCAGGCGGTGGTGTGCTCGAAGGGACGTTATCGCAAAGCGGAGATGATCCCGGCTGTCACCCAGGTTTGATCCGAGACCGATTCCAGCCCAGGTCACGGGGCGGCGGCGAGGAGAAACCTGCGGCCGGTCGGGCCGAGGGGGCGACCCATGATTTCCTGGATCGTGGCGATTGCGATGATCGGATCATCCAACAATCCGCTGCGCAGCAGGTAGCCCCCGAGAACGCCGAGGATCCCGTCAGTCACGCTGTCGCTATGCAGGAGGGTCACGGAGCTGTCATGGTCGAGGCATCGCATGACACCTTCCAGCACTTGCGCCGCCTGATGATCCTCCAGTTCACCCTTGATGGGAACATGGAGGACGCGCATCGCAGATTCCTCGTATGCCGAAACATTGAATGTGTCCTCGAGCACCGAAAGCAGGGTGTTGAAGCCGTTGTCGCGCAGCCAGCTGAGTTCCTCGTCGCGGCGAACGCGGCGGTGTTGCATTCCGCTTCCGCCCACCCGCTCCGATACGGCAAGCCGACCGGAGATCACCCATGTGAACCCCTGTGGTTGCAGACCGACGGTCTTGGGCCGAGTCGTAACGGGACCTCCTAGGAATAGCTATCCCACAATAGCGTCTGCCATGCGCGCGGCCTGCAGGCACATGTCGACGTTGTGCACCCGCACGACGGCAACTCCGGCCAGTACCGCAGCGACGACCGTTGCGGCGGTTCCGACATCTCGATCGGCTGGACTCCGTCCGCCGAGCACGGTACCGATGAACGACTTGCGCGAAGCACCAAGCACGACCGGATATCCCGAGAGGACGAATCGATCGAGATGCCGCAACAGTTCGAGGTTGTGGTCAACGGTTTTGCCGAACCCGACTCCCGGATCTATCGCGATAGCCGAGGCGCCCACGCCGGCGGTTCGAAGCGTCGAAGCCTGCCGCATGAGATAGCTCGCGACTTCTGCAACGACATCTTCATACGTCGGATTCTCCTGCATCGTCCGTGGTTCACCGAGCATGTGCATGGCCACGACGGCCACCGCGGTATCTGCCGCCACATCTACCATCTCAGATGATCTGAAGCCGGTGACGTCGTTGATGATCGAGGCCCCCGCGGTGACGGCTGCTTTCGCAATCCGGGCTTTGGACGTGTCAATCGAAACAGTTATTCCTTTTGACACGAGGGCTTCAACCACCGGTAGCACCCTGGCTTGCTCGACCTCGGGTGATACCGGCTCAGAACCCGGCCTGGTCGATTCGCCGCCTACGTCAACGATATCGGCGCCTGCTCCCACGAGTGCCAAACCCTGTTCTATGGCGGTGTCCGGATCAAGGAACTCTCCGCCGTCAGAGAAGGAATCCGGGGTCACGTTGAGTATCCCCATCACGAGCGTACGCGATCCGTCCCAGAGAACGCGCTCGCCGCTGCGCCAGATCAGATCTACGAGCCTTCGAGGTTCTGGGTTGCCGAGATTCCGGTAA
>JBFGAX010000041.1:0-24849 GCA_041567895.1 Acidimicrobiia bacterium
AGGCGAGATTGACACCTTGGTGCTCCTTGGCAACATGGCGGGCGATTTGCTCGACCGTCATGTGCCTATCCGCCCGGGCCAAAACGTTCCAGACCGACCGGCGGGGCACCGTTGACCGATAGCCGTGGCGACGAAGCACGGAGCCGAGACCATCGTCATCGATTCCGGCCCTGGTCGAAGCCACCATGTATCACCTCTGCAACAGTCAACGCCATCGGCTAATTGCGAACAATTCGCAAATACGATAGCTTCGACAGGCACCACCGGGCGGAGACAGCATGCACGCACCAGACGGATTCCTCAATGCAGGCACCGCGCTCGCGACGGGAGCCTTGAGCGTCGGGTCCGTCGCCGGTGCACTCCGTCATTCTTCCGCAACGCTGAGCGACAAGCAGATCCCGCTTGCGGGCCTGGGTGCAGCCTTCTTGTTTGCTGCTCAGATGGTGAACTTTCCGGTTGTGGCCGGAACCACCGGACATCTGATCGGTGGCGCACTCGCCGCCATCCTGTTGGGACCTGGCGTAGGCGTTCTCGTGGTGTCGATCGTCGTTGTGATCCAGGCATTGGCCTTCGCCGACGGAGGAATCACCGCGCTCGGATACAACGTCCTCAATCTGGCCATTGTGCCTGCTTACGGGGGATACGGTGCCTACCTCCTATTTCGAAAGGTGATGCCAACCTCCGCAACCGGCGTGGTGTCCGCCACGGGGCTGGCCGCAGGAACATCCGTTGTGCTTGCTTCGATGGCGTTCTCGATCGAGTGGCTTTTTGGTGCCACTGCACCGATTGGTTTCGACACGGTGTTCGGTGCGATGGTCAGCGTTCATCTTTTGATCGGTGTCGGTGAAGCTGCCATCAGCGCAATGATCGTTCTCGCCATTCTTCGAACACGTCCGGACATGGTCTATGGAGCACGAGGTCTTCAACTCTCGCAATTGACGGACACCGGCCGTATGAGCGTCCGGGCGTTTCTGGTGGCTGGACTCATCGTCACCGTGTTCACTGCCGCGATCGTTAGTCAGTTCTCGGCGTCGGAACCCGACGGCCTCGAAGCAGTTGCAGACCGGGTAGGCATTGAAGCAACCGGGCCGGCCCGCAGTCCTCTTTTTGCCGATTACGCCGTCGAGAGCATCAGAAACGAGGCCGTCAGTCTTGCCGTGGCGGGCCTCGCCGGTGTGGTGATCACCCTCGCCGTGGCCACTGGACTCGCGCACAGTTTGCGCCAGGCACGGGCGCTCACGCAGCGGTCCGATGCTCCATTATCGGGAGCCGACTGATGGGAGCCGGCCACGCTCACGCCCTGTATGTTCACGAGCATTCGGTACTTCACCGGATAGCGCCAGAAGCCAAGATCGTGGCGACTCTCGCCACTGTTGGCGCAGTCGCCGCAACTCCGCGCGAAGAATTCTGGGCGTTCGGCCTGTACGCGCTCATGCTCGCAACGGTTGCAACCGTCGCGAGCATAAGACCCGGCTTCATCGCGCTGCGGCTTCTGGGTGTTGTTCCTTTCCTGCTGTTTGCTCTCTTGATCCCGTTCGTCGGCGGGGGAGAACAAGTGGTGGTTGCAGGCGTGAGCGTCTCGCGCGAAGGCTTGTGGGCCATGTGGAATATCATCGCCAAGGCAACGCTCGGAGCGGCGACGTCGATTCTTCTTGCGGCAACAACCGAGGTTTCCGAAATCTTGCGCGGGCTCACGGTGCTTCGCGTCCCGTCGGTGATGACGGCCATCGCCGCGTTCATGATTCGGTACCTGGAGCTCGTGGTCGATGAATTCGGGCGAATGAGACGGGCCATGGCCGCGAGAGGATATGTCCCACGATGGCTGTGGCAGGCAGCGCCGCTCGGTACCGCAGCAGGAACGCTTTTCATTCGAACATACGAAAGAGGCGAGCGCGTTCACGCCGCAATGCTGGCACGTGGCTTCGACGGAACAATGCCACAGATCACGGCCCGCCGTGCGTCCACCCGGGACTGGGCGATGACATCGGCATTCACCCTCGCCGCCTTCACGATTGCAGCACTCGCGTGGGTACTGCGATGAGCTTTCCCGCCATCGATGTGCGGGAGCTGAGCTACACATATCCAGACGGCCGCGAGGCGCTGCGTGGACTCAACCTGATCGTAGAACAGGAACAGAAGGTTGCCATCCTTGGCCCGAATGGTGCCGGAAAGACCACACTTGCATTGCACTTGAATGGCTTGCTGACCGCGAACGGGGGCACGGTCCAGATCGGCGATCTGCTTCTCACCGAACAAACCACACGCGAAATACGACGCCGGGTGGGACTCGTCTTTCAGAATCCGAACGACCAGCTCTTCATGCCTACCGTGTCTCAGGACGTGGCGTTTGGTCCCGCCAATCTCGGACTCAGAGGTGACGCCCTCGATGAACGGGTCTCGGAGGCGTTGACCGCAGTCGAAGCCAGGGAGTTGGGTGATCGGGCCCCCCACCATCTCAGCGGTGGCGAGCAACGACGTGCTGCGATCGCCACGGTTTTGGCAATGCGCCCCGACATCCTCGTGCTCGACGAGCCTGCATCCGGGCTCGACCCGGCTGGACGACGCGACCTGATCCGGACATTGGCAAGCCTCACCATCACTCAGGTCGTCATCACCCACGATCTCGCCTTCGCGCATGAGCTGTGTGACCGGTCGGTCGTCATGAACGAAGGACGAATCGTGGCCGATGGCTCGACCGGCGACATCATGGCCGATGCCGAGTTACTGGCGAGACATCGTCTGGAATGGCCGTACCCGATGCCCAATCGCGAGACCTAGGCCGGGAACTTCAGTCGATTTCGATGATCCGGTCTTTGACGACCCGGCCGCCGAGTTTGATGGTCTCCTCGTCCCATACCAGCCGGATTTCAGAAATCGCATCTCGTGGGCCCTGTTTGATCCACACACCGCCGCCCGTCTCACCTTCCTGGCGCCGAATCGCGGCATAGGCGGTTGCAGCGGACCCGGTCGCGGGATCTTCGGGTATTCCCATCGCGTGCGCGAACGCTCTAGATCGCAGCTCGTTCCCCGCACGTGCATACGGATACACCATCGCCTCGTCGAGTCCGACCGGCATCGCCTCGGCTGTTGCTTCGAGAACGTCGATGATGGAAGCGTCGCCCATGTCAACCATCAGATAGCGGCGCGGCATGAGAACGCTGTGCGCGGACACCGGTTCGTCCCATCCCTGGGCGGCACATACCTGTGATGCATCAGGGGCGTCAGCCACCACTGCTACGGACGAAGGCGCCGTGATCCAGGTGAGACCCCGCTCAAATCCGAACTCCACATATCCGGACCTGGCATTGATCCCGGCAGCGCCCGGCCCCATCTCATTGAGGTACCAGGCTGCTCCCACGAGAGGATGACCCGCAAAGGGGAGCTCGTTGCCGGGCGTGAAGATTCGGATGGATGGAACGCCACCCTGACGCCAGTCGATGAACACGGTTTCGGAGAAACCGAGTTCGGTCGCAATCGGTTGCATCCGTGACTCGGTGAGTCCGGTGACATCACCGATAACCCCGAGCGGGTTGCCTGCCTCGCCCGTGGCATCCGTGAAAACCCTGAGAACGTGAACCGGTCGCATGCCTCATCCCTCCAAGTCTTCAAGTCGTCGCGGGTAGTCGTCCTTCAGCAGCCTCGACAACGATCGATCGGCCAGGATCTTGCCGCCCGTTTGACATCCGGCGCAATAGTTGGTCTCGTTTGACGCATACACAATTCGCTGTACGGGGGAACCGCAGACCGGACATTCTTCTCCAAACTTGCCGTGAACGATCATGTCTTTCCTGAAGGCCGTGACCTTGTCCGGGAAACCGTCGCCGACTTCCTGACGCAAGGCATCGGTGTACTGATCCAGTACTTGACGGGTCGCATCGAAGATCGCAGCCACTTCGTCGTCTGTGAGCGTTCCGGTTCGTTTGAACGGCGATACCTTCGCCCTGTGCAAAATCTCATCGGAGTACGCGTTTCCGATTCCGCTGAACAGATGCGCATCGGTCAAGGCCCGTTTGACGGTGTGCTTCACGCCGGTGAGAACCTCTCCAAACTCTTCGACGTCGATTTCAAAGATTTCGATGCCTCCGGGGTCAACGGACGAAAGAGCCTCCTCTCCCCGGATGACCTGCAGCGATGCCCGCTTCTTCGAACTGGCTTCCGTGAGAAGGAGCGATGCGTGATCGAAATCAAAGGCTGCCGCACCAGACTTCTTCGGTATCGCGGCACCCGATTCTTTCATTCTCAAACGTCCTGAAACCATCAGGTGGAGGACGATGAACAGCTCGTCTTCCATCACCCATACGATGCGCTTCCCCATCCGCCGGAACCCCTGCACCGTTTTGCCGTGGACCGCGTCGATGGGAGGGTCGAACGTCCGCAAAAGCGAGATCGATTGCACCCGAATACGGTTGAGCACGGTGCCGGCGAAGTGTCGCTGGAGCGATTCGATGTACACCTCGATATCGGGGTACTCCGGCATCAGTGCGCTCTAGGTGAAGTCGGGGCGATCACGCAGACTGCGTTTGATCTCTGCCATCCCCGGCGTTCGCGCAAGCACCTCGAACGCGTCCCATGTTCGAAGAGCTTCAGCACCGCGTGGAATGCGGCTGATGACGGGCCCGAAGAACGAGGGCCCATATGGCGGATCGAGGGTGATGACGGGAGTTCCGAGATCCGGGCCGGCGCGCTGGAGTGCTTCTGCCGTCTCGGCTCGAATTACCGAATCCCATCCCGGATCGTTTGCCGCAGCCGCATGGCGAGCGCCAACCGCGATTTCATCGAGATACCGTGGAAGTCCTTCGTTGAGTTCCAACCAGAGTTCCTCGCTCCGACCTTTGACGTGCAGATCGGTCCCGAACGTCGTGTAGAGATCTTCAATCGCGCCCGCGCCTTCGGTATCGCGAACCGATGCAGCAACCCTGAGCAACTTGAGGCCCGTCGTGTGTTCCTCGAGGTGGTTGGGTGGAAACTCGGCGTAGTCGGTCCCCTCGTTGAGGACGTGAAGAGACAGGAAACGCCAGTGAACGTGCATCTCACGCTCGGCCGCCACCTCGTGAATCCAGTGCGACGTGATCCACGCCCACGGACACACAGGATCGAAGAAGAACTCGAGGTCACTCACCGGGTGGAGGGTAGCAAATACCGGGGCGCTTATTATCTGCGGCACCATGACCCCCTCTTCGCGAGCCTCCAGACATGCCTGATTCACAGCCGGATGGTGGTGAGGTCTCGGTATCCACCGCTGCGTCTTCTGGCAACCTTGGACCGGGTTTCGATTACATCGGTCTGGCCCTGAACCTCCGAACGACCGCACGTGTTTCCTTGTCAGACGCATGGCAGGTCAGGTCGCCAGATCCGTCCGGAATCATTCTCGAGGCTGCTAGAGCAATATCGGATCAACCGGTTTCGATTCAACTCACGAGCGAGATTCCCATGGGAAAAGGACTCGGCTCGTCCGCCGCTTGTATCACCGCAACCATCGGAGCAGTGCTTCTGGCGACGGCGCAACCGCTCGACATTGATCGCATCGTCCGTGTCGGCTACGAACTCGAAGACCACTACGACAATGTTGCGGCCGCCGTCTACGGTGGCCTGGTGGTGTGCTCACCACAGGGGTACGTCAAACGCTTCGATCTGCACGACGAGATTCGAATCCTGATCGCTCTCCCGAATGAAACGCTTCCCACCGATCTCGCCCGGCTCGCCTTGCCAGGCGACGTACCGCTCGGCTCGGCCGCCCGCACCGCGAGCCGGACCGTATTCCTGATCGAAGGACTTCGAACCGGCAACCTCGAGCTGCTGAGAGAGGTGGGACAAGACGAGCTCCATGAACCACACCGCATTCGTATGCGACCGGTGATCGGCAAGGTGATCACTGCGGCCAGGTCGGCAGGCGCGGCAGCAGCCGTCATGAGCGGGGCAGGACCGGCCGTCCTGGCCTTCACGAACGCCGATCGGCAGGAGGCGATCGGCAGTGCAATGCTCGAAGCTCTCAATGGAGCGGGTGAAGTGCAAACGATCGAAACCGGTTCGGGGATCGAACAATCCGGTTGAATATCAGGGAGAAGCGCCCCCTACCTCGAGTCGCGCTTGGCTGTAGCCCTATTGACGAGGCCATCGAACAACGCTGCCGAAGCGGTGTCTTCCGTAAACAGCCTTTCCGGGTGCCACTGCACTGCCAGGAGAGGCCATTCGCCGTCGTACGTGACAGCTTCGATGATGCCATCCTCTGCCCACGCTACTGCCGTCAGACCCTCTCCCAACGTGTCGACCGCCTGATGGTGGATCGAGTTGACTTTCACCTCGGATGACCCGAGTACCGATGCGAGGTCAGTTGCCGGGTCAACCGTGACGGGTTGATGGCAATCAAACTGCGTGTCGGGGGCCCAGTGGACGAGAGAGTCTGGCCGTTCGGTCGCGATGTCCTGAATCAGAGAGCCTCCCAGAGCTACGTTCACCACCTGCATTCCGCGACAGATCGCGAGTGTCGGCAGGTTGAGACTGAGAGCGGCGTCGACCAGAGCGAGTTCTGTTGTGTCCCTCGCCTCGTCGACCCCATACACCTGCTCTATCGCCTGGCGATCATATCGAGCCGGATCGATGTCACCACCACCACTCAACACCAGACCATCGAGCCGCGACGCCAGGCCGTGAATGTAATCGGGGGGACCGGGGGGCACGACCACCGGTGTTCCACCCGCCCTGCGAACGGCCTCGAGGTAATACATCGCGATCACTGATGCAGGCGCGTCACGACCCGCGCGCGGAACTACTTTGGTCTCGCTTGTGACTCCGATGAGAACGGCCATGCAAACAAAAGTCTACCGAGGCTTGCACTTCTAGTCTCCACCAACCATCCTTGGCGCTGCAAAGAAAGGCCGTATGGGTTCACTCGTCAAAAAGCGCCGCAAGAAAATGTCGAAACACAAGTATCGAAAGCGGCTGCGCAAAAACCGACACAAGCGCAAGAAGTAACCCGGCGCCAGGGTGGGGCGGACAAGCTGCATGCACTGCGGATTTGCCATTCGATTTCGACCTCTGATAGTCGACACCGACGGCTACGCTGACGTCGGAAACCTCAAGCGGGGCTCGTTCTCGATGCTTGAGTCCTGAAGGCTCCGATCTCGAAAGCTCGAAGGGGAGTACACATGCCGGATGCGTTCATCTTTGATTCGGTACGCACGCCGCGTGGCCGCGGCAAACCAACCGGGTCCCTTCACGAGGTCTCACCGACCACGCTCATCTCAACGCTGCTGGACGCGGTGCGTGAGAGGAATCCGGAACTCGATCCTTCGACTGTCGACGACGTCGTGCTCGGCACGGTAGAAGCCCATGGCGATCAAGGCGGCACCGTCGCAAGGACGGCAGTGCTGACATCCGGTTTTGGAGACTCGGTACCCGGGCAGCAATTGAGCAGATACTGCGGGTCGGGTCTGGAAGCCGTCAATCAAGCCGCAGCCCGCATTCGCTCTGGTTGGGACGATCTCATCCTGGCAGGTGGTGTGGAATCAATGTCGAGAGTGCCGATGGGATCAGGCGGCGATCCGTCATACTCCGACCCGGAGATCGCAACCGCCATCGGTTTCGTGCCACAGGGCATCGGAGCCGACCTCATCGCAACGATCGAAGGATTTTCTCGCCGCGACGTCGATGAATTCGCAATCACTTCCCAGGAACGGGCCGCCAAGGCCTGGGCAGATGGGCGATTCGATGGCTCGGTGGTACCGGTGCTCGACGATCACGGCCGCGTGGTCCTGAATCGGGATGAGCACATGCGCCCCGGTACGACACTCGAAGACCTCGCTGCCCTGGAACCAGCGTTCGCCGGGATCGGAACGACGCACGGTTTCGACGAAACGGCCCTGGCGAAGTACCCGGCAATAACCGAAATCCATCACGTCCACACGGCAGGCAATTCTTCGGGAATCGTGGATGGCGCCGCGCTCGTGCTCGTCGGCAGCAGAGAAGCCGGGAACGTGAACGGACTCACCGCGCGGGCACGGATCGTCTCGGTTGGCGTGGTCGGCAGCGAGCCGACAATCATGCTCACGGGTCCGGGACCGGCGTCACGGAAAGCACTCGCCAAAGCCGGCATGGGTATCGACGACATCGACCTCATCGAGATCAACGAAGCCTTTGCGTCGGTTGCACTGCGCTTGATGAAGGATCTCAACGTCGACCAGAACATCACAAACGTGAACGGAGGCGCCATCGCCATGGGTCATCCACTCGGGGCAACGGGTGCCATGCTGACCGGAATCCTGGTTGACGAACTCATCCGGCAGGATCTCACGACCGGTTTGGTGACGCTCTGCACCGGTGGCGGCATGGGTGTTGCAACCGTGATCGAGCGGGTGTAGCACCCGACAAACGGCGTCATTGACCCCGCTTGAGAAACTCCTCGACCTCATCGATCAGCGTGTCGACATCTTCGTCTTCCACGCCCGAAACGGCTCGCTCGAGTTCGGCGACGTAGTCGGCTAGATCTTCTGATTGTCCGAGCGCGCTGTCGACTCGTGCTTCGAATTCGCCTGCCAGCACCGAAAGCTCAGAGGCATCTATCCGGATTTGCAGAACCCGACCGACCGCATTCACCAGGGCGAGCATGACCTTGGGATTCGAGTTGCTTCCGAGGTAGTGCGGACAACCTCCCCACAGCCCGACGGCCTGAATTCCTTCTTCTCGCAAAGCTTCCACGATGACCGAGTAGACGCTGGTCGGACCCTCGTAGTCACTTCCAACGAGGTTGTACTCGATCAGGAGATCCGGATCCGAGGCAACTGCAAAAATTGGCGTCGGGACCGTATGCGGAACCTGACCCACGAACGCCCCGACCGTGACGACAGATTCAACGCCGAGCTCAGCCAGATATGAGCCGAGGTGTCTTGCGTAGCTCTTCCAACGAAGGCCGGGTTCAGGCCCGGATACGACGACAAGATCCCGACCATCATGCACGGCATGTGAGATTTTGGTTGAAGGCCACGTCATCGAGACGACCCGGCCGTCTTCAACAGTCACCACCGGCCTCGTTTCACCGAAGTCAAAGTAGTCCTCAGATTCAATGATCGCGAAGGGCTCAGCGTCGTCGTCGAGGAGGTATTCGGCGGTTCCTGAGCTCACCGAACTCGCATCCGCCCAACCGTCGAATCCAATGACCGCGACCGGTCGATGAAGCGAGATCTGGCGCAACCGTCTAATCGGGTCCATACGTCGCCAGGCTAGCGAGCATTTCCGGTGGCCCGGCCATATCGGGTCAACCGGAGACTGTTGAGAACCACGGAAACACTCGACAGTGCCATGGCCCCTGCAGCAATCGGTGGGGAAAGGAATCCCAGTACCGCAAGCGGAATCGCCGCCGTGTTGTACACAAACGCCCAGCCCAGATTCTGTTTGATCGTCGCATGGATTCGTCGCGCGAGGTCCACCGCGGTAACAACAGTCACCGGATTTGAGTTGGCAAGGACGATGTCACCGCTCTCGATCGCTATATCGCTTCCGGCTCCTACGGCCATGCCGATGTCGGCTTGAGTGAGAGCCGGGGCGTCGTTGATGCCATCGCCAACAAAAGCAACGGTCAACCCGGCCTTCTGCAGCGTCGACACCTCGTCAGCCTTTTCGCCTGGTCGAACACCTGCGCGAACCTCGTCGATGCCGATTGCTTCGGCAACGCTCAGCGCCACCCGGTAGGTGTCGCCTGTAACCATCACGGCATCAATATCCAGATCGGCCAGAGCCGAGATTGCTCGACTGGACTCAGGCCGGATTCGGTCCCCGACCGCTATCAGTCCCTTGACCTCTCCGTACCAGCCGGCGAAGAACACCGTCGAGCCGGTTTGTTCCAGTGATGCAGCGACGGTCGGGTAGATCTCGGGCATGCTGAAATCCTGCTTTGCCATGAGTTCTGATGTCCCGATCCATATCGGGGTGAAGTCGACTTCGGCTTCTACACCAAGACCTGGATGATTGTTCAAGAGCGTCAATGGCAGCAACTCGATCTCCCGCCGATCGGCCTCGTTGACGATTGCCATTCCAATCGGATGACTCACTCCATTCTCCGCCGAGGCGACGAGCTGCAGAAAACGCCGCTGGTCGATGGACGTATGAAACGCCCGGAACTCCATTGCTCCGGATGTGAGCGTTCCCGTCTTGTCGAACATCACCGTGTCCACTTTCTTGACGCGCTCAAAAACGTCCGCCTGTTTGAAGAGCACGCCGAGCTCGGCGCCACGACCGGTCCCCACCATCACGGCCATCGGAGTTGCCAAACCCAGCGCACAAGGGCACGCAACCACGAGCACTGCTATCCCGAGTGCCAGGGCGTCCCCAAATCCGCTGCCAACCATCATCCATCCGAGCACGGTCAGGGTCGCGATGACCACGACGATCGGCACGAAAACGGCCGAAATCCTGTCGGCCAATCTCTGAACCTCGGCCTTGGTAGCTTGAGCGTCTTCGACCATGCGGGCGATCCTGCCGAGTGAACTCTCGCTGCCAACCGCGGTGGCCTTTGCAATGATCTGCCCTTGCTGGTTCACGGTGGCGCCGTACACCTCATCTCCTGCGATCTTCAGTACAGGGACGGACTCGCCTGTCATCATGGATTCATCCACTTCGGACGTTCCCTCGATGACGATGCCGTCAGCCGGCACAATCTCACCAGGCCCGATGACCAGCTCATCACCCGGCTGCACCTCCTCTACGGGTATCACGCGCACGGTGTCGCCTGTCCGAACCCTGGCCTCCTTCGCTCCGAGCGAGAGCAGCCGGGTCACCGCTTGCGACGCTCGACCTTTGGCGCGCGCCTCGAGATACCGCCCCGCGAGCACGAACGTCACTATGAACGCCGCCGTGTGAAAATACGGCTCGGCGTCGGCTGCAATCGCCCAAATCGAGTAGCCGTAGGCGGCGAGCGAACCCATCGAGATCAAGGTGTCCATGTTTGTGGAAAGGTGACGGGCCCGAACAAACGCCTCCCGGTGAAACTGCCAACCCGCTACGAGCGTCACGATGCTCGCTGCCCCAACCATCACAACCATGTTGGGATCCCAGACAACAAGCGCAGTACCAACGGCAGCAACGGAGAGAATCGTCAACGCCGATCTGGCTTCAGCGTCGGGCACCTCAGGGTGCTCGTCGGAAGCACGTATCTCGTAGCCGATCTTGTCGACCGCCTCGGACAGTAAGCCGATTCCGGTCAGCTCGGGATCAAACACCACTCGAGCATCACCGGTTGCGTAGTTGATGACGGCTTCCGACACACCATCCTGTTTGCTCAGCACGCGCTCGATACGCGAGGCGCACGAGGCACACGTCATGCCCTCGACATCGAGACGGACGGTTTCGGTAGCTGGCATCAGCGTGCTACTTCGTACCCCAGATCTTCAATCCGTGCGTCGATAGCCGATTCCGACAGGACGTCCGGATCAAACGAGAGATCGACAGTCTTGCGCTCGATATCCACGACGACACTCGCTACGCCGGCGACGTCGGCCAGGCCGCCCTCGATCGAATCCTTGCAATGGCCGCACGAAATGTCAGGTACCGAGAGTTTTATGTCTTTCATGTCTCGAAGACTAGGTCGGGATCTGAGACGGGAGCAGGGGCAGAAAGCCCTTGTGCACCGGGACTCACCCGGTGTTTCTGAGTCCGGCGGCGACACCGTTGACGGTCGACAACAACGCACGGCGGAGAGCGGGGTCGTTCTCACCTGCACGGCTCCTGGCGAGGAGCGCCACCTGTAAATAGCTGATGGGATCGATGTAAATGTCGCGAACCTCCAGTGTTCGCTTGAGCACGGGGTTGCGCTCCAAAAGTTCTGATTGGCCTGTGATGCGCAACACCTCGTCCACGGTCCTGCGGTGTTCATCTTTGATGATTTCGAAGACACCGTGAAGGGAGGGGTCGACGAGACGGTCGACGTAGTGACCGGCAACCACCAGATCGGTCTTCGTGAGGGTCATCTCGATGTTTGAAAGAAACGTCCTGAAGAAGGACCACTGGTCGTACATCTCTGTGACATCGTCATGCCGGCCCTCATCGCGTGCGGCGGTCAGCCCGCTCCCGACTCCGAACCATCCTGGAATCACCTGACGCGATTGCGTCCACCCGAACACCCACGGAATCGCCCGCAGGCCGTGGAGGCCGCCACCCTGCCCTGGCCGCCTGGCCGGTCGCGATCCGATGTTGAGCGCAGCTAATTCTTCGACCGGTGTTGAGGTGAGAAAGTAGTCCACGAGCCCCTCGTGATCGATCAGCTTTCGGTACGCGCTATGAGCAGCCGAGGAGATCGAATCCATTGTTGCATCCCACCTGGCCAGCTTCTCTGCCGGTTGGCGTGCGGTCCGGTGGAGCGTGGATGCCTCGAGCAGGGCGGACAACCCGACTTCCAGGTTTCGAACCGCGAGTCGGGGCAGGCCATACTTGTCTGCGATCACTTCGCCCTGTTCGGTCATCTTGATGGTGGCGTCGACCGTTCCAAATGCCTGGGCCATGATCGCATCGCCCGTCGGACCACCTCCGCGACTCACCGTGCCGCCCCTACCGTGGAAAAACCGCAATCTCACGCTGTGGCGGCTCGCTACGTCCCGCAGGCGACGGGACGATTTGTACAGCTCCCATTGCGATGTCGTTATGCCCGCGTGTTTGTTGGAGTCTGAATACCCGAGCATGATCTCCTGAATCCCGCCCCGCAACGTCACGAGCTCTCGATAGGAGGGATCGGACAAGAGGACGTCGAGCGTTTCGTGTCCGCTACGAATCTCGTCAGTCGTCTCGAACAGCGGCACGATACCGATACGAGCAATTCCGGACCGAAGGTCGATCAGACCGGCTTCACGAGCACAAACGGCAGCGGCGAGGATGTCGTCCGCGCCAACGGTCATCGACAAGATGTAGCTCTCGATGACGTGGTCTCCATAGGTATCGAGCAGCTTGCGGATTGCTTGAAACACGTCCATGGTCGTCGCAGGCTGGCCCGAGAGGCTGGTGCTCGCCGATGTCAGCGGCCTCTTGCCGATGAGCTCCTGACTGAGGAGCTTGATGCGTTGCTCGCGATCGAGCGAGGAGTAATCGACCTCGCCCTCGTAGAGGACCTCGAGGAGTTCGTGGTGCCTGCCCGCATCCTCACGGACGTCCATGGTGGCGAGATGGAATCCGAAGCCGGCCACGGTTCTCATCATCCGTCGCAGGACACCCCCCGCCATGAGCTCGCCACGGTGGGCCCGGAGCGACCTGTCGATGATCGATAGTTCATCCAGGAGTTGATGCGCGCTCTGGTAATCGACACCGGGACGGTGGGCGGCGCCTTCGGCGAGCCTTTCACGCGTGTTGATCAACCGCTGGTGCACGAACGCCAGCTTGAGACGATATGGTTCGGCAACGTTGAGATAACGGAATCGCTCATACACCTCGGCGAGAGCGGTCTTATCCATCTCGATGCTTTCGGAGAGTTCGACAGAATGACCCACGAGGCGGTCGGAGATCGACAACTCCGCTGCAAGGTTTTCTGTGAGCCGAATCAGCTCCCGGATGGCGTGCTCGTGCTGGATCCCCATGACCTGTTCAGTGATCTCAGGCGTGACATTCGGGTTTCCGTCTCTATCGCCGCCCACCCATGTTCCGAATCGCACCGGCATCCATTCCGGAGCGGTTGTGATCCCGAGCCGATCCATGGCGCGATCGATGATGTCCGAAAGCGGTCCGGCCACTTCGTGCATGGCATCGTCGAGGTAGAACATGGTTGACTTTGCTTCGTCGATGGGTGTTGGGCGCTCATGTCGAAGTTCGTCGGTCTGCCAAATCAGCTCAATGAGCTCGGCAACCCGTCGATCGATCAGTTCCCGGTCGGCGGCCACAGAGGTGCGCCCTTCGAGCAAATCGGCGATATCGCCGAGTTTGGTGAGAATCGAACGCCGGGCGGCCTCGGTCGGATGCGCCGTGAACACCGGTCGTAGCTCCAACCGGGCGACGACATCAGCCAGCACAACCGGATCCACATCGGCTTCCTTGATACGTTCGGCGGCTGCCAGCAGCAGGCCGGTGCTCTCCGCATCGCGTTGGGAAAGGTCTCCGATCCGGTGGGTCTGTTCGGCGACATTCGCCAGATAGAAGTAGGTGGTAAACGCCCGGACCAACTGGGTAGCGGTCGCCACATCGAGGTTGTTGAGCAGCTCATCCAATCGCTGGAGGTCTCCCGACTTTGTGGCTCCGCCGCGGTAGTCCTTGGTGAGCCCGCGAACTTCCTCCACGAGATCCAACAGTTCGGCTCCCGATTGGCGCACGAGCGTCTCGCCAAGCATGTTGCCAAGCCTGCGTATGTCTGTCCGCAATGCTTCATCGCGACGGAGATCTGAGTTCATGAAACGAGGCTACCCACCGTCATGTATCAGGCTCCGAGAAGTGGCGCAGCGGAAGCGAAAAACACCACGAATATCCCGAGCAGCAGGGTCGCTTCGAACAGGCTGATCTTGTTGCGGGTCTCGGTCAGGATGCCGGCCGCGGCCGTGATGATGACCATGGCGACCATGAGAGGAATAAATCCGTCGTTCACAACGCCAGGGCCAAGGACGCCTGCGAGACCCACCACAGCGAGAGAGTTGAAGAGATTGGATCCGATGACATTTCCGAGCACCAGATCGCCCTGGCGTCTCCTCATCGCGGCCACCGATGTCGCGAGTTCCGGGAGACTGGTTCCGAGAGCAACGATGGTCGTTGCGACGAAAGCGGACGTGATGTCCAACTCGACAGCCAACCGATCAGCTCCTTCAACCAGCAGATAGGCTCCGATCACGGTGCCCACCATCGCCACCACCGCAATTATCGCGAGACGGGCCGTCGTGGATTCGTCGTCGTCCTCCAGTCCATCCACTTCGACGGCCGACCAACGGGTGAGAAGAACAATGGCAACCACCATCGCAACCAGAAGTACGATCGCCTCGGGTACCCCGATCTGACCGTCAATGTAGAAAAGAGTCATCAGAACCGTGGCACCGAACATCAAGATTCCTTCGCGCCGGATCAATGCCCTGGTCAAATAGACCGGAGCGATCAACGCCGCAACTCCAAGGACGAGAGTCAGATTCGCAACGTTCGACCCCACAACGTTGCCGACGGCAAAGTCCGGATTCCCTCGCCACGCTGCTATTCCTGAGGCCAGAGCTTCTGGGAGCGAGGTACCCAACCCGACCAGCAAAGCCCCGACCAGTACGGGCGAAACGCCGAGGCGTTGGCTCAGGCTTCCAGCGCTGCCTACGAAACGGTCGGCAGCCGTCGGGAGAATGGCCAGACCTGCAAATGTGAGTGCTAACGCCGCCAACATGAGGCCGCACGTTACTGCCGGAGTTCATCCCGCGAAGTGACTAGTCACATTGTGCGCGTTTCATTTAGTCACTCTTCGATGCGAGTTTGACCGGGGAACGTGGTTTCGTTATCGGTAGCACTTCGGTGCTGCTGACCGTTCCTAGCTCTGTCGAGTACGGTCCCCACTCGCAGAGCGTAAAAAAATAGGTTCGGATCAGGTCAACGACCGTCGACCGTGTCGCTTCTCCCCTCGGAGCGGGTCGGCGGTCGTTGTATTTGGTGCTGTGACCGAACGCCGTTGGGTTCGGTGTTCTTCTTGAGCCAGAATGGTCACATGTGTGGACGCTACGCCCTCTCTCGACCCGCCAACAGGTATGCCGATTTCTTCGATGCCGATTTATCTGTATCCGAGTCACTCGAGTCCAATTACAACGTCGCGCCGACAGATCCTGTGTATGCGGTGTTCGAGGGCGATGAACAGCGCCTCATGGACGTCATGCGTTGGGGCCTCGTGCCCTTCTGGTCGGATTCGCCGAAAGACGGTGCCAGGAGAATCAACGCTCGTGCTGAGACGGTTGCAACGAAACCAATGTTTCGCGACGCATTCGAGAAGCGACGGTGCCTGCTCCCGGCGGACGGCTTCTATGAGTGGATCACAAACGACGACGGCACCAAGCAACCGTTCTACATCTTTGCGTCGAATCACGCTCCCCTTGCGCTGGCGGGCATATGGGAGCGCTGGAAGGATCCCGCCGGCAACCCTTTGATCACGTGTTCGGTCATCACGACCAATGCAAACCGAACCCTGGAACCGATCCACAACCGTATGCCGGTGATCGTCGGATCCGATGATTGGGAAGATTGGCTCGATCCATCCAATCACGACAGCTCGCGACTCACATCTTTTCTGCGCCCGGCTGACGACGACTTGCTCGAAGCCATCAAGGTGGCCAGGACCGTCAACAACGTGCGCAACAAGGGACCTGAGTGCTTGCTGGGTCCAGAAGACGTACCCGAGGAAGCGCGGCTTTTCGATGTCTGACGTTCATGGCTGAGCGAAGTGCAGCGCAGGTGGGAAGGATGGTATATCTCTCGGCAGGTCTCGCTCTTGCGTGGACTGCTCTGGCTTTTTGGCAGCCAACCACAACCTGGCACCTTGGACCGGTCGTGGTTGCGATGGCGGTGGCAGTTGTTCACCGTTCCCTCGGGCCGCTTTCACGTCCGGCTGCCATGGGGGCGGCAGTCGCCGGCCTGACGAACGCCGGGCTTGCGATCCTGGTACTTGCTGTATTCGACAAGTTGCGAGGACCGGCTCTCGGTTTCTTTCCGAATGCGCTCGTCGAATCGATCGTGTTTGCGATCTTCGGGGCGGTGGTCGGGGCCCTCATAGGAATGACCGGAAAGCAGCAGTGAAACCTCCGAGAGGTTCCCTGTATGTGATCGACGGAAAGTCAGGCCGCTTTGCGACGCCCGATGACCTGCCGTAAACCATCAACGACCTGTTGCGAAAACGTGCTACCCGCCCCGGCTCGAATCTGTTCCATGGCGTCTTGAACGCTCATCGCAGGTCGATACGGCTTGGGAGAAACCATGGCGTCAAATACATCGGCCACGAGAAGAACCTTGGAGTTCAATGGGATCTCATCGCCCGGGACTGCATTGGGATAGCCGCTTCCGTCGATCCTCTCGCAGTGTTTCAAGACAGCTTCTGCAACTTCCGGATGTACCGAGGACGCGATCATCTGAAAGCCGTACTCGGGATGGAACTTGATTCGAGTCCATTCTTCTTCGCTCAGGGGTTCTGTTTTTGAAAGCACTTCTTCGGGAACACTCAACTTCCCGACATCGTGGAGAAGGGCGGCGAGGCGCAGTCTCGCAATGCCGACAGGGTTCATTCCTACCTCTACCGCGACTCTGGTAGACAGGTCGGCAACTCGGAACGCATGTTCTGCCGCCTGACGATCTCGTTGCTCCATCATGTTGAGCAGCACCGAGACCGCAGAAGGGCGGGTCGCGCCTTCGGGATTGTCCCAGGGGGCGGTTGCGGCCAGCCTGGTCCGGATGGACTCGACCGACGGATGAAAATCTCCGTGATCCAGATCGTTTGTCATGGTGCCGCTTTCCCTGACGAGTGCAACAGATCTACGACGAAATCGGCGAAATCTTTAGGACCACCCGCGAAAATGATCCGTTCGCGTCACTCATAACTAATTGCTGCCAAAATATTGCTCCTCGCCGCGCGCCACGCCGGTATCCCGGCAGCAACAAGCCCTAGCAGCGATATCACGAACACCAGTGCGATGAGGCCCGGCCACGGTATCTCGAACACTGTGAAGCCTTCGTCCTCTAGCGCCATCAGCAACGCCCGGGCAAGCCCGATCCCGGCGATGACTCCCAGCACGGCCCCAAAGGCTGCGATCATCATCGACTCGAAGTAGATCATTCGGCGCAGCGCGCCACGGTCCAAGCCCACGGCTCGCAAAAGACCGATTTCGCGAGTTCGCTCGATCGTTGAGAGCACCGTGGTATTGGCCAGGCCCACAAAGGCGACTCCCACCGCCAGGCCAAGCAGCCCGAAGATGAACCCGAGCGCTTGAAGGGTTTGCTCTCGCGATTGTGCTCTGAGCTCACTCTGATCAGCAACCTGCAGTGTCGGATATTGGTCGACGATCGCCTCAACCTGGACCCGCGCCGCCTCGAAGTCCGTCCCTTCGACAAACCGAATGTCGATCTGAGCATCCTGGGAATTGGGAACCAGTGCCGAGTAGGCGTCGAGTCCGACGATGATTCCCGACAGTCCGGTCGCCTGGAACAAGCCATTCAGTTCGAGGTCAATTGACCCTGCCAGGAAATCGAACGACACCTTGTCACCGATTTCCCAGCCGTTCTGCTCGGCAGTTACAAAATCCGCTGCAAAGAATGAGTCTCCGAGATCGGTCATGGACCCGCTCTCGCGCTCGAGCGCAATCAGATCGAATTCTCGATCTGAAACGGCAACGATCAGGTCGATGTCTCCATCGACCCGCACCAAACCTCTGCGCTGACGACCCACGATGTCGGTTGTGTCGAGGGCCTCGATGGCGTCACCTACCGCCGGAGAAAAGCCCTGGGTCGGGCCTGCGAATCCTTCAGCTGTCACCACGAGATCAGCTCGAAATCCAGTATCGAGCGCCTCATCGATCACACCGAGCAAGCTGGCTACGAACACAGAAGCGAGCGTCATCAGAGCGACGCAAATCAGCGCTGCTGCCGAGGTTGCCGCCGTGCGCCGCGGGCTGCGAACCGCGTTTCGCTGCGCGAGAAGACCGGTGGATTTGGAGGCGGCCACGAACGGAGCCCCGAGAAACCTCATGACCGGTGGAACGAACACCGGACTGATGAGGATCACGGCCAGAAGAGCGAGGGCCGACCCGACACCGACCCACACGATCGGAGATTGCCCCGCCAACCGCACTTCTGTGAAGAGAGAAACGACGAGCAGGGCCGCCCCGATTGCAAGGAGTCCCAGGCTGGACACCACTCTTTGGATGAGAGGTCTCCGCCCGGGAGCGGCCCCGATTTCACGAAGCCCCTCCATCGGCGTAATCGAACGCACGCGCCAGATAGGGACAAGTGCAGATAACACGGTAACGACGATTCCCAAGACCAATCCGGTGATCACTGCCGACGGTCTGACCACCAGATTCGTCGATGGGAGCGCTATCCCGAACGCCTCGAGCAGCGCCCTGAGGCCGATGGCGAGCCCAAGCCCGAGTGCGACACCCAGGAAAGATGCGACGATTCCGACCATTACGGATTCAACGAGCGTCGCCCGGGTGACCTGCGTTGATGTGGCACCCAGAGCCCGGAGCAACGAGAGTTCCCTGGTTCGACGACTTATCAAGATGCGAAATGTGTTGTAGATGATGAACGTCGCAACGAACACGGAGACGCCTGCGAAGACCAGCAAGAACGTGTTGAGGAATCCGAGAGCCTCCGTGATCTGGGCGGCACCCTCCTCGGCGGCAGTCTGGCCATTGACCACATTGACACCATCGCCCAACCGGCGAGAAGCCTCGAGAATCACTTGATCGAGATCTGCTGTTCGCTCGACCGTGGCATTGATGCGCGTGAACTGTCCTTCGGCATCGAACAATCTGCGGGCGGTTTCGGTTGTGAAGGTGGCATTCGAGCCGGCAAGGGAAGGTAACCCTGCGAAGTTCGTCACTCCCACGACGGTGAACTCTTCCCGGCCACCGGTCGCGAAAACGGCAACCCGGTCGCCCAGGCTCAGCTCACCTTGCTCGAAGCTGGTCTGATCGATCATCACCTCATCCGGACCTGCGGGCGACCGACCCTCAACGATGTCGAGTGCAATCGGGATGTCGTCGCCGGGCCAGTTGAACGCGAACGGAGGTGGCCCGGATGGACCAAGCACTTCACCATCGAGCGACGCTATTGCCGCCGTCGACTCCACCAATCCCCAAGCCTTCTCGACACCGGGAACCGCCGCCAGCTCATTGAGGAGACCCTCGTCGAGGCGGGGTACTTCGCCCGGGTTGAAGACCAACTCGAGATCGATCTCGGGCTGGACATCAATGTCAATTCCGCCAAAGGCCTCATCGAAGAGGCCGTCAAAAGCTCGGGACGTGGTGGCGGTGTAGATCAGCGTCCCGACGACAAAGCTCACGCCAAGAGCAATCGACACGACCGTCAGAGCGAGCTGGCCGGCATGCGATCTGAGCGATCGGAGGCTGGATCTGATCACCTCTCGAGATTCTTCATGCTGTCGAGTATCCGATCAGCCGAGGGATCCGACAGCTCATCGGCGACATCACCGTCGGCCAGGAACACGACCCGCTCCGAATAGCTAGCCGCAATCGGATCATGGGTGACCATGACGATGGTCTGGCCGAAGTCCGAAACTGCCCTCTGCAGGAACGACAGCAACTCACGCCCTGAATTCGAATCGAGATTTCCAGAGGGTTCATCGGCGAAGATGATTTCCGGTCGCGAAGCGAGAGCTCGTGCCGCAGCGACCCGCTGCTGCTGACCGCCGGAAAGTTCCGATGGTTTGTGCGTAAGGCGATCACCGATACCCAAGGTGTCGACCACAGTCTCGACCCACACCTTGTCGGGTTTCCTGCCTCCGATGGTCAGCGGCAAGACTATGTTTTCGGCTGCAGTGAGGGTCGGGATGAGGTTGAAAGCCTGAAAGACGAAGCCGACTTTCTCCCGCCGCAAGATGGTGAGCTCTTTGTCATCCAGGCCGCCAAGCTCCGAGCCTCCGATGTACACCCGACCCGACGTGAGCGTGTCAAGCCCTGCGAGGCAATGAAGCAACGTTGATTTTCCGGATCCGGAAGGCCCCATGATCGCAACGAACCTCCCACGCTCGATGTCGAGCGAAACACCATCGAGTGCCGTGACGGCGGCAGGCCCTTCCCCATAGATCTTCACGGCATCTATGGCGCGGGCGGCGAGAGTTTCTACTGCGATGGTCATTCGATTCCCTCTGGTGAGGTGGCGGCCGAACGTTAACCGGCTTCAAGCACAATGCTCGCAGTCGTGATGATCCCGTCGGGAGGTGTCGCTCCCCACCCGCGCGAAGCGCGCCGGGGTACGTCAACCGCGCAGCCTCAAAAGGAGAATTGCGAGCCTAGACGAACGTCGCTCCGAACGCCTTGCCGATGTAAAAGGCGACGATTCCGCCAAGTCCGGCGATGATCAGATTCTGGAAACCGGCGGCGATCGGATTGGTGCGGGTCACTCTGGTCTTGGCGACACCGACGAGAAAGAGGCCGACGGCCGTTGCTATCGATGCCCAGAAGAGCCCTGCCGACGGCGCAATATCGAAGAAGAAGGGAACAGCCGACGTCAACGATCCCATCAGGAACAACAAACCGGACGCAACCATCGCTGCGTACGGCGATCGGCGCTCGGAGTCGATGATGCCGAATTCGAGTGCTTTCATTGCGTTCAGCAGTGTCTCGTCGTCTTCCGCAAAAGCTCGCACGACCGGCTCCACGGCCTCTTCCGAAACGCCCATATCGCGAATGAAACCCCGCATCTGCTCTACTTCCTGGGGCTTGAAGTGTTTGATGTGGGTTCGCTCGAGACGCTCCTCAGCGTCAAACACCTCCTCCTGAGTCCGCGTGGCCAGATACTCGCCTGCTGCCATGGAAACCGCGCCGGCGACCGCACCGGCTATGGCCGTGAGCAGGATGGTTCTGCTATCGAGCCCGGCACCCACGACACCCGCGACCAGTAGATAGGTCGAGACGAGACCATCATTGACGCCGAGGATGATGTCTCGCCAATACTGACGCGACTGACCAACGTGCGGCTCGTAGGGAACCCGTTCGTGTTGGGAATCCTGTTCGAGCGACCACGTCATGCGAGCCACCTCGTCGCGGCCAGCCGAACCGGCCAGAGGCGAGCTCCTACAGAAATCGGGCTTGTCATGAGACCTCCATGCTACCGGGGGGCGGCTCCGGTTTCGATCCCCGACCGAAGTACGCTTGCCCGCATCGGGAAGGGGATCCGCTTGCGCAGAGGGCCGGATCGCGTCAATCAAACGGCGCGGAGAATGTTGATGATCGTTGTGCTGACAGCCGTGGTCGTCTTTGTCGTGTTCAATCGAGCCGACTCCGAACTGACCTCCGATCTCTCGGCCAGGGTGACGACGACTTCACAGCCGACCGTCGAGGTCCTGGCGCAAGCGGTGGTCACGTCGACCACGACCGTCCCCCGATCCACCACATCGACCACTGCAACATCGTCCACGACCACGATTTCGGTACCTGTCACCACCCGGGCACCCACCACGACTCCGCCCACTACCCGTCCACCGACCACGACTCCGCCCGCCACCACGCTGGCACCAACAACCGTCTCGCCGACAACCCTGCCTCCAACGACCCTCCCGCCAACCACCCTGCCACCGACAACTGTCCCACCTTCCACGAGTTCGACGACCACCACAAGTACAACGGTGCCGCTCCAAGGTCTCTATCTCCACAAATTCACGGGCGACGACAAAGGTGATCCTGACGACTGGCAGGCTCGCGTGAAGATCGAAGTGCGTGACGATTCCGGTGATCGGGTCAGCAATCCCCTTGTTGTCGTCGCCTGGGATGGGGCATCAGCAGGCTCCGACAGTTTCACGGCCAACAAGGACGGCAAGGTCGAAATTCGAATTGATGGATTGTCCGACGACCGCGTGACCTTCACCGTGCTCGACATCATCAAGGACGGATATCGGTACCAACCAGGACTGAACAACGCATCCTCTTCGCTAGAAGTCAAGGCTCCCGACTGAATTCACGTCCATATTGACGCTCCGATCTCGACTGCGAGGTCAGTGACCCTCTACCATCCCGCCGTCCCGGAGGTTCGAGATAGCAAAATTCCTAGCGTTCGCTGGAGCCGTTGTCTTCGGCGCCGCCGATTTCCTCGGAGGGCTGGCTAGCCGCAGGTGGGCAGCGATTCCGGTCGTCCTGGTGTCTCAGACCGTTGGCGGAATACTTCTCTTCTTCATCATGCTGGTCCTTGGCGATCCATTCCCGATTCGGGACTTCGGCATCGGAGCAATTGCCGGCACACTCGGATTCGGCGCCCTCATCGTGTTCTTCCGAGCGCTAGAGGGCGGGGTGATGTCGATCGTCGCCCCGACCACGAGCGCGGTGGCCGGTTTGTTGCCGGTAACGGCCGGTCTCGTGCTTTTTGGAGAACAACCCGGCGCGTTCGGGATTCTGGGGGCAGGAATCGCTCTCATCGCCATCGTGCTTCTTTCGACAAGTGAGACGGCAAACGAATCAGCCCTGACGAACCGGCAGTCTCTCATGCTGGCGATCATTGCCGGCGCAGGCTTCGGTTCCTTCTTCGTGGTGATCGGACAGACCGATATCTCGTCTGGCCTTTGGCCGCTTGCAGGCGCCAGGGCGGTTTCGATCCCAATCGGAATTGGCCTGGTGATGGCCACCGGAACCGGCCAACCCCGGAACGGCGCCATCCGAATTGCAATCTTCTCAGGAGTGCTGGATATGGCAGGCAATATCTTGACGCTCCTTGCATTGCAGCGAGGTTTGCTCAGCCTCATTGGCGTTCTTGCGTCACTGTATCCGGCCTCGACCGTGATCCTTGCTCGTGTCGTGTTGCACGAGGACATGACTCGCAAGCAGCTGTTGGGCATCGTGTTGGCACTCGTCGGCGTCGCCCTCATCTCGTCCGCCTAGCGGAGGCGAAACCCATCCGCCACCCCTCACCGGATGGCAAACTTGAATCAAGTTGTGCCGTCGTCGGCCCACCGGTGCGGTCGCGAGGCGAGGTCGTCGAAACCGAGTTCGTCGCAAAGAGCTTCGAATTCCTGGCGATGCGCCCCTTTCCATTCGAGGTCGGCGACCGACTCCTGGATAGGAACGTCACGTCGCAGAACCGCAAGGCTGCGATAGAGAAGTGCTTCGTCGCGGTGGGCCTCGAGGGTTGCGGCCAACTTGCCGGCTCCCCTGACGGCTAACCCCCAGTCGTCTGCCGAGGCGGGGATATCTTCGATGTGGGTGAACCGTGCGAGCACTGTCGACGATGATTTCGCTCCCCAGCCGGGCAGCCCGGGAATCCCGTCGGCGGTGTCTCCGACGAGCGCCAGATAGTCGGGGATTGATTGAGGCCAGACACCGAATTTCTCCACGACCCCGTCCTCGCCGCGGAGTATCTCCTGTCGTCGATCAAACGTCACGATCCGATTGTCGACGACACATTGGGACAGGTCCTTGTCCGGGCTCAGCATCACGACCTGATCGAAATGGTCACCGAGTTGAAAAGCCGCGGAGGCAATCGCATCGTCGGCCTCGAACTCGATCATCGACCACACGACTACGCCGAGCGCGTTGAGCGCACGCTCCGCCAGTGGAAACTGAGCCAACAGTTCTGGTTCGATTCCCTCACCCGTTTTGTATCCCGGAAACAGGTCGTTCCGAAAGGACTCGATCACCGTGTCGAATGCCGCGCCGACATGCGTCACATCCAACTGTCGAAGGAGTCCCAGAGTCGATCCAATGATTCCGTAGACGGCCGCCACCTCCATGCCGTCGGGTGCGGTTCGTGACGGCACACCGAAGTACGACCGGAAGAGCTCATAGGTTCCATCGAGCAGGTGAAGCTTCATCCCAGCATTCTCGCGCATCAGTAAGATCACACCTTATGGGAGAACTTGAAAACGCATGGAAGTCAGTAACCAACGCCTTCAAATCGCTCGGCAGCGAGTTGAAAGAGCAGTACGAGAAAGCAACGAGCGATGATCGTTCTGAAGACGAGATCGCTGCAGATCGAAAAGGCAAAGCCGAAGTGGCTACCGCTCTGGACCCTGCTTCGGAGCTACGCGACGACTTGACATCCGACGAGGATCAGGAAGCAGCGTTGGCCGCCGTCGACGGTGACGAAGACGTGAGCTCTGCCTTCGATCGGGCGCGCCACTATCTCGAGCAGGCCGCGTCAACAGTCGGAAAAGTCGCCAAAGAGGACAGCACCAAGAAAGCGGCAAAAGATGCTGCTTCAGCCATGGGTGACGCCTTGAGC
>JBFGAX010000042.1:0-24168 GCA_041567895.1 Acidimicrobiia bacterium
CAACTCGAGCTCCAAACCAAGGCGCTTGGCAATCTCCTTGCCAATATCAATCGAGTATCCCTCGTTCTCACCGGTGGACTCGTTGATCTTCGTGAACGGCGGGAAATTACCCGTCGTCACCAGAATCAACTTGCCCTCCTCAACGAGCCCGGGTACGGCACCCGGCGCCTCCGTGGTCGGAGCAGCCTCCGTGGTGGTCGCAGATTCGTCATCACCACCACATGCAGCGACAACCAGTGCGAGCACCATCACCGCCAATAGAATTTTTGTTAATCGTCTCACTGTTGTTTCTCCTTCTTGGTACCGGGTTGCCCCGCATTGTCAACGGCGGCTTCGGCTGCGACAAGCTCAGCGCCGGTCGCCGTTGAATTCATCGCCTGTGAAAGCGTTGGTTCAGAATGAATTGAGGTCACGAGCATCCATTGGTTGGCCGCTTCTTCGGTGATCGCCAGCAACTCCGGTACAAACTCCTGCATCGAGTGAAACCGATCGGCCGCTGCATAGAGGCTCAAAACACCGACCACGTCGCCCGAGACATCGAGCATGGGCGCGGCGACGGCTGCTGCGCCGTCGACAGTCTCGGACTGGCTTGCGCTCCATCCCTTGATGCGGGCCTTTTCCACCCTTTCGCGTAGCTCCTCTACGTTCTTCGCCGTGTTGGAGGCAAGCTGAGAGAACGAGATCTCGGAAAGCAAAACATCGAGATCGGCTTCCGCGAGACCGGCCAGGATTACATAGCCGACGGCGCCCGACCACACGGGAGCTGTGAACCCCGGGCCCCTGGCCCATCGAATTCCGTGGTAGCCCTCGACCTCGGACACGCATCGCCGCAGATCACCAACCCGAACGTGGAGGCTGCTGGTTTCCTTTGTCACAGAAACCAAACGCTGGAGGTATGGCTTTATCAGATCTGACAATCGTGCGGCCTGGGCACTGTCGCCCAGCAACAATCCGAGTTTGGATGTTATGACCGTGCCATCTTCGATACGGGCCACAATACCGCGTGCTTCCAGCGTGTCGAGGATGCGATACACGGTTGGTCGCGGCAACTCCAGCTGTCGGGATAATGCCAGGGCGGTCATCGGGTGATCCGCACCGGCTATCTCGAAGAGCACGTCGAGGGCTCTGTTGACCGATTTCACGCCGGGTCGCTCACAGTTCTTTGCCCGGTTCAGGCGCTACCAATCCAGCTCCAGTCTCGATGTCCATCATGCAGACACATGCCCGCACAATGACATGGACAGTAGAGCATCTGCGGGCGCCGTGCCAACAACATGGCCGTTCTTTGGAGCGGAAGGCGCGGTACGAGTGGTGTGTACTGTGTCGACGAGATGAACAGTGAACGCTATCAGCATGCATTGGCGCCAATCAGCGTGGGTCATGTCGAGCTTCGGAATCGTATCTTCGTGCCCGCCCATACGACCAACTATGGAGAGGACCACCTCCCCTCGCCTCGCCACCTGGCGTACCACGAAGCCAGGGCCCGGGGAGGAGTCGGCCTGATCATCTTCGAATCGATTCGAGTACACCCGACCAGCCTTGGCAAACCTCAGGGCGTTGCCGGCTACGACCCTCGCTGTGTCGAGCGATTCCAAGAGATCTCGAGGGCTGTCCATAGTCACGGGACCAAGCTGTTCGGCCAGATCATCCACCTGGGTCGGCAGATCGACGGCGATCCGGTACGGGTCGTGCCGTGGGCACCGTCACCGATCCCATGGGACTCCGTGTCGCCGATTCCCCACGTCATGGATCAGTTAGACATCTCCTCCCTGATCGAAGGCTTTGTGGCTTCAGCCAACCATGTCATCGCCGGTGGCCTCGACGGGCTCGAAGTCCATCTGGGTCACGGCCACCTGTTACAGCAGTTCCTATCCCCGACATCCAATACACGCGACGATGAGTACGGTGGATCCGAAGAAAACCGGCTCCGGCTGACCCTTGAGGTGCTTGAAGCGGTGCGGAGCGAAATCGGACCCGACGTGTGCCTCGGAATTCGAATCAGTGCTGACGAATACCTGCCCGGCGGCCTGGGACTCGATGACATGATTCGCATAGTCCCGAAGGTGTTGGACTCCGTCCCGGTGGATTTCGTCAACGTATCGCACTCGGCATACCACAACAGCTACACCCTCGCTACCCAGATGGCGGACATGGCATTTGCGACGAAGCCGTTTCGAGACCTCGCCACTGCCATACGTACCGCAGCCCGGGAGCACGGCCACATGATGCCGGTCATGGCGGTCTGCAAGTTTCGTACGATCGCCGAAGCCGACGACATGATTCGATCCGAGGGAGCCGACATGGTCGGTATGGCGAGGGCGCACATAGCGGATCCAGGCCTGGTCATCAAGGCTACGACCGGACGCGAGATCGAGACCCGGGGCTGTATCGGTTGCAACCAGGGCTGCGCGAGCTTCCTCGAAAAAGGACTGCCTATCACATGCCTGGTCAACCCTTCGGCGGGAAAGGAGTCCAGCTGGACACCCGAACCCGGTGCGGACTCCACAGAGATCACTCGCCGCGTCCTGGTAATTGGTGGGGGTCCCGCCGGCCTGGAAGCCGCCTGGGTCGCCGCCGCCCGCGGTCACGAAGTTGAGCTGTGGGAGAAGTCGGCGGAACTGGGAGGTCAACTCAGGTGGATGGAATCAATGCCATTGCGCCGGGACTTCCTCGGTTTGATTGACAACCAGGTAGCCGCATGCAAACGCTACGGGGTACAGATCAAAACGGGCGTCGACGCTACCGCCGGAATGGCTGCCGCCACGAATGCGGATACCATCATCCTGGCTGTTGGTTCCGAGCCACAGCCGATCAGCTTCGAGCTCGGTGGGGAGGCGATAACCATGCAAGAAGCCATTTCGCGCTCGCTCGACCTTGGTGAAGACATTGCCTTCTACGACACTATCGGCGGCTGGGCATCTGCGGCTGTGGTCGAATATCTGGCCGGGCAAGGAAAACGCCTCACGGTGTTCACCCCGGCGTCGGCTTTTGCTCCTCACATCACCAGGTACAGCAGGCCCGCGGTGCTGGAGCGGTTGCGAGATCTCACGGTGAGCATCCTGCCGATGCACCGCATCAACCGATATGAAGACGGTACCGTCGAAATCGAGAACATCGCCGACCACACAATCCGGGTGCTGGACGGTTACGACGCAATAGTTGGTGCCGGTCCTGCTCGGTCCGTTGACAAACTGGGTAGGGAACTGGCGGCTGTGGTTGGCGGGGGTGTCCCGGTATCAGTGGGAGATTGCGTAGCCCCCCGCACGGCACTGGAGGCGGTGTACGAAGGGCACGCGGCGGCCCGTGCTATCTGAGTCCTCGCCTACTGTTCTCGTCACGGGCGCCAGCGGATTCGTCGGCCTCAATGTGGTGGAGTTGCTCTTATCCTCGGGACATGAGGTACTCGCTGTTTCACATGACGAGTTCCCGCCTGCCGCGTTCGCCGAGTTTTCCGGACTTGACGGATCCCTGACCGCCACAGTCGCCGATGTCCGCAACGTCGAGACCATCTCCGAGATGGCCAGTTCAGCCGACATTGTGATTCACGGAGCTGCAATAACGGTTTCCGACGACCATGAACAGGTGACCGGGGATCGGATGCTGGATGTCAATATTGGAGGCACGAGGGCACTTCTTGAGGCAGCACGCCTCGGGATTGGGGTCGACCGTGTCGTATACGTCTCATCTGGAGCCGTGTATGGCGACGCAACCTTCGGAGTCGAACCAGTCACTGAAGACACACCGGCCCACCCCACGAGTTTGTACGGTCTTTCCAAGTTGACGTCGGAGCTTCTCGTGAAGCAACACGGAGCCCTATACGACGTGGCAACAGTCAGTGCTCGGCTGTCGGCCGTATTCGGACCGTGGGAACGCGATACCGGAGTCAGGGATTCCTTGAGCCCGATGTATCGAATGGCAGTCGCCGCCCAACGGGGAGAAGCGATGCGCATGGGGCGGTTTGCCCCCCGCAACTGGCTGTATGCCAGAGACGCAGCTCGCGCCATCACGCATCTCGCCGTCGGACCAGCTCCACAGCACCATCTCTACAACGTCACCCCGACCGAATGGTGTGATCCGGGCGAGTGGGCGAACCAGCTGCTGGAGCGAAACCCGTATCTCGATTCGACCCAACCGAACGAATCCGCTCAGCGTTTCGACGGCGAACCCGGCCGCCGGCGGGCGCCGGTTGACAACAGCCGCTTGCGCTCCGAATTACCGGATTGGCCTCTGTTCAGTCCCTCCGAAGCCTTTGCCGACTACCTCGCCTGGTTGGAACGACATCCAGGAGTGATGTGATCGCCCCCGGGCGGTTCAGCGGAGAATCGCCAGAAAGTCCAGCACGATGGCGCCCTCACCGACCGGCAGAACCCGAATGGGATTGAGGTCCAGCTCCACGAGTTTCGGGCCCAGGCCGGCTGCCAGGCGCGAAACCATCGAGAACGCATCGGCAAGCGCTTCGACATCGAGAGGCGTCGCACCGCGGTAGCCATCGAGTAGCGGATAACTCTTCAGGGATTCGATCATGGTGCGGGCTTCATCACGGTCGAGTGGCGCGAGACCAAAAGCAGTGTCGCCCAACAGCTCGACGCCGACCCCGCCCATGCCCACCATCATCACGTGTCCGAACGGCTCCTGCCACGTCGCACCCACCACCAGCTCGAGGCCTCCGACAATCATTTCTTCCACGAGTACACCGTCAACCGGGGCATCCGGATGAGACGAAGCCACCGCCTCCAACAACTCACGGTAGACGACGTCTGCCTCATGAGGGGGCACGCCGAGGCGCACGGCACCGGCCTCCGTTTTGTGAGCCAGCCCCAGCACTTTCATTGCAACATGTCCGCCGAGGTCCGTTGCCAGGGAGTGTGCCGCCGTCGCTGAATGCACAACCTGCCCCTTCGGAACGGAAAGACCGAGTCCGGCGAGTATCGATTTGCCTGCCGCTTCAGACAACGTGGCCGGGACGGGCGGTGGATCGAGCGGCACCGCGGCTCCAGGCGGGACCCAGGAGTTCCACGTCACAAGAGTCTCCAACACTCGAATGGCTTGCAAAGGGCTCGCATAGACCGGTACGCCGGATTCACGGAGCCGTGCGCGTTGCTCATCCGTGGCGAGAGGAGAGACAACCACGATCGGAGTCTTGGAGTCGGAGGCGGCCACCACCGGATCCACCCAGGCTCCGTCGGCGGTCCAGCCGAAGCCGGCAAAGAGGATCACAACATCGCCAACCGCGGCGAGCTCAGAGAGAACCGTCTCGAGACCGACGGTGTTGGTGACGAACTGACCTGTGAAATCGACCGGATTCTCTGCGGCAGCAAACGGAGGCAGGACTTTTCGGAGACGCTCGACCACCTCGCTCGGGAACGGCGGAACGCCCAGTCCGTGTTCGTCGGCTGCGTCGCATAGCAAGACCCCTGCGCCACCCGACATGGATGCGATCGCGAGACGATTGCCCTCTGGCAAATTCGGCATAACGTTGAAAGCCTCTAGCACGTCCAGCAGGTGCTGTTCGTCACTGGCCCGGGCGACGCCATACCGTTTGAACGCTGCTTGGTAGGCAACGTCGTTCCCGGTCAACGAACCGGTGTGGGATGCGGCGGCCGACGTACCGGCCGCCGATGCCCCGACCTTCACCAAAACAACGGGAATCGCGCTGTCGCGGGCCGCCAGCGCAGCGTCTGCGAAGGCTGGACCATCGCGGATCGTTTCGACGTACCCACCGATAGTGGATATTGCCGGGTGCCTGACCATGGCCGCGATGTAGTCAGGAACTCCTAACTGGGCTTCGTTGCCGGTGCTGATATAGGTGTGGAGAGCCAAGCCCTGATCACGAGCAAGCCCATAGAGGACAGTTCCGAATGCTCCGCTTTGAGAGACGATTCCGATGGTGCCCGGCTCGGTGAGATTTCCTTGCCGCAGTGCGGACGTGAAGGTAACCGGCATGCGGTTGGCGGTGCTGATGACGCCGACTGAATTGGGACCACATATCTGAATACCCGAGCTCGCGGCGGCATCGACAACCTGACGCTGCAGTTCTATCCCGGCGGCGCCTGCTTCACTGAAGCCGGCGGTGATGATCACGGCGAACGGCACTCCGAAGATCCCTGCTTCCTCGACCACGCCGGCGACCTTGGGAGCGGCGACCATGATCGCGATGAGATCCGGAACCTCAGGTAGGACACTGATCGACGGGTAGCACCGAAGCCCGTTTACCTCGGTTAGCCCCGGATTCACGGGGTACACCCGGCCCGGATATCCAAACCGAACCAGGTAGTCGATCGGCAGATATCCGATCTTGTTGGGATCACCCGAAGCCCCGACCACGGCGACAGACTTCGCATCGAGCATCGACAGCACACCGGCCACGGGGTCGAAGGATGTCATGACCGTATCACGGGAATGTCTTCGTCAGCAGCCGGCGGGCAACGATGCCGGTTTGGATCTCGCTGGTACCGTCGACGATCTCCTGCATCTTGGCTTCCCGAAAGAGGCGTTCGACGTGATATTCATCGGATAATCCGTAAGCACCGTGGATCTGAATGGCGTCATGGGAAGCGCTCATGGCGACCCGGCTTGCGTGCAGCTTGGCCAAAGACGGCCAGTAGGGCCCGGTTTCAGCCTCGAAGTCATCGAGTTCGGTTGCAGCCCGCCATACCAGAAGGCGGGCCGTCTCCACTCCCAAGGCCATCTCAACCAGCATGTGCTGAACGAGTTGATGACTTCCGATGGGTCTGCCGAAGGCCATACGCTCCTGGGCATAGGCAGATGACAGTTCTAGACATCCCTGTGCAATACCGACGGATCGGGCCGCCACGTGAACCCGACCCGCAGTGACAGCGCCGAGCAAAATCGACCAGCCTCCGCCTACCTCACCGAGAACCCGGTCCATTTCGACGCGAACATCGTTGAAGAAGATCTCTCCGGTATCGGAAATTCGGTTGGAGAGCTTGTGCTTGATGGGCCGCGTCTCGATACCTGACGTCTCCCGATCAACGAGGAAGGCAGTGATGCCCTCCCGCCCGAGGTTGCGATCAATGGTCGCGAACACCAGCATCCATCGGCATACCGTGGCATTGGACACCCACGTCTTTTGTCCTGACAGGACGAAATCGTCACCGTCTCGAGTGGCCGTCGTCACCATCGATGCGGCATCGCTCCCGGCGTTTGGTTCGGTGATGGCGACTGCCGCTGTGCATTCGCCACGAGCCAAAGGAGCCAGAAAGGCTTGTCTCTGGTCTTCTGTCCCCCACCTCAGGAGTCCCTGGCCGGCTAGCGAACTCGGATAGCCGATCACCGCAGCCAGGGAGGTGCAGTAACGGGCGACCTCCTCGATAGTGATCGCCCAGGTGAGGTAGTCGAGTCCGGATCCGCCGTAGCGCTCAGGGACGACGCCACCCACCAAGCCAAGCTCTATGGCCTTGTCGACGAGATCAGTCGGCAACGCTCCGTCCCGGTTGTACTCGACGACCCGCGGAGCAACTTCGGTGTCAACGAATTCGCGAACTACCCGCCGGATGTCCTCCTGTTCGGTACTGAGCCGAAAATCCACGTCAAGCGCGTTCGAGTACTAGGGCGGCGCCGTGTCCGCCGTTTCCACATATGGTCGCGAGGGCGTACCGGCCGCCGTCCTTAGCAAGCCCTTCGGCCGCATACTGAGCCACCCGGGCACCCGAGGCACCAACCGGGTGTCCAAGGGCAATCGCTCCCCCGTATGGGTTCACGCGCTTGGGATCGATCCCCATCTGCTGAGTGGCGGCCAGCACCATGGCGGCGAACGCCTCATTGATTTCTATATGGTCTAGATCGTCATACGTCAATCCAGCTTTGTGGAGGGCGGCGTTTGAGGCCGGAACCACGGCCAGCCCGTAGTCCTCCGGGATAGTGGCCGCCACCGCCCAGGAACGCACATAGGCGAGCGGCTCGAGCCCTTGCGCCGCAGCGGTCTCGCCTGCCATCACGACCATCGCAACAGCGCCGTCCGTCACACCGGATGCGTTGCCCGCAGTTATGGCTCCGTCAGAGGAGAAGGCGGGGCGTAGCCTCGCCAAATCTTCCAGCGTCGTATCCGGCCGGGGATGCTGATCGGAATCGACAGTTATCGGCTCTCCCCGGGCACCAACAACGTCTACCGGGGCGATCACCCGCTTGGCGAATCCGGTGTCGAGAGCATGTTTGGCACCCCTCTGACTCTGTAACGCAAAAGCATCCTGCAATGCCCGCTCGAGTCCGAAACGCTCCGTCCAGGCCTCGGCCAGTTCCCCCATCAGCTTGCCGGTGAGCGGATCGTTGAAACCATCTTTGGAGAGCCCATCGATGGCATTCGAATCCCCGGCCTTCTTTCCCCAGCGCATGTCCGGCAAGTAGTAGGGAATCCCGCTCATGTGCTCGCTGCCGGCAACCATCACGGTATCGGCCTCACCAAGACGAATAGCCTGGCCTGCGAGGATTACCGCTTTCATGGATGAAAGGCAGGCTTGCTGGACCGTGTGAGCAGGAACTGACGGGGGAAGACCGCCGGCGATCGCCATGAGACGCCCGGGGTTGGGCCCGTTGGAAGCCTGGCGCGCGTGACCTACGATGGCCTCATCAAAACTATCGGCAGGCACACCTGATCGGTCCAGCACTGCGGTGATGGCCTGAGCTCCGATATCGATCGCATCGCTCCTGACCAGCGCTCCCCCGAATTTGCCGATGGGGGTACGAGCCGTGGCGACGATCGCAATCTCGCGATTCTGGTCTGTCATGATCTCTCCATTCCGTGGCCCATCATGGGTCGTACTTGTAGAACCCGTGTCCGGTCTTGCGGCCATAGTGACCCTCATCGACCAGTTGTCGTACAACCGGATCAGGTCGGAAGGCCTCGTCGGAGAGGGCGTCCGCCAGCAGGTCGGAGTTGTTCACATGGATGTCGAGGCCAACGAGATCACTGAGTTCGATCGGGCCCATGGGCCAGCCCGATCCGAGCTTCATCGCGGTGTCGATGTCTTCGGCAGTGGCTACGCCTTCGGCCACCATGCGGATTGCCTCGTTCCGAACGAGTAGCTGAAGTCGGCTGACAATGCCCCCCGGGGATTCATTTGCCAACACGGCCCTCTTACCAAGCTGATCGGCGATTCCCCGAACTCGTGCGACCGTCTCGGACGTCGTGAGTTTCCCGGGCAAAATCTCAACCAACTGCATTCGCGGGGCCGGGTTGAAGAAGTGCAGGCCACAGAAACGCCCGGGATTCGCCAGCGAGAGGGCGATCTCTGTCGGCGAGAGGGTGGACGTGTTTGAGAGGAGTAATGTCGGAGGAGGGCAAATCTCATCCAATGCGGAGAACACGTCGGCTTTGATCGCCAAATCTTCGGCAACGGCTTCTACCACGACCTGCGACTCCGCCAGACCGGACATGTCGTCGACAACGCTCAAACGACTCTGGATCCCGTCGGAGGTTGCGGGCTCGACTTTGCCAAGCTCGACGCCCCGTTTCAGGTCAACCCCGATATGTTTGATCGCGTGAAGAGCCGCACCGGGGTCGACGTCGTAGATGGCCACCGGGTAGCCGGCTGTGGCGAACACCTGAGCTATGCCGGTGCCCATGAGGCCGGCGCCGCAAATCCCCACGCGGCTCATCGTCCGTATCGTTCCCAATAGGCCCCCCACAACGCTTCCTCGGGCGGAGCCTCGCCTTCGATTGGCACAGCCATGCGGGTGGTGTTGAGAAAATGTCGATACGACAGGTTCTCGGAAATGCTGTTGCCCGCCCAGGTGCCGCCCCCCATCGACAGACTGAAGTTGAGACCGTTGGCGAAGTCGCCCCCGTTGCCTCGCGAATGAGACTGGTTCATGAGCACACGAGCCACATCGATTTCAGCCGCAAGTCGTCGAGCCTGGGACTCCTCTTTTGTATGAATCCCACACGAGTGGCCCTTCCCCTGATACTCGAGGATGTTGCGTACCCGGCTGATTGCTTCATCGAAACCCGAGTACCGATAGATCGCCAAAACGACCGACAGCTTTTCTCCCGAGAACGGATGATCCGGCCCGGCTGCGTCTTGCTCGACCATGAAGAACTCGGCCGAACCATCAACCTCGAGCCCGGCCAAACCGGCAATCCTTTCGGGCGGCTGCGCAATGACGTCCCGGCTCAGGCGACCATCAACCCACATCACCTCCTGAAGTGCAGCGGCCTCCTCGGCTGACAGTAACCGACCACCCTGAGCTTCGAGCTCGTCCACCATGGCGTCGTAGATGCGCTCATCGATGACAAGGGCGTTCTCCGATGAACAGCTCGTCGCAAAGTCGTACACCTTCGAAGCTTTGACCTTCGCTGCGGCATCCGACAGGTCGGCCGAAGCATCGATGACCACGACCGCATTACCGACGCCGACGCCGATCGCAGGCTTACCGCTGCTGTAGGCAGCACGCACGTTCTTTTGCGAGCCGGTCACCACCGAGAGGTCGCACTGCCGCATCAGCTCGAACGATGCCTCTTTGGACGGCTCCGGTAGAACCTGAACCAGATCGAGCGGCGCTCCTACTTTTGCCAGTTCCTTGTGCATGAACTCCACTGCCAGTGCACAGGTGTTGGCCCCACCGGGTGACGGCGCCAGGATGATGCTGTTGGCACCCTTGAGCGCCATCATCGTCTTGTTGATCGGCGTGGCCTCGGGATTGGTGGAAGGGATGAGGGCGGCAACCACACCAACCGGCTTGGCGTACTCGGTAATGCCTGTCGCCTTGTCTTCGGCGACCACACCCACCGAAACGGCGCCCTGGAGATCGTTGAGGGTACCCAGCGTCTTGCGCCGGATTTTGTCGGTTTTATGGTCGGCGCGGCCCATGCCGGTGTCTTCGGTGGCTCGGCGGGCAAGCGCCTCGGCATTCGGCTGCTGATATCCGGCCCAGGCAATGGCCGCGACCACATCGTCTACCTGAGCCTGGGACCAGCCGGCTGCAATGGTTTGCGCAGCGCGTGCCCGCCCGACGAGGCCGGCGATGTATTCGGTCACCTCGGGTGATGCCTTTACCGTTGCCATCACCTGACTCCTATTCCGCTCGGACCCGGTCGAAATGGCTCTGTCCGGATCGTGGACATCCGACCGCATCGCGATATAGCTACCTTACGCTCCCGGCCGGATCGGCGCCAACATCATGGAATCGCAGTTCGCTGACCAGCATCCAGCAGCAGGGTCCCACCCGCCAACGCCCGGGCTTCGGGCGCCAGCAGTGTTTCCACCGCCCACACCACTTCGTCAATGGTCACAAGGTGACCAATGGGAGAACGCTGCCGAAACTCGCTCACGACCTTGCTCTCGGGGACACCTCGGGAGTTGGCCGCATCATGGAGCAGGCTCCGCAGGCGCTCTGTCCAGATGGGGCCCGGGGCCACGATGTGGCACGTGATCCCCCGGGGACCCAGAGCACGGCTCAATTGACGGATGGCGTTACTCAGGGCGGCGTTTCCAATGCCGGCGGTCGCAGCTTCTGGAATCGGGTCGAGGCCGAGATTGCCGCCAATCGCGATTACGCGCGAGTCGGCGGTGAGGCGTTGACCTACGGCTCGGACCAGGTTGAGCGTTCCATTGACCTTGATATCGATGGCGGCCTGGATCGAATCGGACGTCACATCGAGGATGGAGCCACCCATCGGGGCGGCTGCCGAATTCACCGCCGTCCTCACAATTCCCGGAACCGCGGCTCGGATGCTTTCGAGGCCCTCGCTGGTGGTGACATCGGCGACGCAAGCGATCACGTGGTCATGGCGGGCGGCCAGGTCGTCAAGCGGCTCGGCAGTACGGGCGACTGCAACAACCCCCAAACCTGACGCGGCGAAACGGGCGACGATGCCAGATCCAACGGCGCCCGTTGCGCCGACTACCACTGCCCATTCGCGCTGCTCGTCTGTCATCCGATCCTCCTGGTTGACGCCGGACGGTAGCCGACCAGAGGTTGGCCCGCCTGTGGACTCCGACCGACCGATGTGGCATCGTGTGCGCCATGTTCAGGCTCGACGGGAAGATCGCAGTGGTCACGGGCGCCGCTCAGGGCATTGGAGCGGCCATCGCCGCCGCACTCGCCGAAGCCGGTGCCCTCGTGGCGGTCACCGACCTGCCCGATCGCCGGGATGACGCGGCAGCCGTCAGGGAGGAAATCTCGGCTTCAGGTGGATCCGCTCGATCCTTCGGCATGGATGTCACGGACCCCACGCAGGTCCGGCAAAGCCTGGAAGAGATCGCATCAGCATGGGGAGGCGTCGACATCATGGTGAACAATGCGGCGTGGAGTAGCTTCGGATCCTCCCTCGAGCTCTCCGAGCAGGAGTGGGATCAAACACTGGCCACCACCCTCACAGGGGTGTTCGTTTGTTCCCAGGCGGCGGCGACAATCATGATCCCCCGACGCAGTGGCCGGATCATCAATGTTGCATCGCAACTCGGTCTGGTTGGTATGAAGAACTCGGCGGCCTATGTGGCCGCCAAAGGCGGCGTCATCAATCTGACGCGTGGCCTCGCCCTCGATTGGGCGCCCCACTCGATTACGGTCAACGCGCTGGCCCCCGGCCCGACATTGACACCCAGGCTCTTGCGCCGAATGGAAGCCTCGGGCGAGACCGTCGAGGATTTCGCAAGGAATGTCCCCCTGGGGCGTGTAGCTCAACCCGAGGAAATAGCCCCGTCCGTCGTTTTCCTGGCGTCAGATGAGGCGGCTTTCATAACAGGCGAAACGCTGGTCATCGATGGCGGCTGGACAGCCCAGTAGGTCATCGTCACTCAACTCTGTGAGCCGAGAAGCTCCCCCATGTCGTTCCATACTTTCTGATCTGTGATCAAACCAGCCCGCACAGCGAAACGGTCGATGAAGCGAACGCCGCCAAACGGCGTGCCATCGAGCGCTTGACCTTCGAGGGTCCCGAAGCAATAGACGATCAGAGATCCCTCTGATTCGGATACGTCGAACTGGTCGAACACTTTTCGCACGTTCCTGAACCTCCCGACCGACGAGGCGACCTGCTCCTCGAGATTATTGAATGTCCGCCCACCCGGAAACGTGATGCGCACGTCAGGAGCCAAGAATGTCGAAGCTTCTTTCAAATCGCGCGCCTCGACCAGGCGCAGAAACCTGGTCACCAGTCCGATCGCGGCTTCGATCGGGGAGTCGCTATCCATGATCGGATTCGATCCGGGCGGCGGCTGACAGCATGGCGTGGATCATGGCCGGCTTCGCAACCATCGGTTTGGGATAAGCCTTGCGGCTGTGACTGATGCCCAGAGCCAGAAACGATTCGATCAACTTGTAGGAAAGCGGCCCCGGGTTGACGACGGGCACATCCAGGCGTTCCGAGAGATAGTGGTGGGCCTGGTGCATGGTGGTTGATCCGAGGCAGATCACGTCGGCACCTGCTTCGACCAGTCGATGGCAAGCCGCCTCCATCTTGGGGAGTGTCGCATCGGCCTTGTCGCCGAGCAACGCCGCGAAATCCGGGGGCGTGTCGAAGTGATCAACACCGGCGCAGTGATTGCGTAGGCCCCATTCGTCGAGGACCTTCCGATACCTGGGCAATGCCGGCTCCCATTGGGCGAGAATTCCGAACTTCCGTCCAAGGCCGAGGGCGAACAGCAGCGATGCTCGACCTGGTGCCAAGACGGGGATGTCGAGCACCGAACGGAGGGCGTCCGCCCCCGAATCGCTCACTGTGTCGATCACAACCGCGTCATATCCGTCGTCCTGAGCAGTCAGGCCGGCCTCGAAGAGAGCGATATCCATAAGTGCCCAGTCGTGGGGACTCATGAACGCCGTGGGTCCGGCTGCAACGGGACGGTAATCAAACGTCACCCCGGGCCGCAGAGCCACCTCGCTGGTCTGTTGACGCCGGTTGGCAAGAGACTCTTCGTCCAGGGCAAAGGGGACGAGCACCAGGATGCGCCTCACTGGTCGGCCTGTTCGTCGGCAGCAGCCTGCAGCATTGCCTTGATCATGTCCGGCTTGGCAACCATCGGCCGGGGGTAGGCCCGTCGACTCTGAGCTAGGCCGAGGGCGGTCATTGTCTCCGCGATTTGATACGAGAGTGGGCCGCCGTTGAGCACCGGGACAGGGAGACGTTCGGCCAGATAAGCGTGCGCCTCGTGCATCGTGGTCGAACCAAGGCAGATCACGTCGGCGCCGTCGGTCTCCACCAACTGCATCGAGGCTTCGTACAGTTTCGGCAGCACTTCCTCTTCTTTGCCGCCAAGCAGATTGCGGTTGTCCGGTTTGAGGCCGGCCGCCCGCATTCCGGCCAGGCGGTCCATCAGATGCAGATCCTTCAGTGTGCGCTCATAGAGACCGAACCAGTTTTCCCACATGGTGACGATTCCGAACCGGCGACCGAGCATGAGGGCGGTGAGGAACATGGTGCGACCCGCTGCGACAACCGGAATGTCGAGCATCGATCTCAATGCGGCCACGCCCGAATCGCTCACCGTGTCGATACACACCGCGCCGTATCCGTCGGCCTGGGCGTCCAGTCCGGCTTCGAGCAGCGACATGTCGGCCAGGACGTAGTCGTGGTGCGACACGTACGAGGAAGGTGCCGCCTTCACAGGCCGATAGTCGAGGTGTATGTCGGGTGGGAGATCGGCCGCGTCCGCCTGTGCCCGGCGAAGATCGAGCTGTTCGGGTGTCATTGGAAAGGGAACCAACACCAGAACCTTGCGCATGCCGTGACCTTAACGGATAGGGTGGCGACCGTGGATCGAGACGTGGACGTTGTTGTTGCCGGCGCCGGTGCTGCCGGCCTCGCGGCAGCATTGTCGTCCGCCGATACCGGTATGAGCGTTGCGTTGCTCGAGGCCAGCGAGACGTTTCGAACCGGCAACAACACATCGATGAGCACCTCGATGATCCCATCGGCCGGGAGCCGGTGGCAGCGAGAGGCCGGGATCGACGATTCGGCCGACCTTCTCTACGAAGACACCATGAACAAGACCAAGGGCCAAGCCGACCCGGCGGTTGCCCGCGCCCTGGCCGACGTCTCGGTGGAGCTGGGGGAATGGCTCGCAGACGATTGTCAGGTACCGCTCGAACTCGTTACCGACGTTTGGTTCCCCGGGCACAGCCGACTGCGACATTTGTGTGTGCATGACCGGGCGGGACGAACCTTGCATCGCCATCTGCTGGCGGGCGCCGAAGCACGCCCTGAGATCACGCTGATCACGCCGATGCGGGTATTGGATTTCACCGAAGGCGACGTGATCCACGTGCGAGCTGAGCGACCCGATGGCCAGACCGAAGAATTGGCTGCTCTAGCTCTGGTTCTCGCAACCAACGGATACGGCGCCAACCCGGACCTGGTTCGCAAGTACATCCCGGAGATCGCCGACGGCCTGTATTTCGGCGGTGACGGCAGCAAGGGTGACGCCTTGATGCTCGGCGAGCGGGTGGGCGCTGATACCGGATTCCTCGACTCCTACCAGGGTCATGCCTCGGTGGCCACACCCCACGGGGTACTCCTCACATGGACGTCCGTGATGAACGGAGCGTTCCTCGTGAACTCCAACGGTAAACGTTTCGGCGACGAATCAACGGGCTATTCGGAGTACGCAGTTCCGGTGCTGCGCCAGCCAGGCGGCATTGCCTGGGTGATTTTCGACGAAACCATCCACGAGAAGGCGACTCCGTTCGCCGACTATCAGGATCTGCTCCAAGCCAAAGGCGTCAAGTGGGCCGACGACGTGGCAGGCCTCGCCGACGCCATCGGAGTGCCGCCCGCGACGATGGAGTCGACAATCAACGAGGCCGCGTCCTACGGCCGGAAGGAAGCAGACGATCCGTTCGGCCGCACTCTGTGGCCCCATGTCCTCGAGCCGCCCTATGCATTCGTCAAGGTCACCGGTGCTTTGTTTCACACACAGGGAGGGCTGCGGGTCGATGGGCATGCAGCGGTGCTCCGAGACGGCGAACCGATACGGGGTCTCTACGCGGCGGGTGGAGCAGCCGCCGGCATCTCCGGGCATGGCGCAGATGGTTACATGTCTGGTAATGGACTGCTGAGTGCTCTTGGTCTCGGCTACCTGGCCGGGCGAGCCATCGCAGCAGCGAGGTCATCCGAGTAGTACCGGCGCCAGCTCTCGGAGTGCGGCGTCTTCATCCAGTCCGCCGGAAACGACCTGGAGGCAGACGTGATCAGCTCCGGCATCCAAATGCTCGTCGATACGAGATTTGATCTCAGCGACGCCACCCCATGCGTACACGGCGTCGACCAGCCCATGGCTACCACCGTTGGCCAGGTCCGAATCATCGAAACCCATCCGCAGGAAATGATTGCGATAATTGGGCCACCTCAGGAACCGCTCGAGATTCGTCCGGGCTGCCTGACGTGCCGCTTCGCGGTCCTTTGCCAGGACAATGCCCTGTTCGACCGCGATCAGCTTGTCGGGGCCCAGGATCGCTCGTGCCCGGCCGGTGTGGTCCGGAGTCGACAGGAACGGATGAATGCCATCGGCCAGTTCCGCTGCGACGCCGATCATTCTGGGGCCGAGGGCAGCAACAACGGTCTTCGGCTCGGTTGCCGGGGAATGGCCATCGTAGGGAGCAGCTTTCATCGCGTTCAGGTAGGCCCTCATCGCCGACAGGGGCTTTGAATATTGGTGACCGCGCAGCACGGCCGTGCTCTCGTGGCTGATACCGATACCAAGGAGAAACCTCTCGTCAAAGGCGTCGGCCAGGGTTCGGGAAGCGTTCATCATCGCGACCGGGTCGCGAGCCCAGATGATTGCGATACCGGTCGCGATCGGAATGGTCGATGATGCCGCCAGCAACACAGCCGAGAACGTGAGGACGTCCTTTCCCCCGGGTGACTCGGGGACCCACACCGCACCGTATCCGAGCTCCTCCCACTCGTTCACGAGTTCCCGAGCCTGCGCTGTAGGGCGACGCTGCAGCCGACCACTCCATACACCTATCCGGCCAAGGCCCAAACTCTGCTCCCTTCAGCGGTCACATTCACATTCATCATGATCTTGGGCTGCACCTTAGGAGTGGCCTTCTGCCGCATGAGCTGGGGGGTTCGCACTCGACCTGAGCAGCCACCGGGCGGGGTTCCAGTTAATGTCTATTCGGTAAGCATGAAGGGGTCCGGTGATGAAGGGACTCAACAGGACCCTCTGGGTCATTCAGATTCTGTTCGGGCTCTACTTCATCGTGGTCGGCATCACCCACTTCATCGTGCCTGATGGACTGCCTGCCCAGATGAGCTGGATGTACGAGCTGAACGACACGCTACACCTCGTGTCTGGAACCGCCGAGATCCTGGGAGGTCTCGGGCTGATCCTTCCGGGGCTGACCGGCATCGGTCCCGATCTGACCGTGCTCGCCGCTCTTGGTCTTGGATTGGTCATGTTGGGCGCAGCGGTGTGGCATTTGACGAGGGGCGAAACTCAGCAGATCGTGCTGAATCTGGTCATCGCAGCGGTGCTTTCGTTTTTGGTCTACGGACGGTGGAAACTGAGCCCACTCGCTTCTCGATCCGCCCGGTAGTCACTCAGAATCCGGCTCTGGGCTCACAGCGTTCACAGAGACCTCGACTTCGATTGCTTCCTCCGACACTCGCACCCGGAACGTACGAATGGGTTTAATCGCCGGTGGGCGCGTCACCTCGCCTGTCGTGATGTCGAACTCCGAACCGTGGCAGTAGCAGATCGCCGTCGTGCCGTCTAGCTCTCCATCCTGACTGAACGCGCATCCGGCGTGGCTGCACCGATCTTCAAATGCCAACCATTGATCATCGACTCGCACGATGAGGAGATCCAGGTCGCTGATCGCGATCGGCGTGAGCTCATCGGCATCAGTGGTGCCCGAGGTCACATCGACCCAGCCATTCGGCGCTTTTTCGTCCATGGCTCCACGTTACGCACTCCGACATGGCGTTGACTACCCCGGCAAGTTTGAGACGGTTCTCGAGTGGGTAAAGGATGGTGTCATGAGAGGAGGTAACACATGACCACTGAATCGACAATACGAGGCACCGAAGCCGATATGAGAAGCGTGGTCGACCGCTTTGGCGGTGGAGACCTCATAGCTTCCGTTCTTGGCATGTTCACAGCACTTGGTGTGCTGGTGCTGCTAGGAGCGCTCATCGCCGCGGGTGATGCTTCGATCTCGTACCAATTGAGCGCCATCGACGTCGACGGCAATCTCACCGAGATCGAGGTAGTCGGCGCATTGGTTGCACTGGCTGTGCTCTTTGTTTCGTTCCTTGTGGGTGGCGTGGCCGCAGGCCGTTCTGCTCGCTACGACGGGGCGATAAACGGAGCCGGCGCCGCACTTTTGTTCGTGCTACTCGTCGCCGTCTTCGGAGCGCTGGGCAAATTCGCCGGGGCCAATTACAACGCCTTTGCAGTTGCCGGGTTGCCCGACTGGTTCTCCCAGTTTGGCGCAGATGATGTAACGCTCAAGGCCGTGGCAGCCGGCGCCGCAGGAATTGTGGCGAGTCTGCTCGGCGGTTACATCGGCGGATTGCTCGGAGAGCAGTTCCACCACAAGGCAGACGCCGCATTGGTCCAGGAGACCGCAACCGGCTCCAGGATGGGGGACCTCGTCAACAGCCGGTAACAACTGTCAATTTCAACAGTCAAACATCAAGCACCCGAGAGGAGGAATCATGTACATCGGAGTCGGAACACTCATTCTGATCATCCTGATCCTGATTCTGGTCTTCTAACAGACCCGACACAGACGCAACCATCACGTCAACACAAACAGACAATTTCGAAAGGACTCACTACAACATGAATCGCACAACACTGAGCGCTTCGTCACTCGTTGGAAACGATGTCCGCAACCTCGATGGGGACGATCTGGGGGACGTAAAGGATCTCATGATCGACGTCGAGACGGGCCAGGTGGCCTATGCGGTGCTCGACATGGGCGGGTTTCTCGGGATCGGCAACAAGCTCTTTGCCGTTCCCTATGGGGCCTTGACCCTGGATACAGAGTCGCATGCGTTCATCGTTAACGTTGACAAAGAGACCCTGAAAAATGCCCCCGGTTTCGACCAGGACAACTGGCCGGACTTCTCGGATCGCACGTGGGGATCAGACATTTACAGCCACTACGGCCTTTCGCCGTACTGGGACCGATAGACGCAATTCAATTCGTTTTAGGTGCGGCTCGCCGTCGTCTCAATTGGTTGATCAGATTATTCCTGAGGGGGTCTTCTGAGGAAACATCAACCGACCGGCATGGCACGGTGAGCCGCACCTAAGCGCGTCAGCGGCATCAACGACGTCGGAGTCAAGACGGGGTCGCCCGCAATCACGCATCCCGAACGTCCGTATCATCATGTGATCTAGACAACGAAGGCCTCGATGCCAGACTTTGCCGTCAAGACGCCACCGCAGCACGCCAGCTGGTCTGATCTGCTCGATGTCTGGCGCACGGCCGATGACCTTGATGTATTCGCTGAAGCGTGGAACTTTGATCATTTCTATCCCCTGACCCCTCCGGCCGACGGTCCATGCCTCGAGGGTTGGACCACGATCGCCGCATTGGCTCAGGCCACCAACCGGATCCGCGTAGGTTCCATGGTCACGGGAATGCACTATCGACACCCCGCAGTGACCGCCAACATGGCGGTAGCGCTCGACGTCATCTCTGAAGGACGTTTCAACCTGGGGTTGGGGGCCGGCTGGTTCGAACCCGAATCGTACGCTTACGGCATACCGCTCGGATCGATGAAAGAACGGATGGACCGTTTCGACGAAGGCGTCGAAGTCATCGTCAGCCTCCTGACTCGCGAAACAACGACGTTCGAAGGGGCGTTCTATCAACTCACCGATGCTCGTTGTGAACCCAAATCGATCCAGCAACCTGCTCCCCCGATCGTGATCGGCGGTAAAGGCGAAAAGCGAACATTGCGCACCGTCGCCCGCTTCGCCGACTATTGGGACGCGATGTTTCAGCCAACACCTGCCGACTGGTTGCGCCTGAATGATGTGCTTCTGCAACACTGCGCGGTTGTACAGCGTGATCCAGACGAGATCCGGCGCTCAGTCCACCTCCGGTGGGCAATCGATGACGATCCGGCCGAGCTGGCTGACGAGGCAATGCGATTCGCCGAGGTTGGCGTGGACGTCATCATCTTTTCCATGAGAGGCCCCTACCTGGCAGCCTTGCTCCCACCCTTGGCCAAAGAACTACAAGATGCATCGAAGTAGACGAGGGGACACGGCGTATGTTTGAACGATTCACGGAACCAGCGCGGAGGGCCGTCGTGATCGCCCAGGAGGAGTCCCGGTTGCTGGGTCACGATCACATCGGCACGGAACACATTCTGTTGGGCCTGCTGAGGGCGGGCGAAGGTGTAGCGACCGGTGCTCTTCAGACCGCAGGTATCGAATTGGAACCAACGCGCGACCGGGTGGCCGAAGCAATCGGCGGAGGTGGGCAGTCACCTTCTGGCCACATACCTTTTACCCCCCGGCTTAAACGGGTCTTTGAACTCTCCTTGCTCGAGGCACAGGAGCTACGTCATAAGCACATCGGCAGCGAACACATCCTCCTCGGATTGCTACGCGAAGGGGAAGGAGTAGCGGCCCGGGTGCTCATACAGTCCGGCGCAGAGTTGTCCGGGATTCGCCGAACCGTGATCGACAGGCTGTCCGGGACACAACAAGGGGAAGAACAACAAACCCAACCTCTTTCAGGACCCGGTTCGCGGTCGCGTCAATCCATCAATATCGAAGGCCTCAAGCATCGCAGCCCGATTCCGGCTGCGACCTTGATCGGCCCACTTCTTATTTCGAGCGTCATTGTCGGCGTCGACCCCGATACCCAGGAACTCCCGGCGTCAACGGAGGGCCAGATTTCACATGTCTTCACACACATCGGCTCGATCCTCGACCAGGCAGGCGCAAGCTGGTCGGACGTCGCCGAAGTGACCTTTGCGATGGTCGATCTGGACGACCGGGGCCTCATTGGTCCGCTATGGCTCGAGCACTTTCCTGTTGAAGCCTCGCGCCCCGCACGCGAGGTTCAACAACGATCAGAACTCGCGGGTGGGGCGCTCATCACCGCCCGCTTCACCGCGTATGTGATCAGTTGACGAATCCGGGTGGCACAATAGACCTGTGAACAGCAGCAACGGAATACCGGCCATGGTCATGCGCGGGGGCTCCTCCAAGGGTCTCTTCTTCCTCGCCGACGATTTGCCGTCCGGCGCTGAACGCGACGAGATCTTGATGCAGGTCATGGGTACACCGGATGCCCGTCAGATAGATGGCATGGGCGGAGCCCACCCCCTCACCTCAAAGGTGGCCATCGTTGAACCATGCACCCACGGTTCGGCCGACGTGGATTACCTGTTCCTGCAGCTTGGAGTTCGCGAGGCGTTCGTCACGGACCGGCAGAACTGCGGCAATCTCCTGGCCGGAATAGGTCCGTTTGCAGTCGAGCGAAGCCTTCTGCGTCCGGAGAACGGAATCGTAGGAGTACGGGTTCATATGCTCAATACGGACGGCATCGCCAAGGCCACGTTCGAGGTGAAGGAAGGAAAACCGGTCTACGACGGAACAACCGCAATCTCCGGGGTTCCGGGTACGGCTGCAGCCATCCGTATCGAGTTCGAGGGGATCTCCGGAGGTTCGACCGGGTCCCTGCTCCCAACCGGCAACGTTGTGGATGATGTTCTAGGCGTGCCGGCCACGTTGATAGACAATGGCATGCCGGTGGTTGTCATGCAGGCCGACGATCTGGGCATCTCGGGATACGAGTCGTGTGATGAATTGGAATCTCACACGTCGCTGCGCGAGAGACTCGAAAAGATCAGGCTCGAAGCCGGTCCCATGATGAACCTCGGAGACGTGGCAAAGACCACGATCCCGAAACTCACGATGGTCGCTCCCCCTGCGCATGATGGCGACCTGTGCACCCGAACCTTCATCCCGCATCGATGCCATCAGGCAATTGGTGTCCTGGGAGCGGTCTCGGTGGCCACCGCAGCCCTCATGCCGGGCTCTCCTGCCTCCGGCGTTCTGCGTGAGGGACGCGACTCGGATGTCGTCACGCTCGAGCATCCGTCCGGCACATTCGATGCGCTCGTGTCAATCACCATCGACGAAGCGGGAGAGCCATCGGTTGAGCGCTCCGGTATCGTTCGCACGGCCCGCAAGCTCATGGATGGGTTGGTTTACCCTCGCAGGTATTAGCGCTATGGAACTCGAACGAACAATCGCTCCACCTGTGCGAGAACCCCATCCTCCGACCCGGTTCACACCACCCGCCAATGCTTGCAACGGCCATTGTCACGTCTTTGGGCCGGCCAATCAATTCCCGTTTGCCGCCGACCGCACATACACGCCACCGGACTCGGGGTTCGCAGAATTCCAGAAACACCAGGACCGACTCGGGCTCACGAGGGCCATCCTCGTCCAAGCATCATGTCACGGGACTGACAACTCGGCGATGATCGACGCCCTCGAGCGCGGCGGAGGCAAATACGCGGGCGTCGCTCTCATCGATGACTCGCACACCGACGATGACCTCGCAGCGTTCCATACAGCGGGCATTCGCGGCATCCGCTTCAACTTCGTGCAACACCTGGGCGGAGCTCCCGATCCGACGTTCTTCTGGCGACAGGTAGAACGAATTGCTCCTCTCGGCTGGCACATCGAACTGCATTTCGATGCCAGGGATCTCTCTTCGAACGCCGATTTGTTCGAGCGTCTGCCTGTCCCGTACATCATCGATGCCATGGGTCGGGTCGATGCGACGGCAGGCCTCGAACAGGAGCCGTTCCGGTACCTTCTGAACATGTTGCGGACCGACGAGAAGGCATGGGTGAAGGTTTCAGGGGCGGAGCGTATCACTGCCGATGGAACGCCGCCGTATGACGATGTAGTTCCTTACGCCCGGGCCCTGATCCAAGCCGCACCAGATCGCACACTCTGGGGCACAGACTGGCCGCATCCAAATGTTCGCCACATGCCCGATGACGGCGACCTCATCGACCTCCTGGCCGACCACGCCCCTGACGAGGAGGACCGCAACCGGATTCTCGTCGACAACCCGGAGCGGCTGTACGACTTCAGCTGACGGGATTCAAGGTCTGTTCGAGTCTGTCGAGTGTCTTCATGGTGCCCAGTGCCTGGGACACACTGGCATTGGGCTCCCGGCCATCCCGGATGGCGTTGAAGAACTCTGCATCCTGCAACTCGATGCCATCCATGGAAGGGGCGACACCCGTGAGATCCACGGCCTCGCCGCTCCCGTTTTCGAGATCGTCGTAACGAGCGATGTAGGTGCCGGTGTCGCCGATATAGCGAAACCACGAACCGAGCAGCCCTTCGTTATTGAAGGACATCGCGAGCGTGCAGATAGCCCCGCTCGGCATGCCTAACCCAACCGTCATGTCCATGGCGATCCCGAGCTCGGGATGCAGCGGCCCTTGTTGGGCCCATACTCGACTGGGTAGTTCGCCGGTTTGGTACTGGAAGAGGTCGACGGTATGGCATGCGTGATGCCAGAGAAGGTGGTCGGTCCACGTGCGTGGTTGTCCAAGAGCGTTCTTGTTCTCTCTCCGAAAAAAGAACGACTGAACGACAAAGTGCTGGATCGAGAACCGTCCGGCGGCTATCTGATTCCTTATCCATTGATGGCTCGGATTGAAGCGGCGGGTGTGACAGACCATCGCAACCAGCCCGCTCTTCTGCTGGGCAGCGACCAGCGCTTCGGAGTCGGCGAGACTGTCGGCCATCGGGATCTCAACCAGGGTGTGTAGGCCTGCCTCGAGAGCCGAAATTGCCTGCGATGCGTGTAACGGAGTCGGAGTCGTCAGGATCACGGCCTCGACACCAGGACGTTGAAAGGCTTCATCCAGCTCGAGCGTCCAATGCGGAATATCGAACTCGGCTGCGAAATCGGCAGTATTGGCTTCGTCACCGCCTGCGACACTCACAACTTCAACCTCATCGATACGCGCCAGAGCTGCCATGTGTTTGCGCGCAATGGCACCTTCGCCGGCAAGAACGACCTTCATTTCTCCTCCTCCCCTCGCTAGAGCGGCAAACCCGCGTACTGTTCGGCCGCTGCGGCCATATAGGCATCCGAGGTGGAAAGGTAATCGAGCTCCGACTCCTGGATCCTCTGGCCGAACTCTCCCTGATCCGGAAAACGATGCAGTGTGGTGGTGAGCCACCACGAGAATCGGAC
>JBFGAX010000043.1:0-23953 GCA_041567895.1 Acidimicrobiia bacterium
GAGGTTGACAACGAATCGCCTGCTCGGCAGAAAAAATCCTGTATTGGCGATCGCCGACTGCACCCGCTCCCGCGCTTCCCGAACTGCGGTGTCAGGCAGCCCGACCGGGATGATCATCCGCCTCTCGCCACCGCCGTCATCGACTTCGACACGGATGGGCTCGGGCCTGACACCGACCATGGCAACCGAATGGATTGTCGCAACCATGACGGGCAGGGTATGCGGGGCGGCGCGGCCGATCTAGAGGGTCGTGCCGGCCACCGGAATCCAGGAACCGTCACCGAACACAATGGTCACGTCGGCCTCACCCGTCCGATTCTCATTGGAGAGATAGAACGTGGCATCTCGTGGACGGTATACGCCAACGGTTTCGATGCCGTCACCATCCCAATCGCCTGCGACAATGCGATCGGCGGGTTCTCCGTAATAGAAGGATTGCTCTGCCACTCCTGTCGTCAACGAGTCACGGAAGTAGGCGAATCCCGTTCGCTCCCGATACAGGCCGACCGTGGTGAAACCATCGCCGTTGAAGTCACCCGCAAACGGGCGATCGCCTGGCTCGCCGAAGAAGAACTCGAACTCGGCAGGACCGGTCACGAGTTCATTGCTCACAAAGATGCGGCTATCGCGAAACACAGCCAGCGTGTCGAAGCCGTCGTTATCCCAGTCACCGACGAGTGGGATGTCACCCGCAATGCCGTAGAAGAGCTCGATATCTGCCACGCCGAAGTCGTTCGAATTGCGCAGGTACACGAACCCGTTGCTCGGGCGGAACATGCCGACGGTGTCGATACCGTCATTGTCCCAGTCTCCGAACAATGGCATGTCTCCCGGGTTGCCGTAGTAGAACGGATCCTCTCCCGGGATGTGCCAGGAGCCAGAAGCCGGGTCAAAGAGAACGACGCCGGCTACGCCGCCATGACGAACATGCACCGGAACTTCCCCGGGAACCTCATACTCGCCGTCCGACAGTCGCACCGTCAGCGTCTGGTACCCGGAGAACTCCGGATCCGGCACGAATACAACGTCCAGGCTTTCGGTATACGCGTGGCCTGATTCGGGGCGATCGACTGCGATCGTCAATCCGTCGCCTTCGGGATCAGATCCGCCGACGGTGAAGCGAAGCTGCTCGCCTCGCCGCATGCTCAGCTGTTGGGGAAGCTGGAGCGAGGGCGGATCGTTGGTCTGGGAAATCGTGAGGTTCACTGTCGCGGTGTCAACGAACTCCCCATCGGACACCGAATAGACGATCGAGTCCGCAGCGGGTTCCGATCCGTCGTGCACATACACGATCGTGGTTCCCGATACGGTTGCCGTCCCGAAGACCGGCTGGCTCACGATGGTCGGAAGGGACAGAGCGCTGTCGGGGTCTACGTCGTTTTGCAAAACATCGATCCATGCTGTCGCACCCTCGGCCACCGTGACGAAGTCATCCCTCGCATCAGGGGGATCGTTGCGAGGCGAGACCGAGATACTCACAGTCGCCACGGATCCGCCGTTTCCGTCCTGGAGTCTGTATTGGAACGAGTCGGATGTTGTCTCTGACCCGTCGTGGGTGTAGGCAATTGTGGACCCGTTGATGGCGATCGTGCCTCGTGCAGGGAACTGAGAAACAGACAACGACGGGCTGCTGCCGTACGTGTCGTTGTCCATTACGGGGATCGAAACGGTGTTACCTTCGGCAACATTCGCGCTGTCGGCCCTCGCGGTTGGGGGTGGCCCGCCGGAGCCGTAACCCAGGTAGCCCATCATGAGAACCTCTCCGCCAGAACCAAGAGAAGAGGTGGGACGCTGCCCTCCGTCTGCCGCCCAGTCCCATCGATCATCGTGACCATAGACCAGACCGTCCGTTCCAACCTCCACCGCGACGGTCACATCATCGAGCACATCTTGTGGTCCCGCCGTCCTCTCACCTCCAGGACACCAGTGTGCGAGGAAGTCCTCATACCGCATCTCGCCGGCAATGACGGGTTTGCTCGTTTGCGCGAGAACACCTGCCAGTTCCTGCCGAGCTTCGGCAGCCGGTGAGCAGTGTCCTGTCAGCGGGGCAGCGACGTCGAAGAAGCCCTGGTTCCAGATCCCCTGGACATAGTGATGGCCGTGATAGGCCGTGGTCTGGCCGGCTCCTCCTGCCACGAGCCCCGCCTTGAGCTCCTGCCACACGCCGACGTTGTTCAGTTCGTCACTCGCGGACCCAGCAGGAATCGGGAAATAGTCGCCACCGAAAACCCACATCCCAACAGCCGGATTGTTCGCGTACCGATTCGCCAGAAATGACCCATAGGAGCGAGCGTTTGATGTGGTGAGCGGGGCGGAACCACCGTTGTGATATGCGCCCGAATTGCCGACGTATTTCTGTGCCCAGCCGACCACCAGCCCGACCTTGATGTTGTGATTGTTGGCTGCCGCGAGAATGTGATCGATGTGATCGAAATAGGCGCTATTGGGATTGCTAAAGCTTCTCAGCGATTGGCCGTGATTGTTCGGCTCGTTGAGCAACTGCCCGGAGATCGGAGCGATGGAAACCCAGACCCCGGTGAACCCGGCACCAGAGAGGTGCTGCATGTATGCGTCGAGCTCGCTATCGATTGAGTAGACGGGCAAATCCCACGCCGTGTCGTAGACGTCGAAATGGTTCGTCGCCGTAGCCGCAGACGACGATGAAAGCGCGAGCACAAGGGCTACTGCCGCAACGACTACCGAATAGGACGTAGGTCCCCGATCGTTGAACGCCCCGGTGCGCCGGCCCCACATGCGGAGCTTGAACCGTGCTGCTTCAACGGCCGTCAGCGAACGGCGCTCCATGAAGTTCCCTTTTTCCAAATCAATGTGCCCATCAGGCAGCGTGGCAGCTGCCGGAATCAGTGTATTGGGATCGTGCGTACTCATTGATGGGTCTGGCGGCCTTAATGACGCGTCGACCAACGAGCTTCGTGTGACAATACGCGCGAAGGGACGCGCAACTCCCTCAGGTGCCCGTGAACCTGGGTGGTCGCTTCTCGATGAACGCCGCAACCCCTTCGGCCATGTCAGAGGATCCGAAGCATGCGACTTGAGCCGCACCCTCGGCTTCGTGGGCCTCGGCCAGAGTGCGCTGAAACGACGCATTCATATTCGCCTTGACAGACGCCAAACCAAGCGGGGCGTTTGCGGCAATTGATTCTGCGAGTTCCTGCGCACGGGCCGGAAGATCCTCAACGATCTCGAGCAAAAGTCCGATCCGCAGCGCCTCCTGGGCATCCACGACCCGGCCCGTCATCGACAGTTCCTTCGCGCGTTGAAGACCAACGTGCCGGGGTAGGTAGAACGAGCCCCCGAAATCGACGGTGAGGCCCCGGCGCACGAACACTTCTGTAAATCGGGCATCCGGAGACCCCAAAACGATGTCGCAGCCCAGGGCCATGTTCATCCCGGCACCTGCCGCCACGCCGTTCACTGCAGCAATCGTTGGCTTTGAAACATCATGCAACGCTTGAGCAGCGCGCCCAACGGTCTTCATCGTTTCGACTCCCCCGCCCTCCACGAGGTGGCTGATATCGCCGGGAGTCAGGTCGGCGCCCGCACAGAATCCTCGTCCTGCCCCGGTGAGGACCATCACGTGCTGGTCAGATGCTTCGAACGCTTCAATCGCCTCTCGGAATTCGTCCCAACCGTGGGGCGGAATCGCGTTCAGACGATCCGGTCGATTGAGGGTGATCCAGCGTACGGGTCCGCGGTCTTCGGTCAGTAGTTCGTCAGTAGGCACCATGCGACGAGGCTACCAAGTGTCGCATCGCGAGTCGCCGTGGGCGGTCGTGCGCCTATTCGATTCATCAACAACGGGGACCGCCTTAGCATCACGAAATGGGATTCAATCCATTTCGACCGACCGAACGCAAACCGGCTGATATCGCCATGGTGGTCGTGGCAGTCGGTGTGACGGTGGCGGTGGTCATATGGGCGCTGATGGCCTGACCCCAACCGGATCGAGCGTGTTTGCGATCCAGCCCTACCAGGCCACCAAGCGGTACACATGTCCATGGTGTTCCGGGTCTATCGAAGCGGGTGTGGGCCATCTCGTCGTAGTTCCCCCCGGCCGTCCGGATGAGCGACGGCATTGGCACAAGGGATGTTGGTATAAGAGCCGAGAGGGGACGATTGCGGGCTGACGAGCGCTCGTTCTGATTTGTCAGAAGCTCCGGCTACCGCAGATGGGGAAGGACGTCGTCGAGTCCTTCTGACATTCCACCATCAGACAGATATCAGCCGTGCTCCGACCGTACCCATCCAACGTCAGACAATCCGCGGAACCCAGTGAATCTCGATACCGTCCTCCATCACTCGCACGCCGAGGAAATCAATGCGTGCAACGGGAGGTTTGAGGTTGGCAGCAGCGCGTTTGACCTTGGCGGCCTTGAGATCGTCAAAGGCCTCGATCGGCTCGGCGTTGATTCTGGTTTTCACTTCTGCCACGGTCCAGGAGCGATCGGGCCACCTCACGATCAGATCGAGTTCATCGCGACCGACCCGGCGATTGCGGTCGACGAGCCGGGCTCCTCGCCGGCATAGAAAGAGCAGAGCTTGATCCTCGCCGAACCGTGCGAGGCGGGTGCGATTTGTTGCTGACACCTAGAGCGGGGTGCCCGGCTCCAACTCCTCGATGTTCACATCCCGGAAGCTCAGCACCCGCACATTCTGCAGAAAGCGGGCAGGCCGGTACATGTCCCACACCCAGGCGTCCTCCAGATCGAGCTCGAAATACGTGGTTCCATCCGAGGATCTGGTCTGCAGACTCACCTTGTTGGCGAGGTAGAAACGCCGTTCGGTTTCGACCACATATCGAAACATAGGGAGCACATCGCGGTACTCCTTGTAGATCTGCAGTTCGACCTGGCTCTCATATCGCTCCAGGTCTTCTTCGTTCATGCTCATCGAAGTGGTCGCCCGTCAGTGAGTCGTTAGCTCCAAATAGTCTGGCAGGTATTTGTACCGTGTCCAGGGATCTCTTATAGACCCGACCATCTACTCAGCGGCCACATGCGCACGAAGGCACGCCCGATGATGTCTTTTTCGGACACTGCGCCGATCCGGCGGCTGTCCGAGCTACGGGCCCGATTATCGCCCATCAAGAAATACGTGCCCGCTTCGACCGTTACAGGCCCGAAATTGGCCATGCGTGACTCTGGCCCCAGGTAGGGCTCGTCGAGCGGGACCCCATCGATGTACAGCTGGTTGTCGATGATCTCGATGGTCTCACCCGGGAGACCGATCACGCGTTTGATCACCACCGAGTCGGGGCTCGAAAGACCAATCGACTCGGCGATGAGCCTCACAACGGCGTCGAATATGGGCTCCGAGGCGTCGTTCGAACCGGTATCGAACACCACGATCTGAGAACGCTCGATCTCTCCGAAAACGTATGACAGCTTGTTCACAGCCACCCTGTCATTGATCTCGAGCGTGTTGCGCATCGACTCGCTCGGAATGAAGTAGCTCTGAAAGAGGAAGGTCTTGACGACGATTGCGACCACGAGTGCGACGACGAGGAGAATTGGCAGCTCCTGCCAAAGCGGAAGCTTTTTCTTCTCTTCTTCCGCGGCCGGTTCCTCTGCGCCACCCCCGGCGGCATCCTGAGGTTGTGGGCGAGGAGCGAAATCGAACGCGTCCGGTTGTCCCTCCAGCCGATACCGGACGAGGTCGGAAGCCACGTCGGACGGAACCTCCGGCACCCCAACGCGGCCGTTCGGCAACCGGTCCGACGTCGACGGCGCAGACGCGGCAAATGGATCAGGACCGGTTGTCGGTTTGGAAGAAGGAGTCGACATCGACGCCAAGCCTATCCCAGTGCCCCACCAAAAGGCCTCATCAGGTGAGGCCTCGACGATTCGCTCAGCGCTTCTCTTTGATGCGCGTTGCCTTACCGACCCTGTCGCGAAGGTAGTACAGCTTGGCTCGCCGCACCGCACCCCGCCGAACGACCTCAATACTGGCGATGATTGGAGCGTGGAGTGGGAAAATCCGCTCAACGCCTACGCCGAAAGCAACCTTCCGAACCGTGATGGTTTCGCTGAGACCACCCCCGTCGCGAGCTATCACAACACCCTCGAATGCCTGGACGCGCTCGCGCCCTGCTTCCACAACGCGAACGTTCACCTTCACGGTGTCGCCCGGGTTGATGTCGGGGAGATCGTCGCGTAGAAATCGCGATTCGACGTTATCGAGCTTGTTCATCGGGTTGCCTCAAGACGGTGAGCGGCCACAGCATACCCTGGACGCGGCCATGTGGCGAGCAGGAATTGCTGTCAGGAGGGGAAAGAGCAACCGCTCGTAGGAGTGCGATACCCGGCTTTGCGCATACAGCCCAGCTCCTGGTCCTCAGTGCTTGGCATCACCTGCAGTGGCCACTTCGCCTTCAGTGGCCGCCTCCCGCCGGGACACATTCTCTACGCCCGGGTATCTTCGGGTCCGCCGAGGTTTTTCCAGAGGTCAGGACGACGTTGTTTCGTGCGTTCCTGTCTTTGAGCCTGGCGCCAGGCGTCGATGGCTTCATGGTCACCCGACAGCAATATCGCGGGCACCTCCCAGTCGAGATAACGAGCGGGACGGGTGTACTGCGGTTCTTCGAGCAGGCCGTCTGTGAAGGATTCCGACACCGGAGACTCTGGATTTCCAAGCGAACCGGGAAGGAGACGGGCGACGCCTTCGACGATTGCGAGAGCTGCCACCTCGCCTCCCATGAGCACCACATCACCGAGCGAGATTTCTTCGTCCACCAAATGCTCGGCGACACGATGGTCTACACCCTCGTACCGCCCACAAATCAGCGTTATCGATTCGATTCCCGACCAGCGCCTCACGTGAGCCTGGGTCAAACGGTCGCCGGCCGGCGTCAGCAAGATGCGACGCGACCGGTGAAGGTCGGCAAGGGCATCGGCAATAGGACCCACCATCAAGACCATGCCGGGTCCGCCTCCGAATGGCGCATCATCGACCTGACGATGTTTACCAACGCCATAGTGCCGCAGATCGATCAGGTTGACGTCGATCGTTTCATTCGAAATTGCGTTGGCCATCAGGCTGGTGCGCAACGGCGAGGAGAAGAACTCAGGAAAAAGCGTGATGATATTGAACTGCACCCTGTCAGGGTATATTGGCCCCGAAGGCGCTGGACCGAGGAGTATGCGTGGGGACCGAGAGCCACAGGCGGCGTTCGCCCGCTGCGAGTGGTGGCACTGGTGGCATAGATCGGCGCGATCCTGGCACACGCGGAGGTAGCCCCGCAGTCAGCCACGCGGGCAAAGCCGTAGATGGGTCGGATGAGTCTCAGCCACCTCCTCAGTCGTCGAACCAGGCACGTAGCGAGGGGAAGGAAGACGCACCCAGCCCAATCAGACAAGCCCTGCGAGCAGCGCGGCGGGGCCGCCACGTCATTCCGGATATCGACGAATCGATCGAAGAAGTCCAGGCTGTGAATCTTCGCACCGAGCCGTCGCCGGTGAATCTCGATCAACCGGAGGCTCTCACCCCTACCGAGCCAGTAGAGGATCGCCGGGTAGACGGATTCGAGCTGACGATCAGAGATTTCGGAACGGCCTGGTCTTCGACCGTGCAAGGTTGGGTCGTTGACGAATCGGGCCGCACGGTTTGGCGACCGATCGTGACGACCACCGGCGACGTCCCCAACTGGGAGATCGAAACCACCTTGGGTGTAGTCACCGGCGAAGCCGCGCTCAACCTCGATGTCAGATCGATTGGCGAGCTGCTTGTCGAGCGGGGCGGACGACGGACACTCGAACAAAGGGTGCATCAGGATCGGGTGGCAGCTCATCAGGCAATGGTCGAGGCAGCGGTAGCCCGGGGAGCCCACGCGATTGTGGGCGTCACCGTGGGCTACACAACGCTCGGCGATGTCGTACTGGTGACCGCAACCGGGACGGCCGTAACGCTGCGCCCGCCCGATGCTCGCTAACTGTCCCTATTTGAGCTGGCACTCGAGATTCTTCGCTTCCCGACCCTCAATGCTGTAACGTGATCGCCGAATCCGGATCGTTCCCTCGCACGAACGCGCTCCGGTGGATTGCTTGAACGATCATCAAAAGTCTCTGAAAGGTACGCATGCCACGTATACGCGCCGAGAACCTCTACGCCCACAAACTCTTGAATCGATCGGCCATTCTGCAGGCGGCAGAAAAGTTGTTCTCTACCGAAGGATTCCTGACGTCGAATATGACAGACGTGGCCGACATGGCCGGCGTTGGCCGCTCGACCATTTACGAGTACTTCCCGTCGAAGGACGACTTGCTGCTCGGTGTGGCAGAGAGCCGCCTCCTGCCGTTGATGCAGGCGGTCGAAGAACTCGAGACGTCAGAGATGCCCGTCCAGGACATATGCAATCTGTGTGGCATGACGATCGACTTCATGGCCGCGAATCTCGAACTCACCCGGGTCATCACATGGGAGAGCCGTTATCTCTCCAGGGAATATCAGGAACGTTTGTGGCGAACCGTCGCACCGCTCACGATGAAATTCGTCTCGCTCATCGAACGCGGGATGCCAGGCGAAGACGCGACGGTGCTGGCCAGGGTTGTGACCTTTGCGCTAAGGGATGCCGGCGACATCTTGCAGCACGCCGAGGAAGACGGCTTCGAATTCGAGACAGTAAAACAGACCTCGCTCGCATTCATTCGTCGCGGATTGGGGCTTCCCCCGATCCCAACCGCGATCTGAGAGTCGTCAGCTGACGGCAATCGGCTCATACAGCGTGTTGCGAAGCACGGGTATGCGGCCGATCTGAGTGATGGCGCCTGCCAACTCGTCGGGGGTCATCTCCTCGCCGTGGCTGGCACCCGCCGCCCGCGAGATGTTTTCGTTCATCAACGTACCGCCGAGATCGTTGCACCCTGCCGACAACAGTCGCTGGGCGCCCCCGATCCCGAGCTTGACCCACGAAGCCTGGATGTTGTCGATGAGCCCATCGAAAGCAATACGCGCTACGGCGTGGATCAGCACCACCTCGTCCCACGTCGGGCCCATCCGCGCTCTACCTCGAAGGAAGATGGGGGCGCCCATGTGGACGAAGGGAAGCGGCACCATCTCGGTGAAACCGCCCGTTCTGGTCTGAATCACACGAATGACCTCGAAGTGATTGGCCCAACTGCGCGGATGATCCATGTGACCGAACATGATCGTCGAGGTGGCCCTGATCCCGAGCATGTGGGCAGTTTCCATCACGAAGGCCCACTGCGAAGTTCGAATCTTGTCTGGACAAAGAGTTTTGCGGACGGCGTCGTCGAGAATTTCGGCTGCGGTCCCGGGCAGGGTGTTGAGCCCGGCCTCCTTGAGCTGGGTCAGAAATGGTTCGATACCCATGCCAAGGGTCTCAGCGCCCTGCCATACCTCGAGGGGTGTGAAACCATGGATGTGCATGCCTGGAATCTCGGCCTTGATCGACCTGACGACATCGAGATAGAACTCACCGGTGAAACCAGGATGAATACCCCCCTGCAGCGTTACCTCGGTAGCTCCCTTGTCCCACGCCTCCCGACTCCGTTTGACGATTTCTTCGAGATCGAGAAGGTAGGGGTCCCCCCGCAAGTTGAGAGATTTAGGGCCTTTGGAGAAGGCGCAGAACCCACACTTGAAGTAACACTGGTTTGTGTAGTTGATGTTTCGATTGACGACGTATGAGACTTTGTCGCCGTTCGTCCGTTGGCGAAGCTGATCGGCAACGTGAGCGATGGCATCGACATCGTCACCACGTGCTCTCAGCAGCAGCTCAAGCTGATCAACGTCTGGACGATTACCCTCCATCGACTGTTGGAGGATCGAACGGATCGCCGGCGTCGCTGCGTCGTAACCATCCTCAGCCGCCCCGGTCAGCCACCGTTCGTCCGCCCACTCCATCGAGATGCGGCGTTCGGGGACCGACGGTGCTGCGGGTTTCCCAGGCGCCCAATCGTATCTCGGCCGGGCCGCACCGGAGGCGTCCGTCAGATGGAGAAACACGGCAGCCGCATCCGTTTCGAGCTCGGCGACGATCGAGTCGTAGCTGACGCCGATAGGGAACGCGGTTCGTTCGACGAGATTTCCACCAAGTGCCACCCTGAGCGCACCCAGGCGTTCTGTGTCCCAGTCTCTCAGGAGAAGGTCGGATGCGCCGCCCGCAACTGCTTCAACTGCCTCATCGACATCGTTGACATACACCGAGACACTGGCATCGATACCCGGCATCGCACAGAGCCGTGCCGCGGCTGCGACACTCGACCGACCCGCTCGCAGAAACGCGGCCTCGCTTCTCGCAAGAGCATCAAGCACAGTTTCTCCAGCCGAATCATCGTGGACGATGGTTATCCGCCAACCCGCCACGCCGTCGGACGCCAACCCGAGAGCTGCTTTCGGATGGACCACGTAGCCGGGAGCGGTGCCGGTTGGATCAGCTACAACTGGCAGGATTCCCCCGGCCAGCGCTTGAGCAACCGAGTCGGCGTTCGGGAGTTCGACAACCGTCGTCCCTTCACGCCTGCGGGTCGCGGCGCCGAGGTCGCTGATGCGGTCGGCGGGGCGGAGACGGAGAAAGGTGATCATGCTGGTATCGAGATGAGAGCGTAGCCATTGTCATCTGAACTGCGGAGAGCACGCTCGAGCATTGGGGGTGAAAGCCACTCCGGGGTCAAAAACTCGGGGTACGCGGGCAACCGGGCGACGAGCTCGAATCCCGAAGCCTCCGTCTTTTCACGGAGGCGATCGAGATGAGGCCAGGGCTGTTCGGGATTGACCCAATCGATCGTGATGGGAGAGACACCACCCCAATCGTTTATGCCGGAATCGAGAAGGATTTCGTAGTGTTCCGAGAGGTTTGGCGGTACCTGCAAATTCACCTCAGGGCCGAGGATCCACCTGGCCACGGCGACAACACGCCGAACGTAGTCCGGGGTGGGCTCAGGCTCCCTGCGCATGCGGGTGTCGGCCTTCGCACGAAAGTTTTGAACGATGACTTCCTGAATCTGGCCGACCTGAAGATCTTTGATGGCAAAGAGGCTGTCGACCAGCTCCTCGGTCGTTTCTCCGATACCAACGAGGACGCCGGTCGTGAACGGCACCTTCTGTCGCCCTGCGGCCTCGATGGTCGCAACCCTCGCCGTCGGTTCTTTGTCAGGACAATTGTGATGCGGCATACCTGGCTCCATGAGGCGTGGAGATATGTTTTCGAGCATCATTCCGGCCGATACATTCGACGATCGCAAGGACCGCAACGTTTGATCGTTCATCAAACCCGGATTGGCATGCGGAAAGAGCGATGTCTCGGCGACGATGAGCTCCGACATCTTCTGCACGTATTCGATTGTGGAGCCGCAGCCATGACGTTCCAAGAACTCACGAGCTTGTTGCCATCGATCTTCGGGGCGGTCTCCGAGCGTCAAAAGCGCTTCCGTACACCCGAATCGCTCTCCTGCTTTCGCAATGGCGAGCACGTCTTCGGGCTCGAGGTACTCCCCTCCCGCACCCGGGGGTTTGGCAAACGTGCAATAAGAACAGGTATCCAAACACAGGGTGGTGAGCGGAATGAAGACTTTCCGCGAATAGGTGATGGTCCGCCCGGTCCGCTCGTCCCTGAGCCGTTGCGCCTCCTCGAACAGGGGCACCGGATCGATGTCGCCCCTGGCGAATGCCGCAGCCTTGTCGCGGTCGGGGGTCCCGAGACTCATCCGGATCGGCGGGAGGGGGAGGTAGACATCTTGGCGGTGATCATGAGGGAAGCCACTGTAACCCCGGAAACCGTCTAACTAGATTGCGATCATGTCCCGAAGCCACCTGAGGAGACCGACATGAAGATCGCTGCCCACCTGCATCCCCAGCACGCCACATATGACGAGATCCGAAAGGCCGTGGTGCGTGTCGAGGACATGGGTGTCGACGTCGTCTACAACTGGGATCATTTCTACCCGCTCTATGGCGATGCTTCGGGGAAGCACTTTGAGGCCTGGACCATGCTCGCTTCGTGGGCCGAGATCACCACCGAGATCCAGATTGGATGTCTCGTGACGTGCAACTCGTACCGGAATCCCAACCTGCTTGCGGACATGGCTCGCACCGTCGACCACATCGCCGACGGACGCTTGATCTTCGGCATTGGCTCAGGCTGGTTCGAAAAAGATTACGACGAGTATGGATATGAATTCGGCACCGCCGGCAGTCGACTCGATCAGCTTTCAGAATCGTTGCCGGTCATCCGCGACCGCTTCGAGAAGCTGAATCCGCCGCCGGTCGGACCCATGCCGATCCTGATCGGCGGGGGTGGCGAACGCAAGACCCTGCGCTACACCGCGCAGCATGCCGATATATGGCATTTCTGGTGGAACCAGCGTGACCCCTCGATCTATCTACACAAGAACTCGGTACTCGAGGGATGGTGTGAGAAGGAAGGGCGCGACTCGGAAGAGATCCTTCGCTCGGTCGGCGTCGATCGCGACAAGGATCCGTTCACCTCGCGCCTCCTCGATGACCTTCTTGCAGCCGGCGTTGGCGAAGTGACGCTCGGTTTCAACGGTCCCGACTACGACCTTTCCCCGCTCAAGAGCTGGATCGATTGGCGAGACTCTCTGTAGACCTTCCGCATCATCGACAGGCAACTACATGCCGTCCGGGGGGTCGACCACAACGGTGCCTGCTTCGAGATCGACTTCTGGCACCAACTCCTCGACAAACGGGATCTCCATGCTGCGGGTCGCGGGTCCGGACTCGACCTGGATCACCAGCCGCGCTTGAGCCGGACCGACAATGACCTCCGTGACCGGCCCGAGTGGCGAGCCGTCGACAGATAGAGCTCGTAGACCGATGAGGTCTTCCAGCCAGTACTCCTCGTCGTCGAGTTCAGGAGGGGTGTCTGTCCAGGCAACCAGATTGCGAAAGGTCTCAGCGACATCGCGTTGACGGATACCTTCGATCGAAAGCAACAGCTGATCCTGATGGGCACGTACGGCCGCAATCGTGTATGTGCGGCCCTCAACGCTGAGCCGGGTACCAACTTGGAACCAATCAGCCTCGATGACGGGGTAGAACTTGATCGCGCCTTCGAGACCGTGTGCTTTGCCAAACGAGCCAACCTTGCGACTCTTCACGCCCAGTCCCTGCTTTAGGCTGTCATAGTCGATTCAGATCCACCGGCTGCGGCGCTCTAGTCGAGGAACTCGACGTTGGCCTTGAGGCCTTCTTCGTCTCCTGCGGCCTGTGCGAGGGTCCTGATGGCCCGGGCAACCCGACCGCGACGACCGATGACGCGCCCCATGTCCGTTTTGGCCGTTTTGACCTCAGCCACCACCTCATCCGGACCATCCTCCAGAAGGTCAACCTGAACATCCTCGGGATGCTCAACGATCTCAGAAACGATGAACCGCACTACTTTTTCCACTATATCGCCGGCCACGATCAGGCCTCCTCACGGGTGATGTCATCAGTTTGTTCGTCAGTATCGTCGGCCGATTCGCCGGGCATCGCCTCCTGGGCGGCGGCCTCCTCGACCACGTTCTCGACCTCTTCGTCTGCCTGCTCGTCGGCTAGAGCTTCCTGTGCAGAGGGCTCTTCCGCGACAGGCTCCTCGGCGACAGACGGTTCAACAGACCCGGCAGACTCATCCACCGTGGCGTCGGCGGCAGAGGTCTCCGCTTCGGCTTCATCAGAAACCTGGTCGGCAGGCGCTTGATCCGCAGCCGGAGGTGGCGGGGATGCATCGACAACATGAATGTCGCCCCTGGCCATCGCGAATCGGGTCCATGCACCTGAGATTTCGAGCAATTTGCGCACTGCAGCCGTCGGCTGAGCACCCACTCCCAACCAGTAGTTGGCCCGATCATTGTCGATCTCAACCACGGAAGGCTCGTGATGGGGATCGTAGCGGCCGATGAGCTCGATGAAACGCCCGTCCCGGGGAGAACGCGAATCGGCGGCAACGACGCGATAGGTCGGATGCTTCTTTTTGCCCATCCGCATGAGTCGGAGCTTTACGGCCATGGAGTTACTTCTTTCAGAGTCGGAATCGTCGTTGGTCGGTAAACGTATTGTTGAGGTACAGGGGAATGCACACCCCGCATGTCGGCGGACCCGAAATGTAGAGGCTATGCAGGCCCAAGTCTATTTCTTTTTCTTCTTCTTGCCCTTCACGCGGTTCTGGCCACGCACCGGTCCAGTCTGTACCGGCCGTTGCTTTGTGGCAACTCCGCCGCCGAACGCCCCCGGATTCTGGAGTGCTTCCAGTGAGGGCGTTGCCCCACCTGACATCACAGCAGACATCATCTGCTTCGCCTGCCCAAACTGCTTCAGCAGCGCCGAAACAGCCTGAGTCGTCGATCCTGAACCGTTGGCAATGCGTTGCTTTCGGCTCTTGTTGATCAGATCGGGATTCCGCCTCTCGTCAGCAGTCATCGATCTGATGATCGCTTCGACCCTGCTGAGATCGGCTTCGTCAACATCGGCGCCTGCCAAAGCCGCCGAGGCGCCCGGAATCATACCAAGCAACTGTTTGAGTGGCCCCATTTTTCTCAGCTTGCTCATCTGGTCGAGGAAGTCATCGAGATCGAATTCATTCCGAGCCATTTTTTCGGCGGTGCGTTCAGCCTCTTCTTCATCAAAGGCAGTCTCGGCTTTCTCGATGAGCGTGAGAACATCCCCCATGCCGAGAATGCGAGACGCCATCCGTTCCGGATGAAAGACCTCGAACTGATCGAGTCCCTCCCCGACGCCTGCGAACTTGATGGGACATCCCGTGACTTCACGCACAGATATCGCGGCACCACCCCTGGCGTCGCCGTCGAGTTTGGACATGACAATCCCGGTCACCCGAATTTTGTCCAGGAATCCCTGGGCCACGTCGACCGCCACCTGACCGGTCATCGCATCTACGACCAACAGCGTCTCGTCAGGTTGAGCAACCTTCGTCACGTCGGCCAGCTCGTCCATGAGCTCTTTATCGATCTGGAGACGGCCCGCCGTGTCGATGATGACGACGTCATAGCCCATACGGTCCGCTTCTTTGAGAGCCGCCTTCACCAATCGGGCCGGTTTCGAGCTCTTCTCCGAATACACGGGAACTCCCACCCGCTCTCCCAGCACGATCAGCTGCTCGATGGCAGCAGGACGTTGAAGATCCGCGGCCACCAGTACCGGGCGCTTGCCCGCTTCTTTCAGTTGCTTGGCGAGCTTGCCGGCAGAGGTGGTCTTACCAGAGCCCTGCAGGCCAACCATCGAGATGATGAGCGGAGGTTTCGTTGGCTTCGCCAACTCGACGGTTTCGGACCCGAGCGTCCGAATCAACTCCTCGTTCACGATCTTGATGACCTGTTGACCCGGCGTGAGGCTCTGCTGAACCTCTGATCCGAGTGCTCGTTCACGTACCCGGCCAAGGAGGTTGCCGACAACACCTACGTTCACGTCGGCCTCGAGTAAGGCCATACGCACGTCTCGCAAGACCTCATCGAGATCTTGTTCCCGAATTTTGCCTTTGCCGCTGATCTGGCGAAAGACATCGGAAAATCGGTTTGTCAGATTGTCGAACATCGAGGGAGCAGTGTAGAAGGTCGAACGCTCAGGCACCTCAGATCCAACCGGCCGCGCAACATGCGGCCCGAAAGGGTGCGCATTGGTAGGGTGCGCCTATGCACGTTACGGTCCTCGAACATCCCCTGGCCTCGCATTATCTAACCGTCTTGAGAGACGAAACCACCGCCCCCGCCGACTTTCGCCGAGCGACAGCCTCACTCGGTGGATTGCTCGCAGTTGAGGCGACGAGTGGACTGGCGGTTGCCACCGGATCTGTCACCACTCCGATGGGAGCGACTAAGGGCTACTCACTGGAGTCACGCGTCGCGCTCGTCCCGGTCCTCAGAGCTGGGCTCGGACTACTTCAGCCGTTCCTCGATCTCCTTCCGTCATCGACCGTCGGATTCGTAGGTGTTGCACGCAATCACCAATCGGCCTTGCCCGAGCAGTACTACGTCAACCTTCCGGATCCGCTGGCAACCGCGATTGTTCTCGAGCCGATGCTGGCTACCGGGGGGTCGCTCGCCTGGGCGGTTGATGCCGTCAAACGTGCAGGAGCTGTTCAGATCCTCTGTATATCGGTCGTTGCTGCGCCCCAGGGCATCGCCCACATGAAAGAAAGACATCCTGACGTTCAGGTCATCACGGCTGCGATCGACGAAGGGCTGAATGACACCTTTTACATCGTGCCGGGGCTGGGAGATATGGGCGATCGGTTGTTCGGAACGATATAGCCGATGCGAGCCGTGGACATCATCGTCAAGAAACGCGACAAGCAGGAACTGAGTCGCGACGAAATCGACTTCATGATCTCCGAGTTCACTGCCGAACGGATTCCCGATTACCAGATGTCCGCATGGGCGATGGCAGTGCTGCTCAACGGCATGACCGATCGAGAGACCACCGATTTGACCATGGCGATGGCGGATTCGGGCGATCGACTCGACCTCACCCCAATAGTTCCCGGCAGCGTGGACAAGCATTCTTCGGGAGGAGTTGGCGACAAGACAACGCTCGTCGTCGAGCCGATTGTGTCAGCTGGTGGACTCCCCGTTGCGAAAATGTCCGGTCGTGGATTGGGACACAGCGGCGGAACCCTCGACAAACTCGAATCGATACCGGGATTCAGGACCAACCTCAGCGAAGACGAATTCATTGCACAGCTCAAAGAGCATGGTATCGCTCTCATAAGCCAGACGTCCGACATGGCGCCAGCCGACGGCAAGCTCTACGCCTTGCGTGATGTGACCGGCACAGTTCCTGCCATACCTTTGATCGCATCTTCCATCATGAGCAAAAAAATCGCCTCAGGAGCATCGGCAGTAGTGCTCGACGTCAAAGTCGGGGTCGGTTCTTTCACTCAGGATCTCGAAAGCGGAAGACACCTTGCCCGCCTCATGGTGGCAATCGCCAAGCTCAGCGGCCGCAACGCGACCGCCCTCCTGTCCGACATGAACCAACCACTCGGAGAAGCTGTTGGTAACGCCATTGAAGTGAAGGAAGCGATCTCAACCCTGCAGGGTGACGGTCCTTCCGACTTCAAGGAACACTGCCTCACGGTTGCGGCTCACATGTTGTTGCTTGGCAGCGCGGTTGAGACGTTGAACGATGGCCTCGCTCTCGCATCCAGATCGCTCGAGGATGGAAGTGCCTGGGAGCGTTTTCGTGTTCTCGTCGCAGCCCAGGGGGGCCACGTGGCCACGGTCGACGACCCGTCTCTCCTCCCCCAAGCCCCACACATAGAGACCGTCCACTCTCCACGATCGGGCTATCTCAGCCAGATCCATGCGCGGAGGGTTGGCGAAGCGGTGGTGAGGCTGGGGGGAGGAAGGGAGGTAAAAGGTCAACAGATCGATCATGCGGTCGGAGTCGAGGTTTTGCGACTCGTCGGCGACCAGGTGACCGAACATGAAGATCTGTTTGTCGTCCACGCCGCAACCAGGGGCGAACTGGAACGGGCCAAGATCGACGTCCTCGCGGCACACCACTGGTCTGACGAACCTGTTGAACCCCTCCCGCTCTTCTATGACACCATCTATCCCGAATGAAGTACGAAGACTTGATGGTCGCCGCTCGCTTCATCGCAAACGCGACCCGGAGAAAACATTCGGTTGCGATGGTTCTGGGGTCCGGTCTTGGCGGATACGGCGCCGAAGACCCGGGTACGATCGCGATGCCGTATCTCGATATCCCGGGGTTCCCCGTCACAAAGGTGCGAGGGCATCGGGGCACCCTGTATTCACTTCAAACAGACGGATCCGAGAACGCGATCCTCATGTTCTCCGGACGAGCGCACGCCTATGAGGGACTCCCGCTCAGCGACGTCGTCTTCGGAGTTCGCACCGCCGTTGCCGCCGGGTGCAAGACCCTGGTGCTCACAAACGCAGCGGGAGGTGTGAGCGAGCACCTGGAGCCCGGTGATCTGGCCCTCATCACCGACCACCTGAATTTGTCCGGCATGAACCCTCTCATAGGAGAGAACGATGAGCGAGTGGGTCCCAGATTTCCTGACATGACCGACGTCTACGATCCCCGACTTCGGTCCCTTGCACAAGAGGCTGCCAACGCCGCCGGCGTAGAGCTCAAATCCGGCGTGTATGCCTGGTTCAGCGGTCCGTCGTACGAGACTCCTGCCGAAATCGAGATGGTCCGCAGACTCGGTGCCGACCTCGTTGGTATGTCGACCGTGCCAGAGGCAATAGCGGCTCGCCACATGGGAGCGAACGTGCTGGGCATATCGCTCGTGACGAACAAAGCCGCAGGAATGTCCCCCGCGCCCTTGTCCCACGACGAGGTCACGACGTCGGCTGAAGGCGCGCGTCGGGATCTCACGACGATCATCGACGAGCTCCGCAAACGCCTGATGTGACGCAGAGCGATTTGGAGGCGGATAACATCTCTCGACCATCGAGGCCCTGCCCGTCCACCCGAGGAGCATCATGAATATCGTCGTCTGCGTCAAGCAGATTCCCGACCCGGCCAATCCTTACTCGCTGGATCCGGAAACCCATTTCCTCAATCGGCCGGACGAGCAGGTACTGGACGACACGGACCGGTACGGAATCGAGGTAGGCCTGCAACTGGCGGCTCAGACCGATGGCACGGTGACGCTGGTCGCGATGGGTCCAGCCGGAAACATGCAAGGCATTCGCCAGGCCCTGGCCATGGGAGCGGATAAGGCGATAATCATCGATGACGCCGACCTCAAAGGCTCCGGAGCGCTCACGACGGCGAAGATCCTGGCGGCAGCGATTCAGCGATCAGGATTTGACCTCGTGCTCGCCGGGACTGAATCGACCGACGGATACACCGGTGTCGTGCCACAGCAAATCGCAGAACTACTGGAGGTGCCCGCTCTCACCTTTGCCAAGGAGGTCCGTGTCGACGAATCGACAGTGACCATCAACCAGCAGACGGCAAACGGATACAACGTCGTGACCAGCGAACTCCCTGTGGTGATTTCCGTTACCGCCGGAGTAGTGGAGCCACGATATCCCACGTTCAAAGGCATCATGGCAGCCAAGTCGAAACCAGTCGAGAACTACACGGCCTCCGACCTCGGAGTGTCCGACACGAGTTCCGGGCAGGCGATCATCTCGGTTGATGAAGCCACGGAACGGAAGGCGGGTATCAAGATCGAAGACGACGGAGAAGGACACGTGCGCATCGTCGAAAAGCTCCAGGAATTGAAGGTGATCTGATGGTCTGGGTATTCGTACAAGAAGCAAATGGGGCGGCTGATCCCGTCGCCCTAGAACTACTCACGAAGGCCAGAACGCTGGGTTCGGTCACGGCTCTATACCTTGGTGAAGCCAACGACTCGGTGTTTGCGCAGCTCGGAGATTATGGAGCCACACATGTGACCCACCTCACAGGAGCCGCAAACAGTCTGCCTGCCGCAGCGACAGCGTCGGCGATCGCTTCTCTCGCCGCCGAGCAGAGCCCGGCATTGATCCTGTTCGGATCGACATACACCGGACGCGACGTAGCGGGGCGGCTCAGTGTTCGGCTCGATCGGCCTGTTTTATCGAACGCTGTTGATGTCGTGCTCGAAGATGGCTCTGCGCTCATAACGAACGAAATCTTTGGTGGCACGAAGATCATCAAGACCGCCATAACCGCGCCCAGCCCGGCTCTGGTCATTGCCCGACCGAAAGCTTTCGCAGCTGAACCGGCAGGTGGTGGTGCTCCGGACGTGACCGAGGTTGGTCTGTCAGACGTCGGTCACGCCGGCTCGGCCGCCATCACCGATCGTCACACCGAAACAGCTTCTGGGCCGAAATTGGAAGAAGCAGAGATCGTCGTCTCGGGTGGGCGTGGTCTCGGGTCGGCCGAGAACTACGAGCTCGTCGAATCGTTGGCCGCCAAATTGCGCGCTGCGACGGGCGCAACCCGGGCGATCGTGGACGCGGGGTGGGTGCCGTACGCCAAACAAGTGGGCCAAACCGGCAAGACAGTCAAACCCAAGATCTACATTGCCTGTGGCATCAGCGGCGCAATGCAGCATCTCGTCGGCATGAAGGACTCCGACACGATCATCGCCATCAACAAAGATCCCGAAGCCCCTATTTTTGATGTTGCGGACCTCGGAATCGTCGGTGATGTCCACAGTGTCGTCCCGAAACTCATCGACGCCCTGTAGCCCGTCTTGGTGACCGAGTAGGGATCAGGCGGCTTTTGGCAGGTCTGCCGGTTCGTCGGTGCTCGTGACGAGTAGACGGGGACCCTCGATGCCGATTTCCGCGGCCGTGACCTCAGGCAGGATGCCCACGGTCATGAACACTCCCCCGGCGAGCGCGAGCACTCCGAGCCAGAGGATCCGGTCGCCTGTTACCAGAGCGGCAGCGGCGATCCCATAGGAGGCGACGAGGAGAGCCCAGGCGATCCTCACCATGCGCATCCGTTGCCTGGCACGTTCGGTCCACAATTCAATATCCATGTGACTAGTTATCGGCTGCGAGCCAGGCCGGCTTTAGGTAGCGTTCATCGCAGTCTGAATCGCTCTTTCCAAGGAGGCATCGTGGAAAACACTCTCAAACTCATCCACGTTCTGGCGGCCATTGCCTGGTTCGGCGCAGGCCTGGTCCGTGCGGTTCTGTTTGCCAGGGCCCGGAGTTCTGGAGATCGCCAACGGCTCATCACATTCCTGGAGGAGAACGAGTTCCTTGGCAGGATCTATTACAACGTCGCAGGCATCGTCACACTCGTGGCCGGGGTCTGGCTGGTATTGATATCAAACTGGGAATTCTCTCAGGCATGGATATCGATTGGCTTTCTCGGTGTGATCGTCGGCATCGTATGGGGCGTGGTCTTCTACCCGAAGTTCCAACGGGAGTCGCTCGCCGGGCTTGCCGACGGCGACGTCGCGGACGTGAGCGAACCGCTCTCCCGGTTCGCTCTGTACGCAAACATCGAGCTATTGATTCTCCTGGTTGTCGTCTGGGCCATGGTTTTCAAACCCGGAGCCTGAGAACGTGCTGGCCCATGACATCGGGATCCGAAGTGGAGATCGGGTGTGCTTGATCAATCCGCCGGTCTCGTTCGCCGAGAAACTCGGTCCGTTTCCCGAAGGAGCGGAACTCGTGAGGCCAGACGCCGGGAACTACGACCTTGCCGTCTGTTTCGCCAAGACGCTCGATCTACTGACCGAACGGTTTGTGACCATCCGTCAGCGGATCACTCCACGCGGTTCACTCTGGCTGGCCTGGCCAGCAGAGTCGACAGATACCGACATCACGTTCAACCGGGTTCAAGCGCTTGGGTTAACGGCCGGGATGGTTGACAACCAGGTGGCCTGGCTCGACGATGGGTGGCGAGGACTGCGATTCGTGGTACGAACCCAAAATCGGGCGGCATGGCCCGATAGAACAGTCGTTCATTCCCAGTACTCAAAGGATCTCGGAAGCAGGTCGTGAAGCGTGAGGATTTCGGGTTCGTCCTCTGACTCGAGGACGATCCACTCGACTCCGAATTCGACCATTCTCTGACGGCACTGACCGCACGGGACGACACCAACGGCGTCCAGGCTGATCACAGCCATGACAGGTATCCGACGCGCCCCGCTCGTGATGGCAGCCCCGGTCGCGCTGGCCTCGGCACAAAGACTCGTCGGGTAGGCCGCATTCTCGACGTTGGCTCCTTCGAACTGCTCGCCGGAATCCGTTACTGCTATGGCGCCCACCCGAAAATTCGAATACGGGGCATATGCCCGCTCGGCGACCATCCGGGCCCGGTTGAGCAGTTCGGATGCTTCTTCGGTTGAGGGTGCGTCCATATCTGTTTATCCGGGCCTATTCGAGCAGAGCATCGACAAAGGCGGCCGGCTCGAACGGCACGAGATCATCCATCGATTCGCCGACGCCGATGAATCGCACCGGCACTCCGGTTTCCTGCTCGATGGCTGCGACCACCCCGCCCTTGGCGGTGCCATCCATCTTCGTGAGGATGATGCCGTTCACCGGTGCAATATCAACAAACGCCTCGGCCTGCACGATCCCGTTCTGGCCCGTCGTCGCGTCCACGACCAGCATCACATTGTCGATGACGCCGGCTTCCCGCTCGAGAACCCGTACGACTTTGGCGAGCTCTTCCATCAAATTCTTGTTGTTGTGAAGGCGTCCGGCTGTGTCGATGATCACAACATCCGCGCCGATAGTCCTTGCTCGCTCCATGGCACGGTATGCCACAGAAGCAGGATCGGCCCCGGTATCGGCCTCGACGAACTCGGCCCCTAGACGGTCCGCCCACATCCGCAGCTGATCGATGGCACCTGCCCGAAAGGTATCGGCGGCACCGAGCACCACTCGATGGTCGTCGTGCTGGAGCCGACGGGCGAGCTTTGCGATCGACGTGGTCTTTCCCGTGCCGTTGACTCCTACCACGAGTATCACAGACGGATTCGTTGTCATGTGCAATGCTCGATCGGGACCTGACAAGCCTGCCACCATTTCATCGCGCAACGACGTTCGAGCGGCCTGACCGTCAACCGGCCTGGCGTCCCGGACCCTGTTCACAATCCTTGCCGAGGTGACGGGCCCAACGTCTGCCGCGATCAAGGTCTCCTCGAGCTGATCCCAAAATGCATCGTTGAGCGGCCCCCCGAGAAGCCCGTTGAGCCGTCCGGATAAGGCATTTCGGGTTTTCGCAAGCCGTGAACCCAGCGATACAGCCGGCGCCGGCCGATCGGCGACGAGAGAAGTCTCTTCGCGCGTTGGTCGACGAACGAAAAAAATCCCGATGACGACGAGGAGGAGAACCGATGCCACCACCACGCCGATGATTGCGGCGTTATTCACGACCTGGAAGGTACCACGTCAGGGTCCGGTACGACAGGCGGCTCGAGGTCGGCACGAGAGACGTCCCGTAGTCGTTTTGCGATCACCTTTGACGATCCACCGGGCTCCATCGTCACGCCGTACAGGATGTCTGCGACTTCCATGGTCTGTTGCTGGTGCGTGATGATGAGCACCTGACTCGACTCTCGCAAGGCGTCCACGAGCCGCAAGAACCGGCGCAGGTTTGCGTCGTCGAGGGCCGCCTCGACTTCATCAAGCACGTAAAAGGGGCTCGGCCTGGCCCGAAACACTGCAAAGAGAAACGCGATCGCCGCCATGGTTCGCTCACCACCCGACAGGAGGCTGAGGCGTCTCAATTTCTTCCCGGCCGGCTGTGCGTCGATCACGACACCGGTTTCCAACAAATTCTCCGGATCCTCCAGGCGCAGCCGTCCCCGCCCTCCGGGGAATAGGAGCTCAAAGTTCTCCTCGTAGTATCTGGCAATCTCACCGTAGGCATCATGAAATAGGTTGGCCATGGTGTCGTCGAGCGCCCGAATGACCTTCCTCAATTCGGACGCCGAAGATTCGAGATCATGAATCTGATCGGCCTGAAACGTTGATCGCTCTTCCAATGCCGCATACTCTTCAGCCGCAAGCGGATTGACCGGTCCGATTCGTCGGAGCTCGGCTTCCTTTTCTTCGAGTTCGGCCTGCCAATCGTGCGTCGCCGGCTCAACTTCCTGTGGTAAGTTCGGCCGGGGGGCTGCAAGCGCCTCATCTTCCGAGGCGTCGATGTCGCGCCGAAGCCCTTCGGCAACAGCATCATCCCGGACCCGGAGCCCCTCGGCTTCAATCGCCAACTGACCATCACGTTCCTTGGCCGCTGCTGACTCCCCACCGAGCTCGGATCTCCGTTGCCTGGCCATCTCGAGCTGCAATCCGGCGTCGCCCGCAATTTCTCGATTCGCCCGCTGGCGTCCTCGCAACATCTCGATATGTTCGCTGATGATGCCAATGGCCTCGCGGGCCGCGTCCTCGATCGCAACGAGCCGCTCCGGCTCGGAACTCGTAATGTCAATCCGGGAGAGCCGGTCGATTTCGGCGGTGACTTCGTGGGTGCGGGTGATCAGCATCCGGCGCCGCTCCTGAAGGGAAGCCAAATTCGA
>JBFGAX010000044.1:0-23676 GCA_041567895.1 Acidimicrobiia bacterium
ACAGTCGTCGACCACGTCGAACACATCGCCGATCTCATCGGCGTCGAACACGTGGGCATCGGAAGCGACTTCGACGGTGTGCCGTCTCTCCCCGTCGGCCTCGAAGACGCCTCCACCTACCCCCGTATCACCGAAGAACTCTTCCGCCGCGGCTGGAACGAACCAGACGTGAGAAAGATCCTGGGAAAAAACGCCCTGAGAGTTCTGGCGGCCTCCGACATCTGACCTTACCGCTTGACCTCCCGCGCCCGGACCTGGCTTCGCCGCCTCAGCCCACCTTTCGACCGGAACCCCCTGCTGACAAACGGAGATGCCGGTGATCCTCACCGGGCCACTTCCATGACGATCGCGCCCACGTGCTGTTTCTCCATGAAGGCGGACTGAGCCTCGGCGAGACGTTCCAACGGATAGGTCGCTCCCACCACCGGTCCGATCTCACCTCGTTCGATGTAGCCCATGAGGTTTGAGAACACCACCGGCGGCGGCACGGTGGCGCCGTGCAAGGTGAGGTCGTGAAGATAGAGCGTGCGCAGGTCCAGATCGACGATGGGTCCCGCGATAGCGCCGGCCGTCGCGTAATGGCCGCCTCGCCTCACCAGCTCCAGCAGGGGGGCGAACATGTCGCCGCCCACCACGTCGGCGAAGACGTCGACCCTGCGAACCGCATCCCGCACGGCGCCAGGAACGTCCGGTGACTGGCGAGCGATCACGACATCGGCGCCGAGCGCGACGACTGCGTCGAGCTTCGACTCTCCTGCGATTGCCACGACCCTGGCTCCGCGCCGCTTGGCGAGCTGTACCAGTCCGGTGCCGACACCCCCTGACGCGCCGGTCACCAGAACCCACTGATCCGCCGCGACTCCCGCCCTGTGGAGCATGTGCTCGGCGGTTGAGTACGAGCAGGAAAACGAGGCGAGTTCCACGTCGGCGAGGTCGGTGTCGATTGCGTGGGCGTTCTCTGCCGGGACAACGACATACTCTGCGAACCCGCCGTCGACCTCTGAGCCGAGATACCTGGCCTTCTCCAAGTCGCCCCCGGGGTCCCGCAGCCACGGATCGGTGATAACGCGCTCACCGATGCGAACCTCAGGGACACCGTTGCCGACCGCCACGATGCGTCCGGCCGGGTCCGCACCCTGAATGCGTGGAAAGGTGAGGCCACCACCCCAGGAGCCGTCGTGATCGGCGTCCAGGACCGTCGTGCCGGTGGCGCCGCTCACGGTCTTCGAGTACCACCCGGTCCGGGTGTTGATGTCCGTGTTGTTCACGCCGCAGGCGGTGACCGCAATGAGCACCTCGTCCGGTCCGGGTGAGGGCACCGGCAGATCATCCCGGTACTCGAGTTTGTCGAGTTCGCCGTGTCCGGTGAGCACGACGCCGCGCATGGTCTCGGGAGTTGACATACATCGAGCCTATGCGTGCGGATGAGCACCTCGTACCGGGCAAGGCTGCTCCACCACAACACCGACGCACCAGGGGCCGCACCTGGGATCACGGCCTTCGGAGATCCACCCTCACGTGCGGATCGCGCCAACCAGCAAGCGTTTGACCGCCGTCAGCGACACGCTCTCACGAGGGTGGGATACGGGTTGACGGGAGCGTCCAGGCCTCCGGGGTGCATCTCGAAGTGGAGGTGCGGTTTGGCGCCGGCGGCGTTGCCGGAGTCGCCCACGTAGCCGATGACGTCTCCCGGGTTCACGCGGCCCTCGGTTCCGAATCCGGAGAGGTGGCTACCGATGTAGGTGACACCATCGTCTCCTACGAGATTGAATTGCAATCCGCCAACCGGACCTTCCTTGTTGGTGAGAACGCCCGCGACCGGGGCAGCGATCGGCGTGCCGATGGCCACGAAAAGGTCGTTACCCTCGTGGGTCCGACCGCCGGTACGCGGAAATCCCCAGTCGTTGATGAAAATCGCATCGGGAAGCGGGCAGACCCAACGGTTTGCCGGGATTTCGAGCACATGGCCCACGGCTACAAAACGAATGTCGCCGATGCCGTTCAATTCTGCGAGCTGGTTCACATCCACGCCGAATTTCTCGGCGATGGATGTCATCGTTTCGCCTTCGGTGACGGTGTAGAAGGTCTCGTTGTTGGCCTTGAACGCGTCTGGTGAGACGACGACTCTGGTGTTCCGCTCCAGAACCGGGATGACGATTGTCGCGCCGACCTGCAGATCTCCATCTCCCCCCAGGCCGTTTGCGAATGCGATGTCTTCGGTTCGCATACCGACAAACGAGGCTGCGATTGAGGACAACGTATCGCCGGATTGGACCAGGTAATACGTGGGCTCGAGCACGAGCTTGGGATCTGACGGATTGGGCAGCGGGATCGGAGCCGAAGTTTCTGCCGGATCCTCGGCCGGTTCGGCGGACGGAGTGGCCCCGGTCGTCTCGGACGATGGGATGGTCAACGTCTGCCCGATGAAGATGCTGGCGGGATTGGTTATGCCATTGGCATCAGCCAACGCCTCGGTGGTGACCCCATGATCCCGGGCAATGACCGAAAGGGCATCACCTGCCGCGACGACATAGGTTCTGGCGGCCGGTTCCGGAGCGGGTTCCGGAGCAGGTTCTGGCGTCGGCTCAGGAGCAGGCTCAGCGGCCGGTTGCGGTGCTGGAGCCGGGGTCGAGGCAGCCGCCGGGATGCTCAAGACGGTACCAACGAGAATCCTGTCGACGTTGGTGATGGCATTGGCCTCTGCCAGCACCACGGTGGGAAGACCGAATCTGGCGGCGATCAGTGAAAGGGCATCGCCGGACGTGACCCGGTAAGTCGTCGGATCTGAGTCCCCTCCACCGCCGCTGCTCTGTGTTCCCGGTATCTCGAGGACTTGTCCAATCCGGATGAGGTTGATGTCATCTATGCCGTTGGCCGCGGCAATCGCCTTGATCGTCGTGTTGTTGGCCCGGGCGATATCTGCCAGGCGGTCTCCCGGTTGCACCTCGTGCATGGCGGCTGCTATCGCGGCTTTGGGGATCTCGAGGATCTGCCCGATACGAATCAAGTCCGGGTTGGCGATACCGTTCGCTTCGGCCAGGGCCCGGGTGCTCACTCCGTTGCTCTCGGCAATCTCGGAAAGCGAGTCTCCGGCAGCCACCGTATAAGACGCTGCGCCCAGTGACGCGAGTAAGGCCAGCCCAACCACCGAGGCGGAGAGGCGCTTCATAGGTGCGCTCATCAGTTGTATAAACCTCCCGAGTTCTCCGCCCGGGATCGGCAAGGCTAGGCCAAGGTCGCGAAAAGCGACGTTATTTCTCCCGCGGTTCTTTTGAGGCCTACGGGGCAACTGCCAAACTGTCCCGATGACGGAGGGAATCGACGACAAACAGGTTCACGACTGGCTCATCGCAAACGTCGAAGGGCTGCAGGGACCGTTCCGCTATGAGCGGGTCGCGGGAGGGCGTTCCAATCTGACGTTCGTCGCGACCGACGCCCGGGGGAGAAAACTCGTCGTTCGCCGACCGCCGCTCTCCCACGTCATAGAAAAAGCACACGACATGGCCCGTGAGTATCGCGTGATTGCAGCCCTCGGATCTACTCCGGTCCCCGTACCGATTGCGCGTGGATTGTGCCTCGACCGGACCGTTACGGGTGCCGACTTCTATGTGATGGATTTCGTCGACGGATTCGTTCCCCACACCGAAGCGGAGGCCGCCTCGATTTATGACCGTCGGGGTCTCTCGCGCAATGTCATAGACGTCCTTGGCGATCTTCACGAGGTGCAGCCCCGGCAAGTCGGGCTCGGCGACCTGGGACGGGGTGCCGACTACGTCGGAAGGCAGCTCCGCCGCTGGCAGCAGGCATGGGAGGTGATGAAACAACGCGATCTCCCCACGATGGACGAGGTACACAGGCGTCTTTCAGCGATCGTTCCCCCTCAGCAGAAGATCGTCATCGCCCACGGGGACTACCGGCTGGGAAACATGATGGTGGACGGCGACCGAATCGCGGGACTGCTCGATTGGGAACTCTGCACTCTTGGCGACCCGCTCGCCGACCTCGGGTACCTCATCAACAACTGGGCGGATGAGGGCGAACACGCAGAATGGAGCTCGGCCCCGACCGCCATCGGCGGATTTGCCTCCCGCTCGGAAATGCTCGATTGGTATGGCGATCGAACCGGCCTCGACCTCGAGGGCATCTCGTATTACCGCTCGTTCGCGTACTGGCGCATGGGCTGCATCGTCGAGGGCGTGTATGCCAGATTCCTCCAGGGCGCCTACGGAACCGACCACGGTGAGAACATATCATCCTTCGCAGACGCCGTCGTTCGGATGTCCGAAGCCGCCCTCGAGCACGCTCCGACCCCGTAACATGGCTGCCATGGACGTATCGATTCCCGACTTCTTCGACCTCGACCAAAAGCTCACTGCTGAAGAATCCTTGATTCGCGACACGGTGCGCGACTTTGTGGAAGACAAATTCCTGCCCGTGGTGGCCGACCACTACGAGGCAGGCACCTTCCCCATGGACCTCATCCCTCAGATCGCCGAAATGGGCCTGCTCGGCATGCACCTCGATGGCTATGGGTGTGCCGGTACGAGCGCCCTGGCCTACGGGGTTGCCTCGCGAGAGTTGGAACGGGGAGATACCGGCCTTCGAAGCCTGGTTTCGGTTCAGGGCTCGCTCGCCATGTTCCCAATCTGGAAATGGGGCTCTGAAGAACAAAAGCAAGAGTGGCTGCCGCGTATGGCTGCCGGAGAGATCATCGGGTGTTTTGGACTGACCGAGCCCGATCACGGCTCTGATCCGAGCAGCATGAAAACCACTGCCCGACGCGACGGGGACGACTGGATCATCAACGGTTCAAAACTATGGATCACCAATGGGACCATCGCTCAGGTCGCCATCGTGTGGGCGCAGACCGACCAGGGGATTCGAGGCTTCATCGTCCCAACCGACACCCCCGGATTCGAGGCGCGAGAGATCAAACAAAAGATGTCCCTGCGAGCTTCGGCGACCGCCGCCCTCTTCTTCGACGATATGAGAATTCCCGAGGCGCTGCGACTTCCGGATGCGATCGGTATCGGAGCGCCACTCGGATGCCTGACCGAAGCCAGGTTCGGCATCACGTTTGGCGTCATCGGCTCAGCCATCGCCTGCTTTGAGTCAGCTCGCGACTACATGGGACAGCGCGAACAGTTCGGAAGACCTCTGGCTGCATTCCAGCTCAGCCAGCAGAAGTTCGCAGACATGCTCACCGCCATTGCAAACTCGTCTCTGCAGTCGTTTCGGTTGGCCGAGTTGAAAGAAGAAGGCAAAGCCCGGGCGGTCCACGTCTCGATGGTGAAACGCCACAACGTACGAGCGGCGATAGATACGGCACGCACTGCTCGCTCGATGCTGGGAGCGAATGGCATTTCACTCGAATACCCCGTCATACGTCACATGATGAATCTCGAGTCGGTTCTCACCTACGAGGGAACCGAAGAGGTCCACACCCTCGTTCTCGGGCAGGCGGTCACCGGTATCCCGGCGTTCCGCGGCTAGGTATCGAACTCCAGGTGCGCGAAACGACGTCGCACGTAGACCATCGGAAGCACCGAATCGTTCACCAGCGCACCAGCCTGGACCAGGGCGACGAAGATGTCGTGGTCACCTGCCTGGATCCTCTGCTGGGTCTCACACTCGAAGTACGAGACCACATGCTCGTCGGTGAGAACCGGGCCTGCCCGCTCGTGTGTGGGCGGCCGATGTGGAGTCGTTGCGAACTTGTCGATTTCCTTGCTTGCGAACAACATCGCCGTTTCCCCACTCCCCGCATTCAGAAAATTGACCGTGAACCAGCCTGCGTTCCGAATAGCTTGCAGACTTCCAGCCTTGTGGTCGATGCATATGAGGATCAACGGAGGATCGAGGGACACCGAGGTGAATGCAGATACGGTGAGTCCCACAGGGCCGTCTTCGGACGTGGCCGTCACTACGGTCACGGATGCTGCGAAGTTGGAGAGAACGTCACGAAAGGCTACGGGATCGATAGTCATGGAGCGTGACTGTAGTGGCCGCTGTTCCGGGTGGTCTTCCATGAACACGTGTCGACCGTACCGGGGAAATGATGGCTGACTCCTACGACGCAGTCGTGATCGGAGCCGGCCCAAATGGGCTCGCTGCCGCGATCACTGTGGCGCAGGCGGGACGCTCGGTTGTGGTCCTCGAGGCGAACGAAACCATCGGGGGCGGCGCCCGTTCTGCCGAAACCACCGAACCCGGCTTTGTTCACGACCTCGCATCGGCGATTCACCCGCTCGGTATGGGCTCGCCGTTCTTCTCACAGCTGCCGCTCGATCAACATGGCCTGGAGTGGATCGTGCCGGTTGCCAGCGTCGCCCATCCTCTCAACAACGGCGAGGCAGCGATCGCATGGCACGACCTCCACCAGACCGCAGTTGGGCTCGGAGAAGACGCTGCCGCATACCGGAGAACCTATCAGCGGCTGGTTGAGAATTGGGATGACGTGACGGACTTCACGATGACACCCCTCACTCGATTTCCGAGACATCCGGTTTTGATGCTCCGGCTGGGACTCGCCGGCTTTGCTCCTGCAACCCAATTTGCAAGGAACCGGTTTTCAACCGAGGCAGCGCGGGCGCTGTTCGCAGGACACGTCGCACACAGCCTTTTGCCTCTGACCTATCCCTTCACTTCAACCTTTGGCCTCGTACTCGGAGCCTCCGCCCACACCGTCGGCTGGGGGTTTCCCAAAGGCGGGGCACAGTCACTCACCAACGCTCTCGCCAGCTATCTGAAGTCGATCGGGGGAGAAATCCGCACGGGAACCCGGGTGCGCGACCTGTCCGACCTTCCTCCTCACCGCGCTGCAATCTTTTCGACCACTCCCTTCCAGGTCGGCCAGATTGCGCGCGAACGGCTTCCTCAGCATTCCCGGCTCTGGATGAGACGGTTCAAGTACGGCCCGGCCGCGTTCAAAGTCGACTTTGCGCTCTCGGAACCGATCCCCTGGGCAAATCCCGAAGTTGCACACGCAGCGACGGTGCACGTCGGAGGGACAGTCAAAGAGATCACACTTTCAGAGAAACAAATGAGCAGCGGAGTTCCTCCGACGAAACCCTTCGTCCTCCTCGCCCAACATTCGCTGTTCGACGACACCAGAGCACCAGAGGGCAAGCACACGGCCTGGGCGTATTGTCACGTGCCTAATGCCTCGAGATTCGACATGACAAAGCGCATCCAGCATCAGATCGAACGATACGCACCCGGCTTCAGAGACACGATCATCGCAATGCGAAGCTGGTCGCCGGCAGACCTCGAGGCGTCCAACGCCAACCTGATTGGCGGAAACGTTGGTGGCGGGAGCAATCGCGGAAGTCGTGTCTTCTTTCGCCCTGGAATCAAGATCATTCCCTACCGCACGGGCAACCCCACGATCTTCATCGGCAGCGCGTCTACCAGCCCAGGCGCAGGGGTGCACGGCATGTCAGGCCACCACGCTGCCCGCGAAGCGCTCGCGACGGCGCTGCGATAACGAAAATCAGGCGGTCACTACCCGGTATGCCTAGCCTCGTTGCATGCCATACGTGGACGTCAATCGCCACACTCTCCACTACGCCGAACGCGGTGAGGGTCCTCTCGCAGTGCTCATCCACGGCTATCCGCTCGATCACACGATGTGGCTCGACCAGCTCGAAGCACTTTCCGACATCCGCCGGGTGATAGCGGTCGACCTCCGCGGCTTCGGAAAATCCACCCCTTCTGACACCGATCCTGTGTCGATCGATGATCATGCGGCAGACGTCGGCGCACTCATAGCTGCCCTCGGTGCCACAGAAGCCGACATCGTCGGACTATCCATGGGCGGATACGTGGCTCTGGCCCTGTGGGCCAGGAGCCCCGAGATCTTCACATCGCTCGTCCTGGCCAACACCAGAGCCGGCGCCGACTCCGAAGAAGGAAAAGCCGGACGTGAGGCGCAGGCGGAGAGCACCGTGTCACAAGGAAGAGGGGACCTGGCCACCGGCTTGCAAGCAGCTTTGCTGGCTCCCGATCGTGATCTCATCGCCGCCGCCCGCTTACGGACGATGATAGAAGGTACCCGGGTCGAGACGATCGTGGCTGCGCTGCGTGCCATGGCGGCCAGACCAGATCGCACCGACCTGCTTACGAAGATCACCGTGCCGACGCTGGTTGTTTCCGGTGAACAGGACGGTCTCTTTCCTCCGGAGATTGGCGTCTCCATGGCCGACGCCATCCCGGGATCACGTCACGAAGTCATAGCAGGTGCGGGCCACATGCCACCCATCGAGACACCCGATGCATTTTCGGCCACCCTGCGAACGTTCTGGGATTCGCTGTAGGAGCGACTCAGAGCGGAACCTCCGTCCTCGTTCGCTGATCGAACGTGAGGCGAGACGTGTATCCGGCATGCCTGGCAGCCGCAACCACCTCGGAATGCCCGTAGCCGGCTTCTGAGGCCTGATGAGCGTCGCTGGCCAGCGTGATGGGCACGCCCTGCTCGAAACATTCCACGAGAAACTCTGCGGCCGGGTAGATCTCGGCCACCGGTTGACGCAACCCGCCGCTGGAGACCTCGACGCCGGTTCCGGAATGGGCGGCGGCAGCCGCAACCGTGGCATACCAGTCCCCTGGATCCGACGTTGGACGGTGGCCAAACTTCTTGATGACATCGGCGTGTGCCAGTACGTCGACTTTGCCACTCTCGGCCAGCTCGGTCTCGAGCGAGAAATAATCCTCGTAGGCCTGATCGACACCCCGCCGTTCGAATTCGCCAACTACATCGTGGTGATCGACCGACCATTCGCCAATCCAATGAACCGAACCGATCAGAAAGTCGAATGGGTATGCGGCAAGAAACTGCGACACCGCGTCGATGGACTCTGGAAAAAAGTCGACTTCGAGGCCTAGCTTGACCGGCAGTCCTCTTTCCTTGGCGGACTGGACAGCCTCAACGTACCGGTCCAGGCTCAGGACCCGGTCTTCCTTGACGAACGCCTCCGTCTGTTCGGCGAGTTCTCGACGCCCACCCTTCCAGAAGGGCCCGAGCAACGGCTCCGATTCGACACATCGGTAGAAGTGCTCGGTGAAACCGAGCTCGGTAACGCCTCGTTGCGCCGCTGCTTCGACGTACGCGTCGATCAATCCGCCCGGATACTCGTTCGGTTCCTGCCTCGACGGATCCAGAGCTCCGTGGCCAAACAGGTGTAGATGATGATCACCCATCCCTCAGCACACGCTCCAGAGCTTCGATCCTGGCTTCGATGGCCGACACCTGGTTATTCGCATCGATGCGTTCGTTGATGTCGGTGGCGGGAATTCGTCCTCCCACGGCTAGATCGGCGCCCGTGAACCTTCCTCTGATCATCTTGATCCGATCGCCCCTGGCCGACTTCAGTTTTGTGTGAAGATGCCTGAGTTCGGCTTCTACCTCCGCACGCGGTCGATGCCGGTCGTAATCCAAAGAGCGAAGGCGCGACCTGATTTCCTCCTGCTTCGCAACCAGGGCCTCACGTTCAGGATCCGACGCATCGAGATTGTCCAGAGCGTCGAGCACCTCGCGCATCTCAGCCAGCAAGCCATCCAGATCCGTCATGCCGTCCAGTGTACGACCGGGCCGAAGCAGCAGCTACAGGAAGTAGCTGAGTCCCATAGCCAGAAGGATCAATGCCACCATCGAGAATCCCACCCAGCTCATGAGAAGGGAGGCGGAGGCTTCTTCGGCCGTATCGACATCCAGAAAATCTCTATCCATGACCCCGGGATCGGCGAATTGTCTCAAATTCGAAAGGCACATTGGCCCGGGCCGCCAGGTGACTAGCTACTGATCCTCGGTAGCCACTCCTGGTTTCGAACGACATCGAGGAGTCCGCTCGCCGCAAGCAGGACTACGAGCAGTGCCTCCTCACGTGTCTTTACCCGGTGCACATGTGCAGACCTCATGCCGACCTCAGCGAGGCGTCGGCCTTGATCGTGCTCGACAACAGGTTTCCCTTTTCTACCCACCCCGAACACCCGGTAGCTGCTTTCTTCCATGTCGATGGTCAATGCACGACGGAAGGCAACGATCGAGCCGAATGGGACCTCCTTGAGGGTGAACTTGACGTCGTTGATTTGACCGATGATCTCTGGAATCAGGTCAGACGAATCACGGCCATGAGGCATGGATGCCTCGCCAAGCCCGGCGCAGACCACGTGCGTGTCGACTCCCGACGGATGGGATATCAGTCCCTGGTGCTTGCCGAGCTTGAACTCGGCGACAGCTCCGTCACTCTTCGATATCTTGAGACGGCCGTGAGCCGCGCTGTTGAATACGTCGATAAAAGCCTCGTTCATCAACCCCGGGACTGATGCGTTCGCGACGGCACACGCCACGTCCACCGGGAGCCCTGTTCGCATCAGAATACTTCAATCTGGCCACGCGTATGCACGTGATGAGTATTCGAACTCAAGTGACGGCGGCACCGCCGACAAACTCCTCGAGCTCTTCAGGACGAATCAGAACTTCTCGCGCCTTCGACCCCTCTGACGGCCCGACCACTCCCCTCCGCTCGAGAATGTCCATCAATCGTCCGGCCCGCGCAAAACCAACCCGCAGTTTCCTCTGCAACATCGAGGTCGATCCGAGCTGAGAGCGAACGACGAGTTCGATCGCCTGCTTCAACAGCTCGGGGTCTTCCCCGTCGGCGTCCTCGGCGGCTTTTGCCTGCGCCTCGACTTTCTTGAACATCCGTTCGTCATACTGAGCCTTGCCCTGTTCACGGACCCATTCGGCAACGGCTCCGATCTCGGATTCCTCAACAAAAGCTCCCTGGATTCTCTCAGGCTTTGGATCCCGCGCGGTGACAACGAGCAGATCGCCGAGTCCGATCAGTTTCTCCGCCCCGACGCTGTCGAGAATCACGCGACTGTCGGCCTGTGAGGCCACCGAGAACGCCATCCGGGACGGAACATTGGCCTTGATCACGCCGGTGATGACATTGACAGAGGGGCGCTGCGTCGCAAGTACCAGATGGATCCCGATCGCGCGAGCCATTTGCGCGATGCGCACGATGGACGCTTCGACCACTTTGCCGGCGACCATCATGAGATCGTTCAGCTCGTCGACCACGACCACGATGTACGGGAACCGATCGAACGAGTCGGTTTCAAGTCCACCGGCGTCCCACTTCTCGTGATATCCCGTTATGTCGCGGACGCCCGCGTCCGCCAGCAATTGATATCGACGGTCCATCTCATCAACTGCCCAATTCAGCGCGTCGGCCGCTTTCTTGGGATTGGTGATGACTTTGGTGAGCAGATGAGGTACGTCGTCGTATTGGCCCATTTCGACGCGCTTGGGATCGACGAGGATCAGGCGGACTTCTTCGGGCAAGGCTCTCACCAGAAGCGAGGTGACGAGTGCGTTTATACATGAAGACTTGCCGGCGCCGGTTGCCCCGGCAATCAGCACGTGGGGAAGCTCGTTCAAGTTCACCATCACCGGCTTTCCGGAGATGTTCATCCCGAGTGCAACGGCGAGCGGATTGTCGTTCTCCCGGGCTTCTGGCGAATCGAGAATGTCTTTGAGAGTGACGAGGCGTCGTTTCTTGTTCGGTACTTCAACCCCCACGGCCGACTTGCCCGGGATCGGAGCCAGAATCCGAACGTCCGGTGTTGCGAGGGCGTAACCGATGTCGTTCGTCAGGCTGGTGATCTTGTTGACTTTTACTCCGGGCGCCAGTTCGATCTCGTACCGGGTGACCGTTGGCCCTGGAACGATACGAACAAGACGAGCGTCAACACCGTGCTGGCGAAGAGTCGCCTCCAACTCCCGTCCGGTTGCTTCGAGCGATCGCTTGTCCTGCGTCCCACCCCGCCCTGAAGACAGGAGTTCGAGAGGAGGTTTCTCGTAGTTCTTGTTGGGTGCCACCCGTGGTATCGGTTGGTCCGCCTCAGGCTTCTTGACAGGCGGGCGCTTTGACTTCTGATCGGCTCGAGGCGGTCGGGCACGCTCGGGTTTCTTCGCGGCGACTACGGGGGTCGGAGCCGGTGCCTGAACGTGAGGCCGATCGGGTCGACGATACGACTGCACGACTTGCTTCAAGCGTCGGACGAGCGTGCGACTGAGCTCTCCGACCGCCAGTGCAGCCTCCCGCAACGTCGATCTCGTGACGATCAGGGCACCGACGCCGATGACGGCTGACAGGATGATGAAGGCACCCAGGAGGCCGACAACTCGTCTGATCGGAAAAGAAATCAACGCCCCAATCACGCCACCACGGTCGGCGACCACCTCGACGCCTGCAGCAAGCGGCTCCGTTCCACTCAGCAGATGAAAGAGGCCGAGGCTCCCGAAGAACAGAAAGCCGAGCCCAAGCGGCAGGCGCGCGTGATCGCCGTCTTTCACCTGGCCGATGATCAACGTCAGACCGACGAGCAAGATCGCGACAGGAACGAGGATCGCCCAGACCCCGAAGAGAAAACGGAGCCCGGTAACGACCGCATCGCCCAGCGGCCCGGAAAAACTGAAGAAGCCGAGAAGAAGGATGAGGCCGACCACGAGCATGACGAGTCCCCAGATATCGTCCGCCTGACGCTCAAATCGGTCCCGGACCGCCCTGCGTGCTCGCGCTAGCACGCCCGTGGGGGTCGAGGACTTCTTCTTGGTTGCTGTTTTCCGCACCCGGTTCCGCCCGGAGCCCCCACTACGAGGTGATGTAGTGCGTGCCATTCGATGGCGAACCCTACAGGTGGATTCAGAAAGTAAGGAGGATTTTCGCGCTCTGGGGACAGTCGTCGCGCCCTGGGCGCGCACGCGCGAGATGGAGTTGCAGGCAGGGTGAGTTCAAGATCGGGGGGTGTCGCCGCCGATCATGTCCTGAAGCACGATTCGAAACTGGCGGTTCATCAAGTAACTCTGATCTCCGATTTTGAGCCGATCCGTCATGATTCCTGGCTTGTGCTCGATAGAGGTGTCCGCAGGCATTCGGTCGGCGATTTCCTGAACGCGGTTCTGGCTCCATTTCGAGGTTCGAGCCAGGACCAGGCCTCGATCCGTTCGGGCCAACGTGAAAAAGGTCGTTCCATACATCAGGACGCCCGCGATGCTCAAGCCGATCAGCCCACCGCGCACGAGAGCGTTACCTTCACCCAGCAAACCCGAGACCAGTAGCGCAGCGACAATGCCGAGCGGCAGTGCCCACCGCGCACGACGCTGGACGAGCACAGCCGTGGTTGCCTCCTCGCCGTCGTCGAGATGCTCGTTGACGCCGGCCAGGAGGCGTTCGCGATACTCCCCGAGGCGGTCGGTCAAAACTCGATCACCACCGGGAGTACGACTGGCCGCAGACGTGTTTCACTCTTGATGATTCTGCGGGCCGTTTCGTACACGTGGCGTCGCACGGCGTCCGGGTCGGGGTTGCCGCTCACGATCGCCTTTTCGACCTCACGAGCCACCATGGCAAGCATCTCGGCCGGTTGATCCATCAATCCGTGACTGTCGAGGTCAGGGCCGTAGACGATCTCGCCCGTCGTGCTGTCGACCCCTACCGTGATCACGACCACTCCCTCATCTGCCAGGTGGCGACGGTCGCGAATTGCACGCTTCACATCTCCAACCATGGATCCATCGAGGTAGACGTATCCGGCCGGGACCGCCCGGCGCTCGACGAAGGTCTTGTCGCCGTCGACGACGACGCGATCACCGTCTTCACAGACGAACACATCAGGAACGTCCATCGCCTCGGCGAGAACCGCATGGGCCCGCAGCATTCGATACTCGCCGTGCACGGGAACGAATGCCTGTGGGCGCACCACGTTCAGGAAGGTGAGAAGTTCGGATTCGGCAGCGTGGCCGGATACGTGCACGTTGGCATTACGCCCGTGAATGACCTTCGCACCGGTTTTCAGGAGCCCGTTGATGACCCGCGACACCTTCTTTTCGTTCCCCGGGATCGGGGTCGCCGAGATGAGAACAGTATCGCCATCACCGATCTTGACGTTCCGATGTTCGCCTGCTGCCATGAGCGAGAGGGCGGCAAAGGGTTCCCCCTGGCTTCCGGTGCATATCACGATGGTGCGATCGGGATCGTGGTTGGACACCTGATCGATCGGGATCACCTGGTTGTCCGGTACAGCAACGATGTCGAGGTCACGACCGATCTCCATGTTGCGTAGCATCGAACGACCGAGAAAAGCGATCTTGCGACCATCTGCGAGCGCTGCGTCGACAATTTGCTGCACACGATGAATGTGGCTGGCAAAGCATGCGGCCACGACCCGGCCTTCGGCAGCGGCAATGATGTCGTGGAGGTTTCTTCCCAGAGAAGACTCTGACGTGACAAAACCGGGCACCTCGGCATTGGTGGAGTCGGCGAGCAACAGTCTCACGCCCTCGCGTCCCAGCTCGGCAAAGGTCGGAAGATCGGTCGGACGGTTGTCGATCGGCGTCGGATCGAGTTTGAAGTCTCCCGAGTGAACGATGATGCCCTCTTCGGTATCGAACGCCACTCCCGAACCTTGCGGAATGGAATGGGAAACGGGAACGAGCTTGAACCGGAACGGGCCCACCTCGCGCCATTCATTGTCCTCCATTGCATGGAGCTCTGCGTCAATCCCGTTTTCTTCGAGTCGGGATGCGGCGAGGTTCACGGTGAGCTCTGTGCCATACACAGGCACATTTATTTCAGCGAGGAAATAGCTGAGGGCACCCACGTGGTCTTCATGTCCATGGGTCAGAATCACGCACTCGACATCATCAGCCCGGTCAATCATCCACGCGAAATCGGGAAGTACGAGGTCGACACCAAGCATGTCCTCTTCCGGGAACATCAAACCGCAGTCGATGAGGGCCAGCTTGCCGTCGATTTCGATCGCGGCGCAGTTGCGTCCGATCTCCCCGAGCCCTCCAAGAAATGTCACGGAGATGCTCATGCGAGCTGAGCCTCCCCGAGCGCCTCGAGCACCTGGAGAGTCACGGACTCGTCGGCAGGCACCAACGGCAAACGGGGGCGTCCGACGTCCTTCCAAACACGGCCGAGTGCTGCTTTGAGCGGCATCGGATTCGGCTCGAGGAACAGAGCATCGAAAAGCGGCATCATCGCCAGATGGAGCCGCTCTGCCGTTGCCCCATCATCAGACCTGATTGCGTCGATCATCTTCGAGATCTGGTTGCCCACGAGATGTGCGGCCACCGACACAACGCCGGATCCGCCCATCGACACGATGTCGTATGTGAAAGCGTCCGATCCCGCATATACCCCGAAATCGTCTGGAAGCGTTACGAGCTCGGTCTTTGTGAATTCGAGATCGTCGACGGCGTCTTTGACGGCCACGATGTTCGGGTGATCGGCCAGTTCCTTGAGCGTGGGGATCTCGATGAGCCTGGCCGTTCGCCCGGGGATGTTGTAGAGCAATACCGGGAGGTCGGTCGCATCAGCTATGGACGAGAAGTGGGCGACAAGACCGGCCTGTGGTGGTTTCGAATAATACGGCGTCACGGCCATGAGCCCATGGCACCCGAGATCGGCGGCTTTCCGAGACATGGACGCCGAGTGAGCGGTGTCATACGTTCCGGTGCCGGCAATCACGTGAGCCTTGTCACCGACGGATTCGAGCACGGTCTTGAACAAGGCGATCTTTTCGAGATCGGAAAGCGTCGGTGACTCGCCGGTGGTGCCGCACACCACAATGCCCTCGCTTCCTGTGTCGACGAGGTACCGGGCCAACTCCCAGGCAGCTTCGTAGTTGACTTCTCCGTTTGCATCAAAGGGCGTGAGCATGGCCGTGAGAACCGAGCCGAAAGGTGTAGGTCGCATAGGCATCACGGTAGCAGTCTCGTCTCCGGACTCATCCAGTGCCCCGTTTCAGGTCTCGTATGTGCAGTATTCATGTGGTTCTGTGAGAACGCATCGTCGACTAAAGCGCGATCGGTCCTTTTTGGAATAAGGCAAGACCATCGATGTCCTCGAAATAGTACGTCTCCGTTTGCAACAGTCGGGTGACCACGGCGCTATCCGTTTCGAACGCGATCGCCAACCAATTGTCGGTGAAGTCGAGCTCGATTGGCGTTTCATCAAACTCAAATCTGGTCTGCGTGTTTCCCGTCGAGGCCTCAACGATGGTAATTGAAGTTGCTCCACCCGGTTTGTTCTCAACATACGCGACAAGGCTCTCGAACGGATGAATGGCAGACATCGTGACGACCGTCGTATCGTCACCACATCCCTTCTCGTGGATGGTCCCGGGCAATTCGATCAGCAAACAGCCCTCGTCCGGAACACCGGTGCTGTCGATCCCGACAGTCGAAACGATCTGTTCTCGCTGATCTAGGTCGGTGTAGGCGGGCAAGATAACGCTGAGATGGGTCTCGGAACCTGTGAGATACACAAACGTCGATGTCGTATCGCCGAGCGCGGGGTCGCCGAGCGCAACGACGACAACTCCAGGCTGGGGCGCTTGTTCATAGTGAGCGTCAAGCCGATAAAAGGAGTCAAAGACCAGCTGGCGCCGCTTGCCGCTTGCCGTTATGTGAACAAGGCCTTGCTGCAGACACAACTCGGCGACGACACCCCCCAACCGATCTGCTATCGCTTTGACGGCGCACTCGTCGATGAGCGTCCGGCCGGTTGCGCTCGAGCGAACCCCATCGGGCGACGACACGAGAAGATCAGGAAGAACCGGAGCCGAGAGCGTGGTCGTCGTGGCCCCCGTTGACATCTCCTGATCCCCACCAACCAGCGAGAACGATGCAATGAGCGTGATGACAGCCAGAACAACCGCGCCGACACCCAACCAGGTCGGCGGCCGTTCCGACGTTGCCTCATCATCTGGCCGTGTGACCTGGCGAACCTCGTCGATCTCATGCACGATCCATCATCCTGACCTCGTGATGGGTTCGCGCACCAGAGAGGCGAGTCCGTCGAATTCGCGCTTCGCATACGAATCCACATCAATCACCGTCGATCGGACTCCGTCAGGACCAACGAACGCGACTACCGCAAACTGCCCGTCATAGTCGAGGCTCAGAGGCTCTCCTTCGAGCCGCACCGAGGCAACAGTTTCGTCCGTATCCAACGCGAGAATTCTCAAAACGTAGGTTGCTGCTCGGGTTCGACTGATATAGGCGACTTGGGGTTTCGTCGCCGTCACAGCCGCAGCAACCACCGGCTCCTCCGTGTCCCCACAACCCACGCTTTTGGTTTCGTCTCCGAGGTCGATGGACTGTATCTGCATACAACCTTCCGCCACTACCCAGTCCCCGAGGTCGAATCCAACCAGTGCCTGAATACGCGGGCTCGCGGCGTACCAGCTGAAGCGAGGGATGGAATCGATGTCCCCGGTACGTAGTTCGACGTCGTAACCAACGGCATCCATGGAATCCATCATCGGATACTTGTCGAAGGCCACGGCCAGAGGGGCTTCGGCAAATCCGATCCGCTCCACGAAATGCAGCTCGAACCTCTCCCCCGCTACCTGAACTTCTTCGCCGTCGGCCGTCATGTGCACGATCCCGGCGTCACACAAATCGACGATGAAACCACCGACGAGATCATCGATCGCACGTTCCGCACACGCGAACCCGACACGGCGGGAGCTGATCCCTTCGACACGTACGCCAGATGGGGACGCAACGAGGACCTCAGGAAACGCGACAGGAGGAAGCGTCGTCGAGGTGGTCGTGGAATTGGCACCGGCTACATCGTCTGCTTCCGGAGCCAGCCCGGCGAACAGGAACATGCCCAGCACTGTGGCCGCTGCGGCCCCCAATGCCCCGGCGAGGCCCATCCACCGGGGTGGAGCCGGTTCACCAGGACTCACATTGCTGCTGATCGGTTCGAGTTCTTGAACACGCCTGCGAGAAACGTCCTGTGAGGTTTGTGCCACGAACCCACAATAGGCCTGCGTCCGAAAACAACACGTTCGGCGTATTATCGGGTCCATGCAATCTTCCAATATCGTCGATGTCAATGCCTCCGACTTTCCCAGGGAAGTACTGCAGGCGAGCCACGAGCGGCCCGTCGTGGTCGACTTCTGGGCCGAGTGGTGCGGTCCCTGCAAGACACTGGGACCCATCCTGGAGCGGCTTGCTGTCGAATACGATGGCGCCTTCCGGCTGGTGAAGATCGACGTAGATGCCAACCAGGCCCTCGCTCAGCAATTCGGCGTCCAGGGCATCCCTTTCGTGATGGCCTTCTCGGGTGGTCAGCCCGTTGCCGAATTCACGGGAGCCATTCCGGAAGCCCAGGTTCGGGCCTGGCTCGATCCGCTGCTACCGAACGAACTCGATGACCTCGTTGAACAAGGACGCGACGCGCTGCTCGATGGTGACGACCCCAGGGCGGAAGAAGCATTTCGCGCCGTCCTCGCCCAGCAATCGGACCACCAGGAAGCAGGCACCAGTCTCGCGCAAATGCTGATCGCGGCAGGAAACATCGATGAGGCGCTCGATGTGCTGGCCCCGATGAGTGCCACCACCGAAGTCGAGAGACTCCGGGCGGCGGCGAGGTTGTCTGAAAACCGGGATCAGGATGTGAGCAGTCTCGCAAAAGAGCTCGACGAGAACCCGCAGGACGATGCAAAACGCGTCGAGCTGGCTCAGGCTCTGGCAGGTCGTGCCGAGTACGAACCGGCTCTGGATCACCTGCTCAACGTCGTTCGTGGTGGAGGACCTGAACGGGAAAACGCTCGTCAGGCCATGATCGACATCTTCGGAGTCCTCGGCGTGGAGCACCCCCTCGTGCTGACGTACCGGCGCCAGCTGGCAAGCGCCCTTTTCTGAAAGCTCACGTTCGGTCAGCGGTTGAGCCAACAAGTGCGGTGCCGGCGGCTTCGAACCCCTACGATGATTAGGCACTCTGCAGTGCCCACAGGTGTGAACGCGCACGAGGGAGTTGGAGGTTCATGAGTCAGCGCTGGGTCTATTTGTTCGATGAGGCGGATGGAGCAAACCGTGACCTCCTCGGCGGTAAAGGAGCCGGACTAGCCGAGATGACGGCGGCAGGGTTGCCGGTTCCACCGGGCTTCGTCATCACGACCAACGCATGCCGCTCGTACACCCAACAAGGACATGAGTTTCCCGAGACGATGTGGGAACAGACGCTCGAGGCTATGGCAGGCGTCGAGAAAGCCACCGGCAAGACGTTCGGGGGCGCAGAGAACCCGCTGCTGGTGTCGGTTCGTTCCGGTGCAAAGGTCTCGATGCCAGGCATGATGGATACGATCCTCAACCTCGGACTCAACGACGAATCCACGGAGGGGCTGGCCAGGGCAACCGGAGATGCCCGGTTCGCGTGGCAGGCGCGGGTGCGCTTCATCCAGATGTTCGGAGATATCGTGTTCGGCGTTCCGGCATTGCGCCTCAGCGAAATTGCAGAAGCGGCTCGCAGGCAACGAAACGGAGGCAGGCCCGCCGTTGAGGAAAGCATCGCTCTGGTAGACCGGCTGCAATCTGTGATTTACGGTTACGCGCACCAGCGAGTACCGGAGGACCCTGCCCAGCAATTGGAGCTTGCGATCTCTGCGGTCTTCAACTCATGGACCAACAAGCGCGCCGTTGATTATCGAAAGGTCGCAGGAATTCCAGAAGACCTCGGCACCGGCGTAACGGTTCAAGCAATGGTGTTCGGCAATACCGGGGACCATTCGGGCACGGGGGTTGCCTTCACGCGTGATCCCGGGACCGGAGACCCGGGGATATTTGGTGAATACCTTCCCGATGCACAGGGCGAAGACGTGGTAGCGGGGATTCGCACGCCGCACCCGATTTCCATGCTGCAAGACGAAATGCCTGACGCCTACAGCCAACTGGTCCAGATAGCCGACCGTCTCGAGAAGCACTATCGAGACATGCAGGACATGGAGTTCACAATCGAGAACGGTCGATTCTGGATGCTGCAGACCCGGACCGGAAAACGAACGGGACGGGCCGCTGTCCGAATCGCTGTTGATCTCGTTGCCGACGGGCTCATCACGGTCGAAGAAGCCCTGGGTCGTGTGGATGGCTCGCAGATCGAACAACTCCTGCACCCGGTTGTGGCGCCCGGATCGACGGCCCCGCTTCTCGCAACTGGCCTGCCTGCCTCCCCCGGAGCGGCCGCGGGAGTAGTCGTGCTCGATGCAGAAGAAGCGGTTGCGATGAGCGAGCAGGGAAAACCGGTCATTCTGGTGCGCCACGAAACCAGCCCGGACGACTTTGCCGGCATGGTGGCATCGCAGGCCATTGTGACGGCCAGAGGCGGTGTCACGTCCCACGCCGCCGTGGTTGCGCGCGGCATAGGAAAGTGCTGCGTGGTGGGGTGCTCCGACCTGGTGATCGACGAAACCAGCCAGCTCATCCAGGCAAACGGGATTCAGGTGGCGGTTGGCGAATGGGTCACCGTCGACGGCACAACGGGTCAAATTCTCGTGGGCGAAGTCGAAACCATCGAACCGGAGCTCGACGATGCCTATTACTCGTTGATGCAATGGGCCGATGAGAAGCGGCGCCTCCGCGTCCGGGCCAATGCCGATACCCCGACCGACGCTGCCAAGGCGCGCGAACTGGGAGCCGAGGGCATCGGCCTGTGCCGGACCGAGCACATGTTCTTCGCAGGAGACCGCATCGAAACGGTCCGTCAAATGATCATGGCTCCTAACAACGTCGCGCGCGCCGAGGCGCTCGCCAAGCTCGAGCCACACCAGGTCCAGGATTTCATCGGGATCTTTGAAGCCATGGACGGCTTCCCGGTGACCATCCGGCTCCTGGATCCTCCTCTGCATGAATTCTTGCCGCGCCACGACGACACCGCACTTCAGATCACAGACCTGAAACTCCAGCTCAGCCGTGCCGAAAACCTGCAGCGGGTGGATGCGATGCTGGGCGAGATTCATGAGTTGGAAGCGATGCTGGAACAGGTCAGCCGGCTGACCGAGCAGAACCCGATGCTCGGACACCGGGGTGTCCGGCTGGGGATCGCCTACCCACAAATCACCGAAATGCAGTCGAGAGCAATATTCACGGCTGCTGCCCGATGCGCAGAGCGGGGAATCACCGTGCTACCGGAAATCATGATTCCACTCGTCGCTTTCTCTCCCGAATTCGATCACCAGGCGGCCATAGTTCGGAGGGTGGGTGAAGAGGTCCTGGGCCAGCACGGCATCAACATTGATTACCTCGTCGGCACGATGATCGAGTTGCCAAGGGCGGCGCTTACTGCCCATGAGATCGCAGCCAACGCCGACTTCTTCTCGTTTGGAACCAACGATCTCACCCAATCGACCTGCGGTCTCAGCCGCGATGACGCGCCCCGCTTCCTGGGAGAATACGTTCGGGAAGGTGTGATCGACGCCGACCCCTTCCAAACGATCGACGTTGATGGAGTGGGTCAGCTGGTTCGGATCGGAACCGAACGAGGAAGAGGCGCCAAACCTGATCTCAAGGTTGGCGTCTGCGGGGAGCACGGTGGCGATCCTGCGAGCATTCGATTCTTCGATTCGCTCGAATTGGACTACGTCAGTTGCTCACCATATCGGGTTCCCGTCGCTCGCCTGGCGGCTGCCAGAGCTTCCCTCGAGTCGAAGCAGTAACACGCAACCAATGGACAGCCTCCTCCCGGCGAGCGACACCGCTCCCCGGTGCACAGACTGGTCCTCGTCCATTGCGCTCGATCCGCGCGGGACGGCGTTCGCAGCTGACACCGTGACATTCATTGCTACACCGGCGGCCTGGCCGAAACCGGTGTTCGCACATCCGCTCCTGACCGGTCTGGCGCCTCGCATGAACACCACGATCGGCGTCACCCGAAATTTCGCATTCAGGCAAGATGCGAGCTCAGACGATCGGGTCCTCGTCTATATCTATTCCGGTCCGGAGATGACGGGCAAGTCATACCTCGTGCCACCTCCGCACCTCCCAGAGCTGATCCTGAACCAGGACGACCGATGGCTGAGCGGAGAACCTGCTCCCTCCAGAGTGCTGGCTGTTTGCACTCAGGGAAGCCACGATGTGTGCTGTGGTGCCGATGGGACTCGTTTTGCCGCGGCAGCCGCCGACCGGGATGTGACGGTTCTGAGGGTGTCGCATACCGGAGGTCACCGATTTGCGCCAACGGCTCTGTTCGTACCCGACAGGCGCATGTGGGCTCATGTGGATCTCGCCTTGCTCGATGCCATACTCGAACGCTCTTGCGAGCCGCGAGAGATCATTGGGAGATGTCGCGGTTCGATAGCTGCGCCTCCCGGACCGGGACAGGTGGCCGAATGCGAGATTCTGGCACGCATTGGCTGGGAGTGGCGACCCGATTCGGTGTCGGTCGACGAGGACACGGTGATTGTGCGCGGCACGACGGGCAGCTACCGGGTTGAAGTCAGACCTCGTCGGGTCGTTCCTACCGTGAGCTGTCGCGCCGATGGGGGCTTGCCTGCCAAAACGTGGACCGAGTATGAAGTCACAGGCGTAGCCCGGCTGTAGTGACCGCCGCCGTCACAATCCCAGGACGGCATCGAGTCCGACGGTCACACCGGGCAGTTCCGGAACCTTGCGTACGGCGGCCAGGACGCCCGGGATGTAGGCCGAGCGGTCGAAGGCCGTGTGTCGAATGCTCAACAGCTCGCCAGGCGAAGACAGCCGTGTTTCCTGATCGGCAATCTCGACAGGCTGCCGAAGTGCGTGGATTCCGACGCCCTCGTGATCGCCCCCGAGCACGCCGTCGAGGAGAGTCTCGGAGGTGGGCGGACTGAAGCTGCCCGCCTCCGCCATCTGGGCTGCGGTCGCCAATGCGGTGCCGGACGGGGCGTCTGCCTTGTCGGATTGATGCATCTCAATCACGTCGGCTCCCTGAAAAAAAGGAGCCGCCATCTCAGAAAACCGCATGGCCATCACTGCTCCGATCGAAAAATTGGGCACCACGAGACAGTTGGGTGGCCCTGCACCCCACAGATCGCGAAGGCGCTCGATTCGGTCCGCCGTGAAGCCTGATGTCCCGATGACGGCGTGCACGTCCAGACTTCTCCAGGCTTCAATGTTCTTGAACACCACGTCCGGTCTCGTGAACTCGACGACGACATCGGCGGCCGCGACGATCGACGGATCGCTGAACGCCTCGAACCTGGCAACCATCTCCATGTCTTGCGCTGCCTGCACGGCCTGCACGACGATGGAGCCCATCCTCCCGCGCGCCCCGGAAACCGCGACCTTGATCACGAACCTGCCGCTCCGACGTGATGCTCGAGATCAGCAGCGTCAAAGGGTCCTACAGCACCTATGACCCGTGGGCGCCGGTAGAGGTCTGCAGCAACGTCGGCCACATCTCCAAGAGTCACCGCTTCGTACCGGGCAAGCATCTGATCCACGGAGAGGTGCTCTTGTCCACTTATCTCCCGTCTCCCCAGTCTCGTCATGCGGCCGTTCGGGTCTTCTGATGAAAGGGCGAGCGAACCCTGGACGTGACCTTTTGAACGGTCGAGCTCCTCCATCGTGATGCCGTTTTGAGCCACTTTGTCCAGCTCTTCCTTGACCAGGTCGAGGACAGTATGGGTGTTGGTCGGTGTCGTTCCCACATATACCCCGTAGGCGCCAGTATCGGCATGTGGATAGCTGAACGCATATACCGCATAGGCCAGCCCACGTTCTTCGCGGATTTCGCGAAAAAGGCGAGACGACATGCCACCTCCCACAACGTGGTTGAGCAGACCGAGGGCGAACCGTCGATCGTCACCGCGGGCAATTCCCTCACACCCCAGCAC
>JBFGAX010000045.1:0-23525 GCA_041567895.1 Acidimicrobiia bacterium
CGCTGTAGCCTGCGGCGACATGGATGCTGCTGTCACCACATTCACGTATGAGGGTCGCACCGTTGGATACTCCACAGGAGACTCGATTCTGGTGGCGCTCCTCAGAGCCGGCGAGCGCCCTCCAGCTGGAGGAACGCTGTGTCTCAGCGGCGACTGTCCGTTCTGTCTGTGCACGGTTGACGACATCGCCTATGTCCGGGCCTGCCAAACCCCGGCCACCGACGGCCTGGATGTATGGCCGCATCCTGCAAGCGCAGATCCACCACTTCCTGACAGGCGCGAGTCTTCAGCGGTGGAGTTGAGGACGAGGCACACCGAGGTCGTGGTCATCGGCCAGGGAACCTCGGGTAGAGACGCTGTTGCGTCGTACGAGAGAGCAGGGCGATCGGTCATGGCGTTCGAAGCCGCCCGGGGTGAGGAGGCTGTCGGTATCTATCCCGGACCCCTGGTGATGGTCCGGACCAGTGATGGTTTGATAGCGGTCCACTGCGACGAGGTCGTTGTTGCGACCGGTGCCTCTGAGATACAACCTGTTGTTCCCGGAAACCTGTTGACCGGACTGTTTGCATCAAGGGCGGTGGAGGAACTGCACGCAGCCGGCGTCGAGTTGGGACGGGTGGTGGCGGTCGGCAGTCCGCCAACGGGAGTGGCCCATCAGCCGGTGCATGGTCGGCTGACGCGGTTCGAGGGTGTCGACAACGTCGAGGCTGTTGTCATGCATACCGATACGGGAGAAGTCCGATGGGAATGCGATGCGGTCAGCCTCGGACTCGGGCTGTATCCGCGTGACGTACTGGCCAGGATGGCGGGTGATAACACGGTGGCCACGGTCGGAGATGCTGCGACCGTCCCTGCGCTCCCCACCTTTCCGGGTGCGGGTGTCGTTTGCCCATGTTCGAATGTCGATGTTGATCAACTCGAGGACGTTTTTGAGCGTGGCTTCACCGAGATGGAGCTCATCAAACGCGCAACTCTGGCGGGAACCGGTACCTGCCAGGGACAAACATGTATGCCGCACCTGAGGTCCTTCCTCCGGCATCGTGCCGGATCAGACTCCCTGCCCTTCACCGCTCGTCCACTTGCGAGACAGATGACGGTTCGTGAGGCCATATCGAACTTTCAGACGCCCGGGTTTTTCCGCACTTCGCTCGACGAGATTCATCGGTCCTCCGGCGGTGTCATGGACCGTTTTGGGCCATGGTTTCGACCCTGGCATTATGGAGATCCCCTGGCGGAATACGAGGCCGTCCGCAACGGCGTCTCGATCATGGACGTCTCGACCCTCGGCAAAATCATTGTCACCGGCTCCGACGTTGCCGAATTCCTGGAGAGAATCTATCCGACGAAGGTGAGTGATATTCGTCCCGGACGATCCAAGTACGTTCTCATGCTCAACGAGAAGGGCGCTGTCATCGATGATGGCATGGTGTGCCGGGATTCGGAGCGCAGCTTCACGTTGACGTTCACGTCGAGCGGCGTTTCGTTCGCCGAAATGTGGCTGCGGGACTGGGCCGAGGCCTGGGGCATGGACGTTCGAATACTCAATAGAACCGCTTCACTGGGAGCAATAAATGTCACAGGTCCTCACGCAACTCGCCTGATGGAGATGGTGGGTGCAAACGATTTGCCATCGTTCATGGAACATCGGCGGACGGAGGTGGCAGGTGTTCCTGGCCATGTCTTTCGCCTCAGCTTCACGGGTGAGATTTCGTACGAGATTCACCACGCGATCGACCGGTCTCACGAACTCTGGAACACGCTCATGGATGTGGGCACCGCTCTCGATATTCGGCCCCACGGACTGGAGGCTCTCCTCACGCTGCGCCTCGAAAAGGGCCATATCATCGTCGGCCAGGACACCGAGGCCGATTCGACCGCTCGACGCCTCCGCCACGACTGGGCCGTGAACCTGGACAAGGAGGATTTTCTCGGGAGACAAGCTGTTGTGCGGACGAACGACATAGCGCTTGATCGACAGCTCGTGGGAATGGTTATGGAGGGCCCCGCCCCCGAAGAGGGAACGGTCCTGTTCGACCGTGCGGGTTTGCGCGGTTACATAACATCTGCCCGCTACTCCCCGACGCTCTCCAGGACCGTCATGCTTGGTTGGGTGGCGTTGTCGAACGGGACTCTCCCGGATTCCCTGCAGGCTGACGACCGCCCCGTTGAGGTCGTCTCCACACCCTTTTTTGATCCTGAGGGCACCCGTGCCAGAGCTTGAAACGATCGCCGGCCGACGAATCATTGCGCTTTCAACGGTTCTCGACGCCATGCACTGGCCCGAGGATGCACTCGTTGCGCGCCTCGCCCCGGATGATGTTTTGCTCATAGGCACGGGTGAACTGGACATCGCAGACGACCACGCAATCATCGAAGAAGAGGCTGGTTTCTCAGGCATCTGGTTGGAGCGGAGTGCCGCGACCGATTGGTTCGAGCGGAATGCGACATGGCAACCCGTGCCCGATGGCCTGGCGCAGGGTATGGCAGCTGGCCTTCCCGTCAAAGCTCTGACGGTCGGCGATCGGGTGCTGCTGATGATTGCCACGGTGCTCCGCAAGGACCTCGAGGAGCGACTCGCGTGAATGAATTCATCGAGGCAAAAGTCCGTCTCTCCTGGCAAGAAGCTCGCGACAGCTACGACGTCGTCATCATCGGAGGCGGTGGACATGGTCTCGCAACGGCTTACTACCTGGCGACGAGGCACGGCATCACCAACGTGGCCGTCATTGAGCGTGGATACATAGGATCCGGGAACTCCGGACGGAATACGACCGTCATCCGCGCCAACTACGGACTACCTGAGTCCGTGGCCTTCTACCAGCGCAGCCTCGACCTGTATCGGGGCCTCGAAGCAGAAACCGATCGATGGTTGATGCACAACGAAATGGGCCTGTTCTGGATGACACACACCGAAACCGGAGTACGTCAAGAGAAAATGAGAGCAAACCTCAACACTGCCATGGGCGCTATCACACATTTCGTTACTCCCGAAGAAATTCACGCAATATGCCCCGAGATCGATCTCGAGGGCGGTGGAAGATACCCGGTGCTGGGCGCCTCCTACCATCCGCAGGGAGCAACCGCCCGCCATGATCGCGTCGTGTGGGCGTTGGCGGAGGGAGCCATGCGCCACGGGGTTGCAGTTTTGCAGCATCGGACGGTCACCGGCATCACCATGGACAGCGATCGGGTTACCGGAGTGCAGACGGATCACGGGCCCATCTCGGCGGGCGTCGTTGTCAGCTGCGTTGCCGGTCAGTCGACACTCATCGCCGATATGGTTGGCCTGCGGCTTCCGATCCGCTCGCATCCTTTGCAAGCTTTCGTCACGAACCACTATGAGCGAACGTTCAACCACATCGTCGCCTCGGTGGATTTGGCCACCTACGTCTCCCAAACTGCCCGAGGCGAAATGCTGATCGGGGCAGAGATCGATCGTCAACCGTCCTACAGCTACCAGTCGTCGTTCGACTTCCTCCAGTCCACCGCAGCCAAGGCTTCGCTGTTTTTGCCGTTTCTCAAAGACCTCCGCATCCTGCGTCAGTGGGGAGGCGTATGCGATATGTCGCCGGATTCGTCCCCGGTGATGGGAAGCACCGGAATCGACGGGTTCTACATGAGCACCGGTTGGGGTACGTGGGGCTTCAAGGCGATCCCGGCCGGCGGCGAAGCCATGGCCGAGTTGGTGGCCACTGGCGAGACACCCGATCTCATCAAACCCTTTCGCCTGAGCCGATTCGCGGACGATCGCATCCTGGCCGACGCCGGTTCATCGGGGACCCAATAATGAGCTTGATGATGCGTTGCCCTCACTGTGGCCTGCGAACGATTGAGGAATTCGTATACGGCGAGATTCCGGTCGTGCCCGAGAGCATCACCGATCCGATTCAGCGCGATGTGGATTTCGCGTACATGAAGGCCAATCCGCGTGGCTGGACAAGGGAACGGTGGTTTCACGTCTTTGGCTGCCGTCGGTGGCTGACCGTCGAGCGGAACACCGTCACCAATCAGGTCCGCGACTGAGACCCAGCTCATAGACGCCATAGCCGGCTGCAACCAGACCGAGCGAGGTATAAACGCCTCGAGCGAGAGCGTTGTCCGCTGCAACGTACAACCGAAGACCGCACACGTCTTGACGCGATCGGGCTTCGTCGACGACCGCGCCAAACAGCGAGCGAAACGCTCCCTGGCGCCGAGCGGCGGGCGTCACGTAGACCGATTGAATCCACCAGAACCAGCCGTTTCTCCAGTCCGACCACTCGTACGTGACCAGCAGCGAACCGACCACCTCGCCGCCGCTTGTCGCAACGAGGTAGCGGCCCCGACCGTCATCGTCGAACACTGCCTGCACACCGGCATTGACAGTCGACAGGTCCAGGTCTCTGTTCTCGGTCTCGAGAGCCATCTCGACCTGGAACGTTGTGATCGAGTCAGCGTCAGCGACCTGGCCAGGCCTCACGTTCACGAGATGCTCAGAAATTGAAAAGATTGTCGGTGAAGGTGAGTCCGACACCGTCGTTGAGCTGGAGAAAACCAAACAGGATCAGGCCTCCCCCGGCGATTGCCAGGTTTTTCATGAACCCTGACATCTCCGCCTGCTGCACCATCGGATCGTCGTCTGTCCAGAAATGATGCACCATGAAGGCGGAGATCAACGAGTAGGCCACGATCCCGAGTACGGCGAGGTCAGCCCAGATCCCGAACGCGACCCCGATACCTGCGGCCAGCATGCCAACCCCACTGAGCTGAGTCAGGAACTTGGCGTTCGGGACGCCCCGGCTTTCTGCATAGGCCGCAGTTTCGTCGGCACTCACCAGGTGACCGGCACTGCCGGAGCCTATGAAGATCATCGAGAGCAGGATTCTTCCGATGAGAATGACAACGTCCATGGGATGCTCTTAGGTAGCGCATTGATGTTACGCGTGCGTCGAAGATGGTTCAAGTGAGCGAGCGTCGAGTCCGGCGAGCACCACTCCTACGGGCCCTAGAGCCGGGTGGGCGAGAATGACGGAGTCCGCCAGCCGGCGCGCGTGTTGCAAGGGGTCGTCACTGCCAAACTCGTATACCTCAAAGGTAGGCGCTGCGACGCCTCCGTCGATCTTCAATGTGGTCAGATAATGAGCAACCGGCGACAGGACACCCGACATGATGCTGTAGAGGGAACCAACGGACGCAGTCTGATCGGTACCGCGAAACAGGCTCGCCAGGGAGAGGTAGAGCAGTCGATACCCTGCATTGAAGAGATCTGATACCGGTTGGATCTCGTTCGGATACATCGAGGTCGACGGGTTTGCCATCACATCACGTACGGTGCCGAGAGGGCTCGTCCCGTCACAGATCTGGAGAAACTTGTGGTAATGAGTCAGCTCCTGATGAGATGGATCCGCCCAGAGCTCGTCGGAAAGACCCTCGCCCTGGTGCACGATGATCTCGATGGCTTCGATCGCCGATGCGCGATCGGTCACCGACACCAATCCGCCCGAATCCGCTGCATCGAACCGGACGGGTGCGTACCAGGATGGATCTCCCATCTGTCGTTCGACCTGCGGGTTGGTAAATATGTCTTGCTCAGCACTCAGTGCTTCGATCGCTTGTTCCACTGCCAGATAGAACTGACCGAGCGTCTCGTACTCATCGTCCTCGGGCTGTGCGCCGGGGGGTTCCGGGCGCTCGATGACGAGAAATGTCTCGCGAATGTGATCGACGCTTGCCTTCTTGAGTTCGAGCAACAAAGGCGGCCTGTGATGGGGTAGATAGCCTGGATAGCTTGGGATATAGGAGGCCGATTCGAAGTCGGGCTCTCCCCCGACAGCGAGGAGCAGGTTGGATACGAGCGCCGCGTGCAACATCTCCTCGACGACAATGCTGCGGATCAGGAGAGCGGCGTCGGACATTTGATTCTCGATCGAGTACATCGCATACAGGTATGGCGGGATGGTTGACAGCTCGACCTGGATGGCTATCTCTAGGTGCTCACGCAAAGATTCGACGGTTTGAATCGCCATGCTCGACCTCCGATAACTAGGTTCGAAACTACACGGACGATAACGCGTTTGCGACGACGCCTGGCATGTTGACATGGAGGAAACGTGGAAATACAGCGCATTAGTTGGCTTGGCTCCTCAACCGATGAACGGGCGGCAATGACGGCGTTTTTTCGGGACCAGCTGGGGATGACGCTCGCGGTCGACGTCAAAGGCTTCTCCAGGCTGACAACGGGCAATGGCGACCGGATCGAATTTTTCGGTCCCGACTCGGTCGAACACGATCAGCTCGACACCGGTCCGGTTGCCGGGTTTCTGGTCGACGATGTCGCAGCATCCCGCCAGGAACTCATTGATGCGGGCGTCACGTCATGTACCGAGATAGAGCATTCGAATGATGGACACCGGTGGTTCTATTTCCGGGCGCCCGACGGCAATTTCTACGAGCTGTGTGAGACCCACGAGCCGAGACCCGTCAAGGGTTCTCAGCCGTGACCGGATCGTTGCGATCGGGTTATCACTCCTCCGATCGCACTCCTAGGGTTCGCCCATGATTACCTTCAGTGTTTCTCCAACCGGGACCTTCGACGACGTCGTAGAGCGCACCAGGGCAGCTCTGGCCGATGAAGGCTTTGGCGTCTTGTCCGAGATCGATATCTCAGAGACGCTTCGGGCAAAAGTCGGGGCAGAGATGCGTCCCTACCTGATCCTTGGCGCATGTAACCCGCCACTCGCCAAGCGGGCGATCGATGCCGAGCCCACGATAGGAGCGCTTCTCCCCTGCAACGTCGTCGTACGCGAAACATTCGATGGCGTTATCGTCGATTTCATGGATCCGGGGGCGGTCCTCGACCTCATCGACGAGGAAGTCATTCATGAAGTGGGCAGCGAGGCCCGGCAGCGGTTGCAGCGCGTCGCCGAGCTGCTTGCCCAACCAACCTGAAGAACCGACCCGAAACCGCGATGTGCTATTCGACCACTCGACTTCGAGTCACGTGACGTTTTGACCCTTGAACTGGCTCGTGTAGAGCCTGGCATAGGTGCCATCCGCATCTACGAGCTCATCGTGGGTACCGCTCTCGACGACTTCTCCGGCGTCGACAACGAGGATTTGATCTGCGTCGCGAACCGTCGAAAGGCGATGGGCTATGACGAAGCTCGTGCGTCCTTTCATCAAGCGAAGCAACGCTTGCTGGATGGCAGCCTCGGTGCGTGTGTCCACGGAGCTGGTGGCTTCGTCGAGGATGAGGATGTGCGGTGACGCCAGCGCGGCGCGGGCGATGGCGATGAGCTGACGCTGCCCCAGGCTGAGGTTGGAGGCGCCTTCCGACAGAACTGTGTCGTAACCGTTCGGCAACGTTTGGATGAAGCGATGAGCATTGGCGAGTTGAGCCGCCTCCTGGATTTCTTCGTCCGTCGCATCAAGACGCCCGTAGCGGATGTTGTCTCGCACGGTTTCAGAAAAGAGGAAAGTGTCCTGTAACACCACGCCGAGCTGCTCCCGGAGCGACTCTTTCGTGACCGAACGAACGTCGAGGTCGTCCACTCTGACCGAGCCCTGCTGTATGTCATAGAAACGCGCCAGAATGCTGATCATCGTGGTCTTGCCCGCTCCTGTCGGTCCTACGAGCCCGATCATGTCCCCGGGTTGTGCTTCGAACGCGACATGCTTGAGAATCGGGGGTCCGGTCCGGTATGCGAAATCGACATCCTCGAACTGCACGTGACCGGCAATCTCAGGGATTTCGATCGCATCGGCGGCGTTGATGACCGAGGGCCGCCGGTCGAGGATCTGGAAGATCCGCTCCGCACCGGCCAAAGCGCTCAGCGACGCCGTGTAGGTGTTTCCGAGTTGAGAGAGCGGACGTGCAACCTGTCGCGAATAGCTGATAAAGGTGGCGATGAGCCCGATCGTCACTCCTCCTCCGGTGAGGGCCAGCCATGCGCCGATGCCTGCGACGGTTGCGATTCCGAGATTGCCTATGCCGAACATCACAGGCATCAAGACGCTCGTGATGGCATACGCCTCGGTACCTGCCGATCGCACGTCGCGGTTGATGTTCACGAAGGCTTCGGTCGATTCGGTCTGGCGGTCAAATGCGATCGCGACCCGCTGGCCCGCAAGAGTCTCCTCGGCCAGAGCATTCAAGGCACCGACGTCCTTCTGGTAGGCACCGAAGAGCGGCGGCGCCTTCCGGCCGATGTAGCGCATCACGAGAAAGATCAGCGGAACCGGAGCCACGGCCGCGAGTGTGAGCCTCCAGTCGAGAACCACCATGAAGCCCACGAGCCCGACAATCGAAAAGAGGTTGCGAAGCAGGCTGGTGATGTTCTGGCTCAATAGCTGATCAACCGCGTCGACGTCATTTGTGAGGCGACTCATGAGATCCCCGGTTGGTTGATTGTCGTGGAACTCGAGCGAGAGCTCTTGCATGTGTTCGAAGAGCTCTCGCCGGAGTCGATACATCACTCGCTGGGCAATTGCCGCCATCATCCGTGCGAACCCCGCAAAGGAAAGCGTCATGCCCAGGTAGGTGAGTGCTAGAACGATGGTTATCCACACCAGTCCCGCCGGGTCGCGGTTCGCGATGAATTCGTCTATTGCGACTCCTTGCAGCCATGGACCAACAAGGCTCAACGCTGTCGACGTGACAACGAGAACAATCACGAGGATCAGGCCGAATCTGTGTTCACCGAGGTACCTCATGAGCCGGGTCAATGATGCGATTGGATCTGAATTCTCAGGACTGGCCTGTCCGAAACGCGGCCCTGACATCGCTTTTTCGCTTGCGTGTTTCTGGTCGGTCACGTGGCGATCTCCGAGGGCTCACCCAGTTGCGAACGAAAGATGTCGCGATAGATCGCACTGGACGTGATCAGGTCGGCGTGAGGGCCAACAGCTACGACACGGCCCTCGTCCAGGACGACGATCTCGTCGGCACCCAGGGCTGTGGAAATACGCTGCGCAACCAGAACGATGGTCCTCGTCCCCGACAGTTCTGATATTGCTTCCTGGATATGGGCCTCGGTCTCGACGTCGACTGCGCTCGTGGAGTCGTCGAGAATCAGAACCTTGGGATCGACGAGAAGTGCACGGGCGATGGCCAGACGCTGTCGCTGCCCACCGGACAGGTTGCTTCCGCCCTGTTGAACGAGACTGTCGTACCCATCGTCGAGTGCCGCGATGAAATTGTGCGCCTGCGCCACTTTGGCTGCGCCTTCGACCTCTTCGTGGGTGGCGGTAGGCCGACCGTACCTGATATTGTCCCTGATCGTGCCGCTGAACAGGACGGCGCTCTGGAGGCTCACCCCGATATTGCGCCTGAGGTCGTCCTTGGAATAGTTGCGGATATCGATTCCGTCGAGCGACACGGATCCACGTGAGACCTCATAGAAGCGCGGGATGAGATTGACCAAGGTTGATTTGCCTGACCCCGTAGCGCCGAGAATCGCGGTCGTGGTACCGGCAGGAATATCGAGGTTGATGTCTTCGAGCACTTGCTCTGAACCGCCGTATCCGAAGGAAACCTGTTCGAATCGAATGTGACCCTTCATGTGCTCCGGTCTCTGCGGATCCGTGCTGTCTGCGACCGCCGGTGCGGTAGCCAGTACTCGATTGATGCGCCTGGCCGACGCTCCCGCGGCCGACAGCATTGGTTGAATGAAGGCAAACATGACGATGGGAAACGTTGTTGCCAGCAGATAGTTGATGAACGCCACGAGATTTCCGTCTGTCATGCGCCCTTCGATGACGGCGTTTCCCCCAATCCAGATGACGGCGGCGACGCCCAGGTTCATCACCCCGAGCAGGGCAGGAAACAGCATCGAGACGAGCATGTTGACCTCGGCCGCGTGCTCTGTGAGGTCTGTGTTCACCTCGTCGAATCGAGCAGCTTCATGATGTTCCCGCACGAACGCCTTGACAACTTGTGCCCCTGCGAGGTTCTCGCGCAGGACCGTGTTGAGTCGATCGAGCTTGCTTTGAACCAGCTCGTACAGCACATCCGATCGGCTTGCGACGTACCACGTGATGACCGACGTGATCGGGAGCAGGACCAGCATGATCGAAGCCATCTGGAGATCAAGGGCAAGCATTGCGAGGAGGCTTCCGACAAACGCCAGTGGCGCCTGAGCAAGAATGCTGAGGCCAAAGGCGAACACCTGGCGAATTTTGGTCACGTCACTCGTGAGGCGAACCAGGAGCTGGCCGGTCTCGATTTCGTCGAGATTGGAAAACGAAAACGTTTGAATGTGTCGAAAGAGGTCTTCTCGCAGGTCGGCCTCGACTCCGAATGCCACCCGCACGCCCAGTACCGCCGCAAATGCCGAGAAGATCAGAGCAACACCGACAAGCGCGATCATGATGAGTGTCGTCTGGGCGACGACAGTCAGGCTATCGGCGGCGATCCCATCGTCGATGATGCGGGCTGTGAGAAGAGGAATGGCGATATTGATGGCGACGACCGCGATCGTCGAAACTATCGCCGCGACTGCCTGCGTCCGATAGGGGCCCAGCCAGGGAAATATCAGTCGCAGCGATCCCACTAGCGAAGTGTTTTCAAAATCTTGGAAGTCCGCGACTGACACCGCTTGGTGTCACTGCTCCGGTATTCGATGAATGGGCGTTCGATGAATGGGCGACCGATGGAAGGGAGGTGGACAGGACGCTGGCTCATGCTCGATCTTCCCGCACCGGAGTCACGACGAACGATTCGTCCTGAAACCACAGGCGGCCGTGTTTGTGTAGAACAGATTCGGTCGCATCGAGATACAACCCGGACTTCAAGACGTCGTTCGAACGCTCAGCTTCGATCTGGGCGACGTAGATTGCAGCGTTCCATGCCGCCAGCAACATAGACGTGCCGATCTGGCCGTCAACGTCTTCGGGAAGCGCATGCATCTCGTACCGAAACAGCGAATCATCGTCAGCTGTTCCCTCAAACCGAAATCGTTGCTCGTCTGCATTGAGAACATGATCCAGCTCGTCCAGAATCGCCTGGCGCGGTGTCACGAACGGGTCTTCGCCTGGCCATACCGCGCGAATGATCTCCATCCCCGGATCTCGTCCGGTCGATTGAATGACCACCATTCTGCCTTCGGGCGCCAGTGCACGTGCCATCGGAGCGAGAACCTTGTTCACTTTGAAAGCGGCATTCGTTCGGCTGCGGAAGGGCTGTGCGGCTATAACAAGGTCGTAGTTCCCCTCGATGCTGCCCTCCGTTGGGATGATGTGTTGGAGGGCGAAGGCGTGGTCTTCGCGATAGAGGACGATGGCCGAGGGATTGACGTATCTGAGTGCCCCTCCCGGGCCTCCGGATTCGGTCTGCCAGCCTTCTTTGACGATGTCGCCGAGTCCCCGGAGTTGCGTTGCGAACTCGTGTGCTGTCGTTCCTTCGAGAGGCATGTCCCACCACATGATGTCGACTCCATTCTGTGGACGGAGCCAGGGAGCTTCGCTGTAATACATGTTTGTCATCACCACCACGGTCTCCGGGTGTTCCGCGAAGCGGGCGTCGAGTCTCGACAAGCCGATACGCGTGTCTTCCATGCTTATTTCTTTGCCAACGACCAGAAATGGGATCGTGGGAAAGCGCCAGTGCATTTCCTCGAGAACGCTGCCGAGAACCGTGGCATCGCCCATGCCGGCATCGAACAGCCTGAGGGCAGGAGGTTTTGGCGAGAGCAACTCCAGTTCGCGTCCGACGCGACGGGCGATGGCCTCTTTCTCAGTGGTTGTCGTCACGAAGAGGAGATACTTCTCCCGGTTGTCATAGAACCGGAAGGCGGGCTGGCCAGACATGTCCCGAACGCTACCTGGCTACCCGGGCCCGCCGGCATTGTCGCGTCACCGGGCCGAAGTATGACGCATCAATGAGCACATCACATTGGACCCCACGCGATACGGCACCCGCCGGGCTTTCGTCCAGCGGGTGCCGCCTTGCAAGCGAGCTATTCGCTCGCTTGTGACCAGATAGTCGAGCCGATGACAGCGATCCCAGCGATCACCAGCGCCAACGGTCCCAGAAACCACAGGTCTCCAAGCTGAAAATCCCAGACTCCCAGCTCCTCAAGTGTAAACACCAGGCCTGTGAAGAAAAACAGAAACCCGGCTACAAATGTGCCCGGATGCAGGGGTGCGTACTTCATCGTCTCACCACCTTGATAGATCCCAAAAATACATCGAGATCGATGGTCATGGTTTCATCGGCTTGTTCGAATCCGGCGCTGATATAGCTGTTTGCGACTTCGGTGCCGGACAGAACCTCGTCGAACATGATGATCTCACCGGCGTCCACCTGGGCTGTAATGGCGAGCGGGACATCAGGAACAATGAGTAGCAGCTCACCAACCCCCACCTCACCAATGGTCACGACGTCGGATGTGAGGTTCACTTCTGAGAGGTCGACCTGCAGGCTCCCGATTCCGAGTCGATAAGCCTTGTCCACCTGATCAATTGTCGTCGGGTTGTGCACGCGTTCGCCGACACCGCCACGGAAGGAATCGAGCGGAGTAACCGAGCCCATCACGACGATGAGGGTCAGAATCACGCCGGCCGCTACCAGGCCGCCGTGGATGCCGTCGTAGGCGCCAATCATGAGAGCCACACCGACCGCAACGAGGGCAAGAGGGATGACGAGGCTCGCCTCTACTTCCATGACGTCGAGTCGGTCCAGAATCCAGCTGACGCCGGCCAACATCAGCGCAATGCCGAAAATGATCGGCCCGAAAGAGAATCGGTCGGCCTGAAGGTCACTGGTACCTCTTTGAACTTCCCTGATGTCAGTCATGAGACATCCCCCTCAACACCAGACCTGCGCCGATTGCAATGAGCACGCCCGGCCAGATGAAATCGTCGAGCCATGGCACGAGCCTGTCTGCCAGGGCTATAACGCCCAACACGATCAAGAGAGCTCCCACAAAGAGTCCTCCCGGTGCGGACTCACCACGTGGCTTTCGGTATTCGATATCGCCTTCGGGCACCTCGGGCATGACAATCCAGGAGATGATGTACAACAACACTCCTGACCCTGCCCCGACTGCCATGGCCACAAAAGCAATTCGAAGCCAGATCGGATCTACACCGAGGTAATTGCCGAGGCCACCGCAGACGCCGGCTATGACCCTGTCCTCGCGACTCCTTCGAAGCCTCATTGTTGTCGGTCGCGTTTCGAGGTCACTCATGGTTCGACCTCCTCTTCAGGAATCGCCAGCATGGCGATGAAATAGAGAAGAACACCTGAGCCACCTCCGAAGGTCAGTGCAACAAAGGCAATCCGCAGCCACACCGGGTCTATACCGAGATATTCACCGAGACCACTGCATACACCCGCAACAACCTTGTCATCTCGTTTGCGGCGCAGCGGAACTCGGGTGTCAGGCGTCCCTACGTGCAAGGGACCCGCATCGAGGTCTGTCATGTCGACACCTCCCCTTCTGTTGCGCGGAACGTACCGCAACCAGGCATTGGCCCTTAGGGGCAACGGTCACATCAACTCGACAAGATCCTCCGTCCACGTACCGCGCGAATAGCTCACCACCGGTGATCCCAGAAGCATGGGGTTCGACACAAGCCTGAGTCGATCGGGACGCGAGAGAACCCCGGGACTTCCCGGGGTTCTCCGAGAATCGGGACGGCTAACCCTTGGCTTGAGTGAACTGATCCTGGAACACCAGAGCCAGCTCTCCCTGGTTCGGTATGAGTTCGAGGTTCGCCTCTACCTCCGGTGGTGGATAGATCGCAGGGTCGCCGATGATGTCCTCTGTGATGAACGGAGTTGCCGCCTCATTCGGGCTCGCGTAAAACGTCCAGTTGGTGAGCTGTGCACCGCGTTCGGCATCGAGCAAAAAGTCCATCATGGTGTGGGCCGAGCACACGGCGACCGCAGTCTTGGGTATCGACATGTTGTCTACCCAGCGGACACCTCCTTCTACCGGAATCACGTATGCGTAGTCCTCCCAGGCGTCTGCCTCGTCGAAAGACAAGAAGAAGCCGCCGGACCATCCGTGGGCTATGTCGACTTCCCCGTTTACGAGGTCGTCTCCAAAGTTCACCGAGTCGTATTTGGCAAGCCGTTCATTCGTGGCCTTGAGCAATGCTCCGGCCTCCATCACGGCCGCCTCGTTGTTCGATTCGATGACGTCAACGATGCTGTATCCGAGATACTTGAGAGCAGCCGATATTGCCTCGGGGGCATCATCGAGCATCGAGATTCGGCCCGCAAAAGCAGACGACATCTCAGGATCGAAAATCATGCCCCAGCTCGGAGCGTCTTCCATGCCGAGCTGTTCGAGTGCTGCATAACTGACACCGATCCCGGTCGTGCCCCATTGATACGGCAGAGAGAACTTGCCTTCCGGATCGTACGGAGGGTTTTCGAAGGGAGCTCCGACGTTGACGGCATTGGGTACAGCGGCCCGGTTGATCTCGACGAGCAGGTCTTCCTGGCGCATCGTGTCGACCATGTAGTCGGACGGCACGACGAGGTCATACACCGCTCCCCCGGCTTCAACCTGAGCCAACATGCTCTCGTTGGATTCGTATTCGGTGTACTCGACGTCGATGCCGTATTCAGCCTCGAATGCCGTTATGAGATCGGGGTCGATGTACTCGGCCCAGTTGTAGAACGAGAGGTCACCGTCTACCTGACCTGGCTCACAAGCGGCTGCCTTGGCATTGAGATCTCCGTCACCGGATTCTCCACCGCAGGCGGCCGCCACGAGGGCCAGTGCCAGCACCGCTGCGATTCCTCTCAGGTACCGCGTTTTCGAGGCTTTCATGCTTTCTCCTTCAGATGATGTTGCATTCTCATGAGATTTGAAATCGTATGTGTTGTCGTTCCTGTTGTACGCACATTGTCAGGCGCATCCGATCTGCCCGCTCATTCTTGCGCTAGCTCATGCGCCAGATCGGATGTCCGTCCCGGACCCCGTTGCACGAGCAGTGAGCCCGCAACGAGTGCGATGGACGCAACCAGCATAACGGTGGACAGGGCGTTGATCTCGGGAGACACTCCGCGCCGGACGAGCCCGAAGACGTATACCGGCAGCGTTGTCGAACCAGGGCCCGCAACGAATGCCGTCACCACCACGTCGTCGAGTGAAAGCGTCAACGCCAGAAGGGCACCTCCCAGCACACCGGGCATGATGAGCGGCAGCGTCACTCGCCGGAACGTCTCCCAGGGTCCCGCATAGAGATCGCGCGCAGCCTCCTCCAGGCTCTTGTCCAATTGTCCGAGCCTGGCCCTGACCACGACAGCGACGAAGGAAATGTTGAATGCGATGTGGCTGAGTGCGATGGTGCCGAGGCCGAGAGACAGTCGCGGACCGAATGAGTCGACAAACGCGAAGATGCGGGCAAAGAAGAGGAGCATCATCACTGCCATTGTCACGTCGGGGATGATGATCGGGAGGTAGAGAATTCCGTCGAGGGTTCGGTCGCCCCGGAATCGATATCTGTCGATCGCGAGCGCGGCCGCGGTACCAATGATCGTTGAGACAACGGTTGACACCGCAGCAACGACGAGCGAGTTCTTGAGTGCATCCCACACCTCGGGGTTTCTGAAGATGTTTGCGTACCAGGTGGTTGAGAGCCCTCCCCAGATGCCGACACGGCTCGAGGCGTTGAAGGAAAATATCACCAGCGTGACGATCGGCGCATAAAAGAATGCGTACACAAACCAGGCGTTGCCGGCCATCGTTCGTTCCAGGATGCTGCCGGGGCGGATCCCAAACCTCATAGTTCTCTGGCTCCGCTCCGTTGTCGGGCAACAAGTGCCACGAGCATGATGACCATGATCACGATCGAAAGCGCCGATCCAAACGGCCAGTTCCTCGCCTGCTGAAATTGGCGGACCACGTACGATCCGAGCATGACGGTCTTGGCGCCGCCAAGGATTTCAGGGGTGACGTAGGCACCGAAGCTAGGCACGAATACGAGTAGCGATCCTGCCAGAATCCCCGACTTCGTGAGAGGAAGCGTCACTTTGCGAAACGCAGTCCAGCCGTCCGCGTACAGATCGCGCGCCGCTTCGACCAGTCGCCAATCCATCCGTTCGATTGCGGCGTAGAGGGGAAGGATCATGAACGGCAAGAAGCCGTAGATCAGTCCAATGGCGACCGCCACAGGAGTGAATAGGACGCGTATTGTCCCGAGCCCGAGCGCCTCACTGGCCTGGGCGATGGGTCCATCCGAGCCGAGGAGAAATCGCCAGGCATAGGTACGAATCAGAAAGTTCGACCAGAAGGGAATCATCACGAACACCAGGAGTACGTTGCGTGTCGCCCGGCTCCTCGTCGCGATGTAGTAGGCGAATGGGTAGGCGAGCACCAGACAGATCACGGTCGTGAGCGATGCGATCCAAAACGATCTCCACACGATGCCGACAACGAGCGGATCGAAGAGTTTTATGTACGAATCGACATTCCAATCCGAGAGCCGGGTACTGCCTGTCGCGGATCGCGTGGCAAACGAGTAGATGCCGACAATGAAGAAGGGCACCACGAACAAGAGGGTGAGATAGACCATTGCCGGTAGACCGAGCAAGAATCCGCGCCGGCGTTCGGCCACCGCAGCCCGGGCTTCCAATCCCTCGTGTGCAACTGCGGGCGCCTCCTCTGGAGAATGATCCTCGGGCGCAATGGTGGAGGTCATCTCACTCCTCGAGAATCGCAGCAGCCGAGGGATCCCAATGAACCGTGACTCGCTGGCCCGGGTCGAACAAGGTCAAACCGGGACGGTTTTCCTGACGAACGTCGAGGGCGCCGGCTTCGCTACTGACCTCGTAGTAGTACGACTCGCCGAAATAGACACGGCGACCCACAGTCCCATCGAGTCGGCTTGCGTTTGGCGGAATGAGATCGACATCGTTGGCCGTCACCAGGTGCAGCTGTTCGGGTCGGAGCGCGACATTGACCGACGCGCCGATCGCGATCGTGTGGTCGAGTGGCACCACATATCCACCGTTGAGAACGACGCTACCGTCAGAGCCGACCCTTCCGTCGAGCAGGTTGATCTCCCCTATGAAGTCGGCCACGAATCGCGATCGCGGATGCTCGTAGATGTCCTTCGGAGTACCGATCTGAAGCAGGGAGCCATCGTGCATCACACCAAGCCGGTCTGACATGGTCAGAGCTTCTTCTTGATCGTGGGTCACGTAGATGAAGGTGATCCCCACCCGCTCCTGCAGCTCCTTGAGCTCGATTTGCATCGCCTGACGCAATTTGAGGTCCAGGGCTCCGAGGGGTTCGTCGAGGAGCAGCACTTCCGGTTCATTGACCAGTGCTCTGGCGAGGGCTACGCGCTGTTGCTGGCCCCCGGACAGTTGCTCGGGTAGCGCGTCTGCCCGCTTTCCGAGTTGCACCATGTCGAGGGCTCGCTCGACCCTTCTGGCGATCTCACTCGATTCCACTTTCTTCATCAGCAGGCCAAATCCCACGTTCTCTCGAACATCCATGTGCGGGAACAGGGCGTAGCTTTGAAAGACTGTGTTGACGGGGCGCACGTCGGGAGGCTCCAGGCCGACCTCGCGACCATGGATTTTGATGCTTCCGGAGGTCGGATATTCGAAGCCTGCGATCATGCGCAATGTGGTCGTTTTTCCGCATCCGGACGGTCCGAGAAGGGAGAAGAACTCTCCGTCGCTGATATCGAGATCGATGTTGTCGACCGCGACGAGGTCACCGAATCGCTTGGTGACGCCGGTCAGCTGAACCGACGACTCGGCCATCAGTTGGTCGCCAGGTCTCTGTGGTGCACGATCTCTCCTCCTACCAATGTCATGTCTACCGCGATTCCACCGGTCCACGCAAGCCCAAATGGATCTTGATCCAGGATCACCAGATCGGCTCGGAATCCGGGCGATACGAGGCCTGTCTCGTGATCGAGATGATTGACAAATGCGGAACCGGACGTGAAAGCATTGAGAGATGTCTCGTGATCGAGTTTCTGCTCGGGTATGAACGCGTCCTCGAGAGATTCCTCTGAAAGAGCGCGGGTGACGGCGACGGCTACCTGCGCCATCACATCAGGACTGGAAACGGGCCAATCGCTTCCCATTGCGATGTTCGTTTCACGTGCGAGGGCAGCAAATGGGTACTGATGGGCACGCTGTGATTCCTGGAGGAACGGCAACGTCAACTCCATCACAGCATCGTCAGCACATGCCCACAACGGTTGAAGATTGGCGGTCACACCAAGCAGGCCGAAACGTGACACATCATCGGGATGCACGACCTGCAGATGAGCCATGTGATGCCGAAGGTCGCTGGGTCCATTGGCGGATCGGGCAGCCTCGATGGCATCGAGAGCATTCCTGACCGCCCTGTCCCCGAGAGCGTGGAAATGGCACTGGAGGCCGGCAGCATCGATCGCTGTGACAATTGCTGGCAGGTCGCGGGGATCGATGAAATCCAATCCCGAGTTGTCGGTAGGACGGCCGTTCAGGTCTGTATACGGGTCGAGCATGGCAGCGGTGTGGTTTTCGCAAACGCCGTCGAGCATGAGCTTGATTGAACGTGGGTCGTACCGCCCGTAGCCCTCGCTGCTCAACTCGATGAGTTCGTCGAGTTGCTCGAGACCGCGTTCTCGATCCCACCAGAGTGCCGCGCGAACTGACGCTTTCAGATCTCCGGACCTGGCGAGCGACCGATAGAGCTCGTGGATTTCTTCGGTCACCCAGGCATCCTGCCATGAGGTCACTCCGACTTCGAAGAGCGCGCTCTGACCTGCGAGCAATCCGGCGCGCAAGGCTTCGGGAGTGGGCGATGGAACAATCCGTTCGACCAGTGACATCGCTCCCTCGTGCAGGGTGCCCTGAGGGGATCCATCTTCATTGCGCACAATGCGCCCGTCGGGTGGATCGGGAGTCGAACGTTCGACTCCCGCGAGGCGAAGAGCCGCCCGGTTTGCCCAACCACTGTGGCCGTCGGCAACCGTGAAATAGGCAGGCACGCCGCCCGTGACGGCATCGAGCGTAGCTGCTTCGGGATTCCCACCCTTGAACCATGGATACAACCAGCCGCCGCCCTGAATGAATTCATCTTCGGGATGGGCGGCTACATAGGCCTTGATCGCCGCCAGGGCTTCCTCCGCCGAGGCGCAGCCCGACAGGTCACACTGCAGTCGCTGCATGCCTCCATGGACGGGATGAACGTGCGCATCCTGGAATCCGGCAGAAACGAACCGACGTTCAAGATCTATGATCTCGACCTCGGATCCCATGCGCTCGATCACGTCGGCGGTTGTGCCGACCGCCACGATTCGTTCGCCAGAAATTCCGATCGCTTCACACCGTGCTCCCGGGGCTCCCCCCGTCCACACGGTTCCGTTGACGAAGGCCTTCAACCGGACCTCGACCCGCGTCGAGTCTGCACGTCAGTCCGAGAGATCGAGATCGAGGACGACGGTTTGCAGGTCGGTGAATTCGACGAGGCTGCCCCTCCCCCATCCGGTGTCGGTGCCGGCCGCTCCCCCGAATGGTTGAAACGTCTCCCAGAAATCGGTTGAGTCGTTTATGACCACCGTTCCGGATCGAATTCGATCGGCGTACCAGAAGGCTTTTGACAAACTCTTCGTGAACACGGCGGCTTGCAGACCCAGGCGCGATCGGTTGGCGACATCGACAGCCTCCTGGTCGTTGGCGGCCGACAGGATCGGCAGTACCGGCCCGAAGGACTCCTCCTGCGAGACGGCGCTGTCTTCGGGGACATCATCGATCAGCGTGAAGTCGTAGTAGAGCTCGGTCGGGAAACCGGACCGGCGACCACCGCCCGAGAGTACCCGCGCCCCTCTCTCCAGTGCATCGGCTATGTGGCGATCCATTTTGGCGGCAGTTGGTTCGTTGTTGAGAGGTCCCATGGTGGTTTCCTCATCGAAGGGATCGCCGAGACGCACAACCTCAGAAGCTTTCATGGCGTGCTCGACGAATTCTTCGTGAACCGCGTCCACGACGATGACGCGCTCGGTCGCGCAGCACACCTGGCCTGCGTTGTAGTAGGCGCCGTATACGGCCGCCTCGGCGGCAGCCGCTATGTCGGCATCTTCGGTGACAATGGTGGGGCCATTACCCGACATCTCCATGATTGAACGTTTGATGCCCATTTGAGCGATGATCTTCCGGCCGGTTGCCGACGAACCCGTAAAACCGATCGCGTCAACCCCTTCGTGAGTAACGAGCGCCTCTCCGATTTCGGCTTCTCCCGGGATCACGGACACGAGCCCCTTTGGAACGCCGGCCGCGTCGAACGCTTCGGCCAGCTTCAACATCGCCCAGCTCGTGTGTAGTGGAGGCTTGACGATGACAGCATTACCTGCAGCCAAACCGGGTCCCACATACTCGAGAGGAATCGTCACGGGAAAGTTCCATGGGGTTATCGCAGCCCACACCCCGATCGGTCTGTGAAACGTGAACATACGCTTGTTTCGATCCGAGGTCGGAATGACATCACCCGTGAGCCGCTTCACATCCTCTGCCGCGTTGTAGAAGTACTGATTCGCTTCGGCTATATCGTCCAGCGATTCGGCGTGATAGGGCTTTCCCTGTTCGAGTGTCTGGATTCTCGCAATTTCTTCCACGAGAGGCTCGATGGCGCGTGCGATCTCGAGGCAGAGCTCCGCACGCTCGAACGCTGACCAATGACGGAAATCGTCCTGCGCAGATCGAGCGGCTGCGACCGCCGCGTCCACGTCGGCCGAGCTCGCAATGGGGATGTTCGCAACATGTTCACCAGAAGCGGGTGAAACCAATGCGAACGGGTCGTCGCCTCGTCCTTCGGTCCAGGTACCGGCGATATACATCTTGACGTCGACCGCCATTGTTCCTCCATCGATAGCTGTTTGGTCGGAGGGCGCCGCACCAATCGGTGTGCGAACACCGAACGTTGTACAACACCGTTGTATCAAACAGTACGCTACCACTCGTGACTACCAGCCGCACGACGTAATGGGCGATCGCAGCATCGAGACGCTGACCAGCGCACGGCCATATCCGTTGTGGTGGGACGACATTGCACGTAAGCCGACCCGGCCTCCCATGCCGGGCCCGATGAGCGCAGACGTTGCGATCGTCGGAGGAGGTTTCACGGGGCTGTGGACAGCACTCTCCCTGGCCCAACAAGATCCGGAACGGTCGATTGTGGTCGTAGAACGTGACTTTATCGGGTATGGGGCCTCCGGCAGAAACGGAGGCTGGTGTTATGCGGGTTTCGCCGCCGGCCTCGAGCGGATCGAAGCTCTCGCCGGCTCCGAAACTGCATCCCGGTGGGGTCGTCTGCTGATTGAGACGCTCGACAACATCGAAAACGTGGTGGCAGCAGAGCGGATCGATTGCGGGTTCCATAGGGGCGGCACGCTCGAGCTCTTACGCAACGGCGGCCAGCAGGCTCGCGCAGCCGCCCACATCGGCGCCGCTCATCGGCTCGGGTGGACCGAAGAAGATATTCGGCTCCTCTCGCTGGCAGACACTACGCAGCGGGTCCGGGCATCGGGGGTACTGGGAGCTCAGTTTTCGCCGCACACGGCGGTCATTCACCCTGCCAGGTTGGTCACGGGTTTGGCAGCTGCCGCCGAGCGACATGGCGTGACCATTTTCGAAAATACTGCTGCGACGTCTCTCGAGTCCGGCCTGGTGGGAACCAACCACGGAGCTCTTTCCGCCCCGATTGTGGTGCGGTCAACTGACGGATACACAGCCGAGCTAAATGGACACGATCGGGACCTTGCACCGTTGTATTCGTTGATGCTCGCCACAGAGCCTCTTTCGAAAGCGATGTGGAACGACATTGGACTTGCGGATAGGGAGACCTTTGGCGACTACCGGCACATGGTCGTTTACGGGCAGCGAACAGCAGACGATCGTATCGCATTTGGTGGGCGAGGCGCTCCCTATGACTTCGGATCGCGCATTCGGCGGGGTGCAGAGTTTTCTGCAGATCATCACATCGGCCTTTGGAAAACGCTCGTCGAGCTGTTCCCTGTGCTCGACGGTGTCGCAATCACGCACCGCTGGGGTGGTGTGCTCGGCGTCGCTCGCGATTGGATGCCGCGAGTCCATTTCGATCCTTACACCGGTCTTGCCTGGGCGGGAGGCTACGTCGGAAGCGGAGTGGCGGCCACCAATATCGCAGGCAGAACGCTCGCCGACCTCATCCTCGGCAAACAGTCCGAACTCATCGGGTATCCATGGGTGAACCTGCCACTGCGAACGTGGGAACCCGAGCCGCTTCGATGGTTGGGAATCAGCGTGGCCCAGAAGGCAATGGAAGTCGCCGATTTCAGCGAAGGCATGTTCAACAAGCCCTCTCGAGTTGCCTCAGCAGTCTGGAACATGATCGATCATTGAGAGGAGATAGGGTGCATTCAGTCAAATCAGACATCAAGACTCTGGCCGCCAACCGAACCGACGGTGGCATTCGAAGCGGTGCCGATACCGGCAAACCTCACACCTGGTTCAGCGAACTCACACTGCAAGGTGACGTTGAGGTCGGGACCTGGGGTTCCACTCCCGGAGGCTGGCAGATCGAATCTCGCTCCGATACCGAGGTCGTGCATGTCCTGAGCGGGCGCGCGAGGATCACCGACCAGGACGGAAGTTCCTATGAGGTTGTCGCCGGAGACGTGTTCGTATTGCCGGTGGGCTGGTCGGGACGATGGGACATCCTCGAGGATCTCGAGAAGTTGTACGTGACGATTACCGAAGGAGGTGGCACATGAGCCTGCAAGGACCCGAGACGAAGAAGCTCTTCGACAGGGCAATGGGAGCCATGGTCAACGGCGTCTCGAGCGGGTGGAGGTATTGGGGACGTGACGAAACCATTGTGCTTTCTCGCGGGGAAGGAAGTCATGTGTACGACGCCGACGGCGTGCGATACATCGACTATCACATGGGGTTCGGGCCGGTCATCCTCGGTCACGCCGATCCGCAGGTGACCGAGGCCGTTGCGAAGGCGGCGGCAGACGGCATCACCTTCGCGTTCACGCAAGAACGCGAAGTGCTGGCAGCCGAAAAGGTCAAAGAAGCGGTGCCATGGGTCGAACGGTTGCGGTTTACGAACACAGGGACCGAGGCGACGATGCACGCAGCCCGGCTGGCACGAGGATTCACAGGCCGGGACGTTCTCTTGAAATTCGAAGGCCAGTACCACGGCGCACACGATTACGTGATGTACTCGGCACCGGGCATGGACACGGAGATGATGGGCTCGAGGTATCGCCCGATTCCGATCCCCATGAGTTCGGGGATGCCCGGCGCGATCAACGATCTCATCCTGACGCTCCCGTATAACGACCTCGAGGCGGTTCGGCGAACTTTCCGAAATGACGGTCACCGAATTGCAGCGATCCTGGTCGAGCCGATGATGGGCAACTCGATGGGCATCATGCCCGTTGATGGTTTCCTCGAAGGGCTTCGGGATGTATGTGATGAGTACGGAACGGTGCTCATATTCGACGAGGTGAAGACCGGTTTTCGGATCGCCACCGGCGGTGCGGCAGAAGTATTCGGCGTGGTGCCGGACCTTGCAGCGTTTGCGAAGGCACTCGGCAAC
>JBFGAX010000046.1:0-23406 GCA_041567895.1 Acidimicrobiia bacterium
ACGCCGGCCGCGAGGATCGACGACGCAAGAAAGCGGACAGTCGGCAGGGTGCCCTGCAGGAGACGCAGTCCTTCGAATGAACCGATCTGGCCGACGGCGGCCGCTCCTGCGAAAAGCATGATGGTTGCGAACGCTCCGCCCAGCAACGCCCATCGGAGGTCGACCACCCGAACGGCGCGTTTTGAATTGCCGGACTGTCTGGTGAAGGTCATGATCAGCAGATACCCGATCGGCTGACATCGAAACCAGGTTTCTCGGGCTCACACGTCACCACTAACGACGACATCGGAGATTTCGGGATGATGAGCCGGCTATCTCGCCGCGAGACGCCGGCTCGTGAGACGCCATGCGACGGCGAAGGTTCCGACGATTCCGAACAGGAGCGCAATCAGGGTTCGGGAGTCGATGCCCGACCCGCGAAACATCACGTCTCGCAATGAATCGATCGCATGGGTCGCCGGGAGCCCCCAGCTGACAGCTTGCACTCCGGCCTGAAGCCTGTCGATGCTGATGAAGAACCCGCTGAAGAACAGACTCAACAAAAGGATGATCATCGCGATGTTCACAGCCTGGATATCGCTTCCGACGGCGGCCGAGATGATGAAGCCGATCCCGAGCGACACCACGAGAAGCATGACCAGCACGGCCGTGTATGCGGCTAGTGAACCCTCAAACGGTATCCGTAGTCCCCAGAACATGAGTGCCGATAGGGAAGCACCGATGACGATCGAAACCAGAAAAAACCCGATGTATTTGCCGATGAGAACCTCGATGGGACGTATCGGCGACACGGTGAAGAGCTCGGGGGTGCCGAGTGCACGCTCTCGCACGAACGAGAGAGCTGCAAACGTGATGGCGAGGTGTTGTAAGAGGAGCACCATCGCGCCAGGAGCGTAGAAGTCGGTGATGGCGAGCGGCGGCGCGTCGGTGACTGTGGTACTGGATTCAAATGGGCTGACCAGTACCTGCGCTGGAATCGATCGGAACTCGGCGAGCGATGCTCGTGCTTCCTCCAGCTCAGCTTCCAGGTCCTCAAGGGACGCGTCATCATCGGAGGCGGTGCCATCCACGGCGTTCACCAGTTGCCCCGACGTCTCGGATTGATTCTGACCGGTGAGTCTCTCCAACGTACGCATGGCGCCCCGGACGCTCTCGCTCGCGGTGTTTACTCCCGCGACCTGGTCTGATAGTTGTGCACGGAGGCGCTGTTCTTCGGCAACGTTGCCGGCCGCCCTGGCGTCCTTCAGGAGAGAAGCGGTTGTGCTGGCGTCCGTGAGCAGGGTTTCGACGGTCGACGATTCTTCTTGTCCCTGTACGACCAGTTCTTCGAGGATTGAGCGATTAACGGTGTCGATCGCGCTGCGGCTGAGCAGTGAGATCGTTGCTTGTTCGAACGGATCGAGTTGGTTGTGCGTCACCCTCACGACCGCGGATTCGCCGGCTCTGATGATCTCCGCCGGCTCAGGCGGGATGGTTACCACCAAATCGATCTGTTCCGCCCGGAGCTGACGGAGCGCCGTCGGTTCATCGGGCTGGATCCCCTGGAAATCGATGTTGTTGCCGAACGTCTTTATTCTTTCAGCGATCTCCGCCCCGAGCTCGGTGTCCGGATCGGCGACCACCACGGTCTTGAGTGGACCAAGCGACGTCCGGTAGCCGAATCCCATGAGTGCCAGGATCACGAACGGTCCGAGAATCAAGGTGACCAACAACCTCGGCTGGCGAAGGACGGTTGCGAACTCTTTCCGCACGACCGCAAAAATTCGGATTGCGCTGTTCTTGATCATGGTTTCTCGCCGACGTCGATACGCGCTTGCTCGACTATCTCCACAAACACATCATCGAAGGGAGGAACGTGCTGTTCTGCCAGCTCAATCTCCACGCCCCGCTCGCCGCTCCATGTTCCGAGGAGCGGCACAGCAGCTGCAGCTTCGGGCACGACGTACCTGATGCTCACGGGTGAAGTCGAAACCGCAGAAGTGGCTCCGAGCGCCTGCTGGAGGTCTTGCACATCGGTCGGGTCAGGTCGGGAGGTGAACTCGACATCGATGAGGTCGCCTCCGTAGGCAGTTCGGCGGAGACCTTCTGGCGTTTCAACGGTCAGTAGATCTCCGTCCGCCAATACTCCGATGTAGTCGCAGTACGCCGCTTCACCAACGTACTGGGTGGTGACGAGCAGCGTATGGCCTTGCTCTTTGAGTTCGGTAAATCGATCCCAGAACTTGCGACGAAGGACGGGATCAATCCCTGCGGTTGGCTCGTCGAGAAACAGCAGATCGGGGTTGTGTGCGAGTGCACCGGCCAGGCTCAGTCGTCGCTGCATTCCTCCTGAAATCTCGTCAGCTCGTTTGTCGACGTGGTCGGACAGCTCAACGAAATCGAGCACTTCGGACAATCGTGAGCGGTCTTGTTTTCCGTACAGCGACGAAAGAAAGCGGAGGTTTTCGTCAACCGTGAGCGTCGGATAGAGAACCGATCGCTGCGGCATGTACCCGATCCGGGCTCGTTCGAGAGCCGAGAAACCCACCGGATCCGATCCGAAAACCCTGACGGATCCGCTGGATGGAACGATTCCGCCGGTGAACATCTTGACCGTCGTCGTCTTGCCTGATCCACTGGGCCCTATGAGCCCGAGAATCGTTCCTTCATACACAGAAAGGTCGAGGTCACGGATGCCGTCCCCCGACGGGAAAATCTTGGCGGCCCCATTGGCCTCGATGGCCGTAGTTCTACCGCTCAGGTCACCCTCCATCTCGTGCGGCGAACGTGACGTGGATGAGCGAGAAGTTGTTATCGCTGCGCCCCCACCCATGTCATCGGTTTCGGAGGCTGTCGTGGCAGTTTCGGTCGCTACGACATCGATTTCTGAAGACGTCGTATGTGTCCTCGCAGGTGTGACACCAGCTTCCTCAGGATCGCCAATTTTGATCCGATGGCGGTCGACTGGCCCGGTTCGGGTCGGCTGCAGAGAAACAGGATTGGAAGGTGAGGGGTTCTGATTGTCAGGCACACGACCTGATACCCATTGCGAACACGTTGAAACCAACAAACGCATCGTCGGGTCATCGCAGTGGGACAGGGAGTGTCGCTCGCTTGCGCTTGGAAGGTCGCTTGGAAGGTATTGCGGTTGGAAGACACGGTTAGAAGAAGAAGACATGGCTAGAAGACATGGCGTTTTGAGCAATGCAGTTGCAAGGCGCCGCGTTTGAGGAGTTCGCGGGCCGGGTAAGGTCGAGCTGTGGACAACGTATCCCGCCAACGTTCGGTATCTCGACCCTTGTCAGAGCGGCTCCCGGAGCTGTTGATCTGGACGGGCGTGATTGGGATCGTCGCAGCCGTCGGGGCCACCATCTTTGCTCTCACGCTCGTCCGTCAAGCCGGAGACTCATTTCGCACGACGCTCGACATAAGTGGAGACGTTGCAACGTTGACAAACGAGGCTGTCGGTATCGCCGCCGAAACGGTGGAAATAGCAGGATCGAGTCTCGATCAAATTCGTGACGGGTCCGGTGATCTAGTGTCGACGTTCGCAACGTCATCGACTGCATTTCACGACGCAGCCGACATTGTTGGCACTGATGTTCCTGCCACTATCCGAGAGGTCCGCGTTACGACCCGGTCGCTTGCTCAGGCCGCCACATCCTTCAACAACGCCCTTGGCACTCTCTCGATCATTGGGGTTTCCCCTCCCGAGATCGCGACGCTCGATTCCCTGACCGAGATCGATCGGCAGCTGGATGAGCTGGCAGTCAAGTTGGAAAAAGAGGGTGAGCTCATTGCGGAGGTCGGCGACGATTTCGCTGCTTTCAGTTCGACCGCGATCGTGGTTCAAGAGGATCTGGAACGAGCCTCCGAGACCCTCGATGAGGTGACTCCTCTCATTGCCGGATATCGGCAATCGGCTCGAGAAGCTGCCGACGCCATAAAAACGGCCGCAGAGAACCTGGACGGGCAGTTGGCTTCGGCATCGATTCTCGTGATTGTCTTCGGCGTCATACTCGCAGCCAGTCAGCTCGGCATCCTGTTGGTCGGCTCGGCTTTGCGAGTCGGAACGTTACGTGACGCCATCGAGGATCAGACGGGGGCGAGCCTTGCGGGCACGAGCGACGTGCCGGCGACCGATCGGAGCGCCGTTGATTCGAGCCCCGTCTACGATTCGCGCGAGGTCGAAGTGACCATCGAGCAACCGCGGCCAAGGATGCAGGGTGATTTTCTGACCGACCCTGCTCTCGAAGGTTCCCCTGCAGGCGACTCTCATGAACCGAGCTGGGATGCCCCGGAATGGGATCAAGAAGATCAGCCGGAAGATGGTCCTCCCTCCTGACACTCTGCAGGTTTGAGACCCGAGGCTGATGGGTACGAGCGCTGACAGCGAACGAATATCACCATCCGGGAACGAACCAATTATGAGTGCCACAGCCGCAATATTGATCTCAGGTGTCATTGCAGGTGCGGCCTCTTATTTGATCTCACAGAGCCGAGAAGATCACGGCAGCGAAACGCCCTCAGCTTCGTCTACACCCGATGTCGCCCGCGACGTGGAGACACCCCGTTCCTCATCGTCAGGGGCGTCGCAAAAGAGCAAGCTCCTCGTGCCGGTTGGTTTCGGTGCAATCTTTGGTCTGTCGCTTTTAGCCGGGTCGGTATTCGATTCACTCGACGAGAATCGCGGATTCGCCCGGTTTGACGAATGGGTTGCCGAATGGGGTTCGGCTAACGCCACCTCGCTCTCTACCAGCCTCCTGAAGATCTTTACAGAGCTCGGAGGGACTGCCGTCGTTGTCACAGCCACCTTGCTGACCGCGGCATATGCGTGGAAGAGGCATGCCAACACCCAGATTCTCTGGTTCCTTGCCAGTGTGACGATCGGGCAAGCCCTCATCAATCTGGGTCTCAAGGAACTCATCAATCGCGAACGGCCCGACATCGATCAGCTCGCATACTGGGCAGGTTCCTCGTTTCCTTCCGGTCATTCTGCTGCCGCCGCCGCGACGTGGGCCGCAGTCGCTTTTGTTCTCGGTCTCGGTCGATCCACCACCACCCGGGCGTTTCTCGCCGGAGCCGGTGCTCTCATTGCCGGCCTTGTTGCCGCAACCCGCGCCTTACTCGGCGTACATTGGCTCACCGACGTGCTGGCGGGTGTCGCCCTCGGATGGGCGTGGTTTGCAGTTTGCGCGGTCGCTTTCGGAGGATCAACCATGCGGTTCGGTTCTCTGTTCACATCGACACCGGGTGGGCTTCCCGTCGCTCTTCCAAGATTGCTCCGAACGCCTTTGACGATGGGAGGCGTCACCAGGCGGCTCCTCGCACGCTATGTCGCCCTGGTGGGTCTGTTCACAGCCGCCGGCTATGTAGTAGTGAACTTGATGGACTCCACGGTCGTCGCCGATGTCGATCGACGTGTCAGCGACTGGTTCGTGACCGTGCGAACCGAGCGCGGAACCATGCTCACCGACTGGGGATCGGCCTTTTCCGACACGGTCACGATCGTCATTGCATTGGTCCTGGTCTCCGGTGTGCTTGCTATCAAGTTCAGGCGCTGGCTCGAGCCGGCGTTTGTGGTCGCTGCAGTTGCGCTGGAGACGAGCGTGTTTGTGTCTGCAGCCTGGCTCGTCGGCCGTGATCGCCCTCAGGTCGAGCAGCTGGACGTTTCGCCGCCCACGGCCAGTTTTCCGTCTGGCCACACCGCAGCCGCCGTGGCCTTCTACGGAGCCCTTGTGATACTGGTTTGGCTGCACAACAAGAGTCGGGCGGCAAGATACGCCGCCGCGGGTTTAGGAGCTCTCATCCCTCTGATCGTTGCGATCTCGCGCCTCTATCGAGGTATGCACTACGTCACCGACGTTGTGGCGGGCACCGTCCTGGGGCTGTTGAGTCTGTACCTCACGCTGACGGCGTTTGGCGCCGCTCGCACCACATCCGATGAATCAATCACCGGATCCCCTGTCGACGACGGGGATGCACCGTTTGAACGTGAAGGAGTGGCTGGATCTCCAGACAGTGCTCGATCCAACGCAAGAAATACCGGCTACGCGATGGCGGCAGACGGTTCCCGGCCCGGAACCGTGGATGTCGAGCGTATCGCCGTTGTCGCGAACCCCGTTTCCAGCGAGGAGGAAGCCGCCTCTCTTCGCAAGGGTTTGTCGGAAGCAGGTGTCTCGCCACTCTTCTGGTTCGAGACCACCGAGGACGATCCGGGCACGGGCCAGGGTGCTGCGGCAGTCAGCGAAGGCGCCGATCTCGTTCTGGCGGTAGGCGGAGACGGAACCGTTCGGGCTGTCCTGGAAAGCCTCGTCGACACCGGGGTGCCCCTCGGGGTGATCCCATCGGGTACGGGAAATCTCCTCGCCGGCAATCTGTCTGTTCCTCACGATGTTGATGATGCACTCGCAGTGGCGTTGTCCGGACACAACCGCACGATGGATGTGGGCGTCGTCAATGACGAGACATTCGCGATCATGGCCGGCATCGGGTTTGACGCTCGAGTCATGCGCGATACCGATCGCGCCGCGAAACAGAAAATGGGAATGCTCGCGTACGTGGTGGAGGGAATGCGCCATCTCGGCGATCGCCCTTTCGGCGTCTCCATCGAGGTAGATGGAGCTTCGTGGTACGCCGGAGAGGCGGCCATGGTTCTCGTCGGCAACATGGGCAGCATCAAAGGAGCGATAGAGATTTTTCCAGATGCTTCCGTTGACGATGGGCGGCTGAACGTCATGGTGGTGCGTGCTGACGGCGCTATCAGTTGGGTACGAGCAGCCGTCGACATCGCTCTCGAACGAGCCGACTCCGGGACCACTGAAACGAGAAACTCGCCAACCCTCGTTGGAAGCGGTCGAGAAATAACGGTCGTCACGAGCGCACCCATTCCGTACGAACTCGATGGCGAAGAGCGCCCGGCTACGACCAGATTCGAATTCTCGAACAAACCCGGGGCCCTCGAGGTCATGGTTCCCGAGACCGACTACTCGAGTGACGCCGATTGGGCCGCTGGCAATTTTGTCGCCGGTCATCTGTCATGAGTTCAGTAACCACCGTGCCCGAACACGTTGATCTCTCGCTGGCCGACGCTCTCACCACGATGAAGAAGGACGGCATTGGCGATCTGGCTATCAGGTCGTTCAAGCGATTTCGTCACGCCGATGGTTTCAGCTACGCACGAGCCCTGGCATTCCAACTGGTGCTCACGGTCATACCGGGGGTCATGTTTTTCGTCGCACTCGCAGCCAGGACCGGGGAGGGACGTCTGCGCGAAGTGTTGCGCGCCATGACAGAAAGCCTGGCACCTGGTCCGGCGAGTCAGGTGATACTGAGGGTGTTTGAGCAGGGAACCGACGCGGCCACGACTGGCAATCTGGCGGCGATTGCAGCGGGAGCTGTGGCCATGCTCACGTCAGGTGTCGCGGCCATGGCGCAGCTCCAGCGTGGTTCTTCGAGGATGTATGGAATCGACGATGATCGCCCCACCACTCGAAGATACGGTCTCGCCCTTGTCCTCACGATCACGGCCGGTGTCCTGTTTGCTCTTGCATTCGTGGTCATCGCCCTTGGCTCTGGTATTACTGCATCTTTTGGCGAAGGCGATCCTCGGAGCACCTGGATCTGGGTGCGCTGGCCACTTGGCGTCGCAGTCCTGCCTGCCGCTTTTGCGCTGCTCTATCGAATCGCTCCGCACCGCGATCAGCCCGCAGCGACCTCCCTGGCCGTCGGAAGCACCGTCGCTGTCGTGGCTTGGTTTGTTGTTTCTGCCCTGCTTTCGATCTACCTCAATGCGAGCCAGGTGTTCGGCGAGACGTACGGGCCGCTGGCCGGCGTGATCGGGTTGATGTTTTGGGCGCTCGCATCCGGCGTCGTCACCTTGTTCGGCGTGGCTCTGAATGCACAGATCGAATCCGACTACGACGGCGATCGACCGGTGAAGAGTGATGAACCCCGGCATGCGCAGCCACAGCCGCTTTTGGGAACACCGACAGGACCGTCATCATGAACAGTATCTGCGACGAGCTGCGTGCGCCGGTTGACGCTTCGGTTCTCAACATGGCGGCGTTCTCCACGGACACGCACCCGGGCGTCGACTCCAAAGGTGACGCCACAGATGATCTAGAAGAAATGAGTGAGCAACTCTTCGATCTGCACGAAATGATGTTCGCCGGGGCCGAACAGCGCTTACTGCTCGTCTTGCAAGGCCTCGATGCTTCCGGCAAGAACGGGACCATCAAACACGTGGTATGTCACATGAACCCGGCAGGGGTGTCGGTTGCATCATTCACCGAACCCACCGCCGAGGAACAGCAACAGCATTTCCTCGAGCGCATCAAGGCCAGGGTGCCGGACCCGGGGAATCTCGGTGTTTTCGATCGGTCACACTACGAGGATTTGCTGGTTCCGCTCGCCACTGCGAGTGAGACGCATGACACGATCGATCGGCGATTTCAAGAAGTGATGGCATTCGAACGGGATCTCGCTCACAACGGAACGAATGTTGTCAAGTGCGTGCTTCACATCTCGTATGACGAACAACGGAAACGTTTTCTGCGGAGGTTGCGCAGGGATGACAAACGGTGGAAATTCTCCGAGTCGGATCTGGACACCAGGAAGCTGTGGGACGAGTATCAGGCTGCCTATGGCGAAGTAGTGGCGAGAACCTCCCTGATCGACGCTCCCTGGTACATCGTGCCTTCTGATCACAAGTGGTATCGCAACTGGGCCATCGCACGAATCCTCGTCGAGACCTTTCAAGCAATGAATCTGTCGTATCCGAAGCCCGAGCTGGATGTTGAGGCACTCAAACTCAGATTGCAGCCTCCCGCGTGACGAAGGATGTGGCCCGAATGAGCAGCGAAGCCCCCGACGCCGGGGACGCCGTCAACTATTTTCGGCACGCGGTGGCCTCAGTCGTAGGACCGGTGTTCACGGAGGGCAATTCGATCGAGGTGCTGCGTAATGGCCGGGAGATCTTTCCTTCGATGTTGGATGCGATTCGAAGCGCCACGACTTCGATCGATTTCGTGACCTTCGTGTATTGGACCGGGGACGTCGCGAGGGATTTCGCGGCGGCCTTTGCCGAGAGAGCTCAGGCCGGTGTTCGGGTTCGGATCATTCTCGACGGTTTCGGAGCCCTACCCATGGATCGCGATCTGATACATCACCTCGAAGTCAGCGGCGCTCACGTTGAGATCTTCAGGCCCGTAGTCCGCTGGAAATTCTGGGAATCAGATCACCGGACGCACCGGAAAATTTTGATTTGCGATGACGCCGTTGGCTTTACCGGAGGGGTTGGGATTGCATCTGAATGGCAAGGTGACGCCAGGTCACCTGACGAGTGGCGAGACACCCACTTTCGAATCACCGGGCCGGCCGTCCGAGGTCTGAAAGCCGCATTCCTCGCCGACTGGAGAGACACAGGCCACCCCATCGACGAGAGCGACATCGCTACCAGGGCGTCAGAATCCTCCGGAGACATGTTGGTCGGCGTAGTCGACGGCTCCGCTCATATCGGTTTCAACCCGGCCGAGCGCCTGTTTGAAGGACTCGTAGCGGCTTCCAGCCGATCGATCCTGCTCCAGACTCCTTATTTCAATCCGTCCGACGGACTCATCCTCGCAATGGTCGAGGCCCGTAGACGTGGGGTCGAAATCGATGTGATCCTTCCAGGGCCACATATCGATAAACGGGTCAGCTCGGTCGTAGCAGCCGACCGCAGCACCGAACTGCTGAAACATGGTGTTCGCTTGTGGGAATATCAACCGACGATGATGCATGTCAAAGCGATCGTCGTCGATGGAATCACCTCCGTGGTCGGGTCAGTGAATTTCAATCGGAGATCTGTGGAAAAAGATGAGGAAGTGGCCGTGGTTGCCATCCACCGCGGTTTCGCGTCCACGCTGACAGAGCATTTTCTCGAAGATCTTCGCAAGTGCCGGTCTGTGACCGAAAACCGACCGTTGGTAGGGCGGACTGCGCGGCTTCTCGCCCCGGTTTTGAGACTGGTGGAGAGAGAGTTCTAGCGTTCCGGGCGTCCTCCCCGCTCTTTCACTAGACGGTACTGGCCTGCCCGAGTATCGTGGCCGCGATGGTGGATACGTCGAATCCCGGAATTGACGCACTGCATGCTCAATTGCATGGCGGAGTCGAGCAGCGTCTTCGATTAGCCCTGAGTGCGGGCAATTTCGGGATTTGGGATTGGGACATCGCCAGCGGGGTCGTCACGTGGTCCGAAGAGATCTACCGGTTCTACAAGCTCAACCCGGAGAGTTTCAATCCGCGCCTCGAGTCGTTTGTCGAACGGATCCATCACGAGGATCGGGCAGAGGTTCAGGAAGCCATCGAGAACTCGATCGAGAACGGAAAGCCGTACCACGTCCAGTTTCGAGGCTTGCGATCCGACGATGAGATCGTCTGGCTCGAAGGTTGGGGGCAGGTGGTACGAGATGCAAACGACCAGCCCGTCGGAATGATCGGGCTCGTACAAGATGCCACGGAGAGGCTGAAATCCGAAGACGAGCGGGCGCAGCTTCTGAGGCGGGAGCGTGATGCGCGGGCGGAAGCCGAGGCAGGGCGACAACGCATGTCGTTTCTCACACAGGCCTTTCGAGTGCTCGGTTCCTCGCTTGACCTCACCACCACCATCAATCGGTTGCTCACCCTCATGGTCCCTCATATGGGCGATTGGGCAACGGTGTACCTCGTGAGAGACGGTCGGATCGAGCCGATGGGCGGTCGTCACCGCGATCCGGAAAAACAGGCGGTACTCGAGTCTCTTCTCGCATCGGTGGAGGTCGACTTTGATAGCCCTGGCGGGATAGCGGAGGTGTTGAACAACGGAGCGACCGTACTGGAGAACGACTTTGACGATCAGATCCTCGAGGAAGCCGGACTCGACGCCGAACAGCGGTCTCAAGTTGAAGAAATCGGAGTTCAGTCGTACATGATCGTGCCGCTGCGTGTTTCCGACCGCATCATCGGGACCCTTTCAGTAGGTGGTGCCATCGGCGCCCGGCCATACGGACAGGACGATCTGGATCTGGCGGAACGCATCGCGGATCGAGCGGGAGTGGCGATTCACAATGCGATACAGTTCACCCAACGCACCAAGATCGCGAAGGTCTTGCAGAGAAGCCTCCTGCCTGCCGGCTTTCCGAACATCCCCGGCTGCCAGATGGCCGGAACGTACCGATCAGCCGGAGAAGGCCTGGACGTAGGTGGCGACTTCTACGACGTTTTTCAGATTGATGCGACCCGCTTCGGAATTGCGATCGGCGACGTGAGCGGGAAAGGCCATGAAGCAGCAGCTATCACGGCGTTGACCCGCCACACGATCAGGGCCGCGGCCGTCACGATTGCGAATCCACACGAAGTCTTGCTGGCCGCTAATGAGGTGTTGCTTGGTCAAGCGACCGATTCACGATTCTGCACGGCGGCCTTCGGGATTGCCACAGTCGGGGAATCGGGTCATCTGTCGGTCAGGTTCGCAAACGCCGGTCACTTGCCGCCCCTCGTTGCCCGCCTCGCCGGACACATCGAACCCATTGTGAGCTCGGGTGTGCTTCTCGGTATGTTTCCGGATGCCTGGTTCGAGGACGTCACAGTCGATCTGGAACCTGGCGAGGTTTTTCTGCTTTACACGGACGGTTTGACCGACGTCATGATCAATGGGAACGTACTCGGCGATGACTGGCTGCGTGCCGAACTGGCCGCGGTTCGAGAGAGATCTGTCGGCGAGATCGTTCGCACGATCGAAGAGCGTGTAACGGGTTCGGGCAGCGTTCTCGTGGATGACGTTGCGGTGCTTGCGGTCAAGACCGTTGGCGGGTCGCCTTAGACCTGCAGTCGTATCTGAGGTCCAGAGCCTGTTTCTTGAAACTGAACATCGCCTGAGATCGATTCGAGCACGGTTTCACTGAGCGAACCGACGAAATCTTGCGGGGGCCAGAACACCGCCTCGCCGTTTGAGGCGAGCGTGATCTGGATGGGCTTTTCGATGGTCATGGTTGTGGTTATCGTCGAAGTCCCTGGCACACCGAACACCAGTCCGGCTGCTTCGTCGATGGCAAGTCCCGCGTCGCTCACCGCGTCAATGCCCGCACTCGTCTGGCTGACCACGGCCATGGCCATCGTGCGCAAAACGCCGATGTTCCTCGGTGAGGCTGGGATCGAGATGGTTATGGCCACTCCTCATATACTACGGGCGAGCAGTCGGAGGCCTATGTCTAAACATCTGAAGGTCGACATCTCATCGAAAGGCGACTGGTCTGTGGTTGCCGTCACAGGAGAGGTTGATCTGGCAACGGCGCCTTCCCTGCGCCGGGCATTCAAGGATGCCGCTGAGTCTTCGGATGCGGTTCTGGCGGATCTGTCCGGGGTGTCTTTCATGGACTCGACCGGCCTGCGAGTGTTGATTGCGGCTCACCAGGGTCTAGAGGCCGCAGGCGGAAAGTTTGCTGTCGTTCCGGGTGACGGCGCAGTAGCTCGACTTCTCGACATCACCGGCGTAGATGACCACATAGCCATGTACGAGAACGTCACCGAAGCCGTTGCCGGCTGAGCAGGGCGGTCTCGAGATCGCCTTCAGACCCGAATCAGAATTTCGCATGACCATTCCGGCGGAGGCCGGATCGCTGTTTTATGTGAGGCTCTTTGTCGGCGCGGTTGCGCGACCGCTTGCCGCCGCCGACGAGACCGAGCAGTGGATCGACGAGCTCAAGTTGCTCGTCACCGAGGCTGCATCGTTCGCTCTCGACGGCAACGAGTTGTTTTCGGTTGTGTTCCGCCCATCGGAAGGCATCCTCGAGTGCCGCATCAGCCCCGTCGCCGTGTTCGAACCTTCCGACCTCAAGCCCGACCCGTATGACCTGGTCAGGTCACTGTCATCATCCGCCCAATTGACGGGTTCCGAGCTGGTACTCACGGTTGCGGTCGAGCAGGTGTGAACACCCCGGCAGAACGCAACGAACTCGTCACAGCCCATATGGGGTTGGCTCGAGGACTCGCTCGGAAGTATCGCCGAAGTGGCGAGGAGCTCGAAGATCTCGAGCAGGTCGCCATGTACGGCCTCATACAGGCGGCTGAGCGGTTTGACGCCGATCACGGAAGTCGCTTCGAGAGTTTTGCATCGGTGACGATCATGGGTGAGCTCAAGCGCCACCTTCGGGACAAGGCGTGGACGGTGCGGGTGCCCCGGGGACTCAAAGAAACCAGTAGGCGGGTAACGCGAGTGTCGGACGAACTCCAGCAGACGCTGATGAGGTCACCGACGACTGCCGAGATTGCCGCAGTTCTGGACATACCAGAAGAGCAAGTCGTGGAAGCCCTGCAAATCGGGTCCGCGTATATGCCCACTTCGCTCAACACGCCGCTCGGCACCGAAGACGGTGATGGTGACGAGCTGATATCCATGCTCGGGAGCGAGGACGAACTCATCGAAATGAGTGCCCGCTGGAGTGACGCAGCGACCGCTCTCTCCGAGCTCGATGAGCGCAGCCGCCACATTCTGTACCAGCGCTTCTTCGTTGGCCAATCACAGTCTGAAATAGCTGACGTTCTCGGTATATCGCAAATGCATGTATCCCGGCTCCTCAAGAAGGCTCTAGACACCGTGCGATCTGCGGTGGACGCCTGACTGTCTGCGGTGGATGCCTGACTCGAGGGCCTCACACCGGACTGGCAGCACCCACCCGGTGACAAGCAGAGTCGGCCCGATCACAGACGTCAGGATTGAGAAACTCGAAAGAGACGGTTGTGAACCCGTCGTCGTCGCTGCCGATGTCCCAACATTGGGCGAGTTGTTCCACAATACTGAGACCCCAGGAACCAGGCGTGAGGGAACGCTTGCGTCCCTTTGTCGTTCTCGGATGAGGCTGCCAATCGAATCGATCGCCCCGGCTGCTCACCTCGACCCGATACGTGGCCTCATCGAGTTTTTTTATCGTCAGACGTGCCGGTCCGTGAGCATGCGACACCACGTTGGTGATGAGTTCGCTGGTCATCAACTCGACATCCGCCGTGGTTTGAGGAGGTATTCGGTGTGCCCGGCAATACTCGCGGACAAGGCGCCTGGCGAACCGGCTACTCGTTCTGCCCCTCGGAACCCGGACGTCGACAACCGACATGCTCCCATCAGGGAAACGGGGGTAGGCGTGCTCGTCTTCCATTGTCCACCCTTAGACTGCGTCCCAGTTCACCAGCCGATCATGAATGCTCCGAATCTGCCCGAGCTGCTGTTGAATCACCGGTCTGGCGTAATCAGGAAGGTCGGTGCCAAGGGCCTCTTCGTAGGCGTCGATTGCGGTCTGTTCGGCACGCTCTGCAGCTTCAATGACGGCTTCGTCGTCGCCGGTCACGGCGCTCTTTGCGGTCATCCAGGCCCGGTGAACCGCACCACCGACCGTCCCGGGATCCTCATCGTCTGCTGAAAAGCGAGCAGCGATGTTGTGGAGATCGGCCAGAAACTGCTGGCGTTCGTTCGACCACAGTTCGAACAATGAGCGGGCAACGTCGTCTTCAACCAACTCCGCCGATTTGGCCAAACCTTCCACGCCGTCGGCGACGAGGTTTATGAGGGTGGTGAGGGCGTTGCGGGCTTCGAGGCTGATTGATCCATCCGAATCATTGGCTATCGGGTATATCCCTGGAGTGCGGTCCATGACGGTCCCTCCTTCAAAACTGGCTACGTAATGATCTTTGTCTTCTCTTCTCTGCCTTTACCCGGGTGCGCGGTTTCTAAACGCGCTCGCGGTATCTTCTGTCAGGAAGGTTCTTCGAACCGATTGATCGCAAGTGCGTCGGCGCGCTCCATCACCGGCTGGGCGCGGTCGATCTCAGATTGGTCGGCACTGTGCACGCCCACGGCGAAATTCCCTTCTCGAACAGCTTGAAACGTGTGTTCCCACGCTTCCGCCAGCGCTACTTTGGAAGCTCCGCCCACCAGGCCCCCAACTGTGCCGCCCATCAGCGCCCACAACCCACCGGCTACGACGGGGCCGACACCAGGGAGGGCAAAGGCGGCAGCAGTTGCGGCTCCGACGCCGGCACCGATAGCGGCCCCGACGGCTGAACCTTTGGTTGTTTCGCTCGCCGGATCGTCGCTTGCTGCTTCGTCCACAGGGTCACCGGGTTGTGGTGCATAGGCACCGAGCAAACTGATGTTGCTCGCCTCGATGCCGTGCTTGCCGAGCGACTCAATGAGCGAGCGGGCGTCCCGCAGGCTCGAAACGGCTGCGACGATGTTGAACGGAGCGCGCACATCCTCGAGCTTCGTGATCGGTTCCTGGTTGTTCGGATGTTCCATCGGTTGCCTTTCTCGTTGTGAGCGCACTCAGAAGAGATCCCAGCGGGGTCAGGGGCCTCGTGTATGGCTCGGGGGTACGTGCAGTGTCATGTGAAGTTCGGAACGTCATGTTGCTAATTCTCCTCGTTGGTTCTCCGCCAAAATGACGAAGCGCCACAGCCCGGGATCGCTCCTCAGACTGCGGCGCTCTGTCGTCGGGCGATGGGTGTTAGGCAGTAACACCCTTGCTGGCGGCGAAGCGGTAGACCAGGAGTGCGACTATGGCACCGACAATAGACCCGACAATCCCCGACGCTGAAAGTTCGAGATCGCCTGCAAAAACGAGTGCCGACAGGAATCCGCCGACGAACGAACCGATCACCCCGAGCACCAGCGTGCCCACGAGTCCCATCGGGTCTTCGCCCGGCACGACGAGGCGTGCGACGAATCCGGCGATCAAACCGACGATCAGAAATGTAATGATGCCCATGATGTTGTTCTCCTCATGTGGTAGGCGTTTGTATTCCGTGTCAGATGTACCCCAACCGCCCCCTGTCCAAACATCGACCGGGCGACTTCTTCCGCGTATTGCGCGTAGCGGTAGCAGTCCTGGAGCCAATGCCAGTTGCGGAGATCGCTGTCGAAACGCCGACGGCGCAGAGAGCGTGGCCGACACAGAGCAGCGATGAGGCCAGAACGGCGCAAACCGAAATCCAGCGTTGATACAGAAAAGGGGATTCGTATATGCTCGTGCCCGGTTTCGAAATCCAGGCGCACGGGTACGAAGTCCTAAGGAGTTACCAGACGCAACGAGATGTCAAAGCTCAGCAGCGTTTCCATTGACGGCAGAAAAGGGAGAACGAAATGACTACCACGGAGACACAGGCCAGCACGGACGAGCACAGCGGCGAGGAGGTGCCCGGGACCCCCGAGGTGAACCAGTTCCGACCGTCCGGGATCGAAAAGGACGACGCCGCCGATCTCGTCGATGCGCTGTCCGCTCGCCTGGTCGGGCTTCTCGACCTGGGCCTCACGTTGAAGCACATCCACTGGAATCTGGTGGGTCCGGGTTTCATGGCCGTGCACAAATTTCTCGACGAACAGGTGGACGGAGTTCGGGCGATGGCAGACGCGGTCGCAGAGCGCATCGCCACCCTGGGAGGCATACCCAACGGTCTGCCCGGCCATATAACGCGTCAACGAGACTGGGACGATTACGACATCGGACGGGCGGTCGTGGCCGCGCACCTGGGGGCGCTCGACAAGGTTTACGACGGAGTAATCGGAGACCATCGTTCAGCTGTTGAGTTGGTAGGCAAAACCGATCCCGTGACAGAAGATCTGCTGGTCGGCCAGCTCGGCGAGTTAGAGCTGTATCAGTGGTTCGTCAGAGCCCACATCGAGAACACCTCAGGTCGGCTGATGAGCGGCGATGCGGAGACAGAACTCGATGCCGCGGCCGCAGCAGCCACCGGCGATCCGCTGGCCTAGCGATCTCCTGTTGGCACAATCGAGACCAACGCGCGCCGGGTCGAGCTGACGCGTCCCTCTAACGTCCCGGCCGCCCTCTAACGCGTCACGGCCGTGCGCGAGTGTCTGCGCGAGTGCCTGAATGTGAGCAAAAAGAAAACGCGAGCAACAAACCTGCCTTGGTTCGAGGTACAAATCAAGCAGGCCACCCGGATCTTGCTCATACGTTTCGCCACAGCAGTGATTGGGTACAGGTCAACCAAACATTGCTTGTCTCGACTTACGTCCAGGCAGCCCGGAAAGGATTTGAGAAAATGGAGATCGTGCTGTGGTTGACGGTGGTGGTGATCGCTGCGCTTCTTCTGTTGTTGATCGTGACGATATGGCGTTCGTGGCGCCGTCGGGTGCCACCTGTTTTCACACCGGAAACAGTCGGTGCAGGTGTTGGCGGTGAGCGAGTTACCTCCGGACGGGTAGAGAAGCGCACCGACAGTTCGCGTTCCGATAGCGAGGGCGCCGGGGGCCCGGTCGATAGCGCATACCCGCCCGGGGCGCGGCCTGCAGGTCCCGGAGCCGAGGGCATGGCAGTCAGCAGCCCGGGTGACATCGTTCCCGGCTGGAACGAGGACCAGGGCGACACCCAGGAAGACAAAGACATCCGGGAAGACAAAGAAGGCACCGAGGTCGACCACACCGATGACGTACGAACCGTGCGAACCTCCGATCGCGAACACATGCTCAGCTCCTTTGCGGTGTCGAGCGGAATGGCACGTCGGATGACACCAGGAGTGGATTCGTGACCGTGCCAATCGGCCAACGCGGGCGTGATGGGGCATCAAGAGAGCTGCTCGTTCCCAGCACCGCTCAAGCACCGGACAATCCAAACGGATCGATTGAGTTGCTGCGCGACGGCAGGATTCCAGCATGGCTCAGAACGGGAGGCTCGGCCGGCTGGCGATTCCTGGTGATCGTAGGAGTGGTCGTGGTGGCAGCGGCCATCGTCATGCGTTTACGAGTGGTGCTACTGCCCATGATCCTGGGCCTCATGATTGCTGCAGCTCTCGCCCCGCCGGCACGTTGGTTGATGCGGCACGGTTGGCCCGATCTCCTGGCAACACTCACGTCGTTCTTGGCTGCGGGGGCAGTGGTTGTCGGAGGAGGATTTCTGGTGATGCCTTCCATCGTCGACGGGATAGCCGAGATAGGACCTTCGCTTGGCGACGGATATGGAGAGGTGCGGGCCTGGCTCCTCGCCAGCCCTCTCGGACTCACCGAAGCCTCGGTGCAGGAATTTGAGACAACGGTCATCGAGCAACTCGGCAATTTCGCCAAAACCCAAGCACCGTCCAGAGCGGCGCTCATGCTCGAGGGTCTCGCTGCGCTGATGTTGACGATGGTCGTGTCATTCTTCTACGTGAAAGACGGCGAAATGTTTCGCCGTCGCTTGGTCAGCTTCTTTCCTTCCGACGTGCAAGAGAAGGCAACAGCGGCGATGATGGCTGGTTGGAAGGTGTTGCAGAGGTACCTATCGGCAATTCTGATCGTAGGCGCAGTAGACGCGACGCTCATCGGTATCGGATTGGCCATCATCGGCGTGCCGCTGGTCTTACCTCTCGTCATGTTGACGTTTGTTGCTGCTCTGTTTCCACTTGTGGGCGCGATCCTGGCCGGCGCGGTCGCAACGCTCCTGGCCCTGGCAACGGGCGGACCCGGAGATGCTCTGCTCGTGCTCGCGCTCACCATTGCGGTTCAGCAGCTCGATGGTGACATCGTTGCTCCTGCGGTTTTCTCCAGAGCCGTCGATCTCCATCCACTCACCATTCTTCTGTCCCTTGCCGTAGGTGCCGTTTTGGCAGGAGCTCTCGGAGCTTTTCTGGCCGTGCCGATGGTGGCCGTTGGCATGGCCGTGCGGGAGTCATGGCGGACAGACGAACCCGTTGTTACCAGCGGGGCCGCCTGAGCACTGGTAACGCCTCGGGTTGTTTGCCTCGGTACCATCTCACGTCATGAACAACAGCTCGAGATTGTCAACCGGGGTCCCATGACTGCGTTGCAGCTCGGCGCATTGTTGCTGGCCGTGTTCCTGTTGCTCGTGGCCGCCATGGTGTGGCAGGAAACATCTCGGAAACCCATGGATCTCGCTGTTTCCTATGTCGTAGACGAGGCCGTTGCGTTCATCTACCCCCGGCTCTCCGACGAAGCAATGGACGTACTCGATCCCGAGGGAGTCAGACGGGTTCTGGATTGGGAAATTGCCTACCTGCAGGGCTTTACACCGCGAGGTGCCGGAAATCTGAGACCCGTGCGAATAGCGGGTTCCGCCGAGGCGATTTCGTTTGTACACGATCAGCTGGGGGAGAGCCACGGGTATTCGCGCCATGTGATTGCGGAGGTACTTCATCATGAAGCGGGCTATCTTGCCGAGATCGGCGCAGTCGGTCCGGAAGGAGACCCGGAGCTCGACCTGGCGTGAGCGAGACGATCCAATGAACGACCAGAGACGAAATCCGGAAGTGACGAGCAGTGCTTCGGGGCGGCGAATCATTGCCTCAATGGTCATGGCGATGTACTTTGCCTTCGCTCCGAGCCGGGTCGATTCGTGGAAACTCGAACCGTCGATACCGCCAGGCCGTACGTTGCCAATCGGTGACCCGGTTACACCTTTGTTCAGTCGATAGTCGGGAGAAAACCATGGGACGGCTCAAAAAGTTCGACGAGTACCGATTCCTCGGGACCCGTGACGACATGGTTGTCTACGACTGTGACGACCCGGTCCAGTTCGCTGTTCTAGAAGAGCGGGAGGCGAGAGAACGACTTGTGGAAAAGAATCTGATCTCCGCAATCGCTCCGGCGACTGTCGCCGAAGCCCGCAACCGTGGATATACCCCTCTGGCAGAACCCTCATTGTCGGGCACGTCAGGCCATGATGAGTGACGCTCAGCGGTGGGACGATTTGCCGTATGTTGAGACAGAGATCAGCATCGAAGCGCTCCCCGAAGATGTCTGGCGGTTCGTCACGGACCTCGAGAAGTGGGGGATGTGGTCGCCTGAATTTCAGGGCGGAGAATGGGGACCGGCGGGACCGGTCGCCGGTGGCACATTCGTCGGGAGAAACGCTCTTGGAGAGCGTCGATGGGAGACCACGTCGCTCATAACCGAGGCTGAACCAGGACGGGTGTTCGCCTGGGCCGTACAAACCGAAGGTGGCCTGCCGGGTTCGACCTGGCGGATCGAGATTGAGCCGGCCGACTCCGGTGTAACGGTGAAACATTCGGTGCAGTTGGGTCCAGGAGCAAGTGGTCTGACGGCCGCGATCGAGAAGTATCCAGACGACGCTGAACAGATCAAGGCCCGCCGGGCAGAAGCAGTGAGAGCGGGCATGGAAGCGGTCCTCGAGGGACTCAAGGCCGCAGCGGAATCCTGATGCCAGTTCCACTCTCTGGCATCAGCTGACCTGGTCCTCGCGTCGCTCGAATCGGTCGACCTCGGGACTCAACTCTTGAGAAACTCCAGCATCCGGTTGGCGACCTTTTCCTCCCGGAAATAGAAGAAATGATCGCTGCCGCCCAACACCTCGATCTCGGCGCCGACGGCGGCAGCGTACGCCGAGAGTTCGGCAACCGTGACGAACTGGTCGCGATCTCCGACGATGAACAGACGTCGAGCCGGGGGAATTGTGTCAGGCCCCGGCAGGTCCGGTGTCCGATCGCTAGTGACTGGCGGGGCTATACCGATCCATGGCATTGGCTCGTGGCGCATCGATTGCCAGGCGAGGCTCGTTGCGGCGCCAAACGACCATCCTCCGAGAGCGAGATTCAGTCGTGGCTCCATGCCGCGAGCCGCGTCTACCGCGGCTCCCACATCTTCGATTTCGCCACTTCCGCCGTGCCACTCGCCCGTGCTCTCGCCGATACCCCGAAAGTTGAAACGGAGTACCGCAATATTTGCTTCAACGAGAACGGAAGTGATCTTTTCCAGGAGCGGGGCCCGCATCGTTCCGCCGTGTTGCGGATGAGGATGGCAAAGGACGAGCAACATGAGGGGATCCTGTGGCAAATCGATACGGGCTTCCAGCTCGACGCCGTCGGTGGACATGATCGTGAGTGATTCGTTGCGCGTCACGACTGGTACCGTAGCGCCCGCATGCAGACCCGCTATCTCATTCTCGCAGCTCTTGTCACCGGAATAGTGATTCTCGGCGCCGGATTGTGGTGGCTGGTTGTTTTCATAGGCGTCTGAGACACGAATTGACACTGGTTCTAAGCTTTGCGGGACCACAGATAGGGAGAGCGACTTGTACGACATCGTGGTGATCGGCGGCGGACCAGGGGGATATGCCTCAGCGCTCTATGCCCACAACTTCGGGCTGAAGGTGGCGCTCGTGGAGAAGGCAACCGTCGGAGGAGTCTGCCTCACCCGCGGATGCATTCCGGCAAAGACCTGGCTCCACGCTGCCGACGTGTTCCGCACGGTCAAAGACGCGGGGCACTTTGGAGTCGAGACATCGGCACCAACAGTCAACTGGGGTCGTGCGCTCGAGCGTAAACACGAAGTCGTCAACCAGCTCGTAACCGGCCTAGGTGGTCTCTTGCGGAATCGCAAGGTCGACATCTTCAATGGTTTTGGCCGCTTGGCCGGGCCCAGGAAGGTCATTGTCTCTGGCGAGCATGGCGATGAGGAACTCGAGGCAAACCACGTCATCATCGCCACCGGCTCCGAAGCCAGGTCAATTCCGGGTTACGACATCGACGGCGAGAGAATTGTCACCTCGGATCATGCCCTCGATTGGCCGCAACGTCCCGAGAAGGTGGCGATCATCGGCGCCGGTGCCATCGGATGCGAATTCGCCTCTCTGCTCAGCGACTTCGGCTCGGAGGTCTGGTTGTTCGAAATGCTCGACCAGGTGGTTCCGGGCTCTGAGCCGCAGGCAGCCAATGCTTTGGAGCGTGCGCTCAAAGAGCGCGGGGTCAATGTGAAAACCGGGACCACTATCGGCAATCCGGTGCCGGTGCATGGACGGATGCAGGTGCCATTCGGAGAAGAGTCGGTTGAAGTCGATGTGGTTCTGGTGGCCGTCGGTCGGGCCCCTCAAACCGAAGGCATCGGTCTGGATTCGGTGAATGTCGAAACCGACCGTGGCTATATCGTCGTTGACCCGGCCACTCAGCTGACGACAGAACCAGGGGTCTACGCAGTCGGCGATGTCGTTGCGGGCGCTCCACAACTCGCTCACGCCGGATTCGCCGAAGGCATCGCAGCGGTGACTCACATCGCAACGGGAACCAGCGCTCCGGTGGATTACCGGGCCATTCCCCTGGTTGTGTACAGCCACCCGGAACTTGCGTCGGTGGGGTTGACCGAGGCACAGGCCAAAGAGGCCGGGTTCGAGATCGACAAGACCAGGCATCCTTTTGCAGGCGTGGGTCGAGCCATCATCATCGGTGAAAACCAGGGCATCGTGAAAATAGTCAGTGAGAAGGATGGCCCCATTCTGGGGGCAACGGTCGTAGGCCCATCAGCCGGCGAAATGATCCATGAGCTGATGTATGCCGTGGCCTGGGAGGCACTCCCGGCCGAAGCGGCTGCGTTCATTCACGCTCATCCGACGCTGTCCGAAGCGGTTGGCGAGACGCTGCTGGGAGCAGCGGGGAGAAGCCTTCACTGAGCCGGTAAGATCGACGAGGTCGCGAAGAAGACGGGAACAGGAAAAGGGACGAATGGCTGTAACCGTAACCATGCCGCAACTGGGCGAGACCGTAACCGAGGGTGTTGTCTTACGTTGGGCGAAACAGGTCGGTGATTCGGTGAGCGAGGACGAAGTTCTCCTCGAAATCTCGACAGACAAAGTCGATACGGAGATTCCGTCTCCGAGCTCTGGCATTCTGCAAGAAATCCTCGTGCAGGAGGGGGATACGGTCGCGGTTGGAGCGCAACTAGCCATCATTGGAGAGGCGGATGGGCAGGGCGCCGATTCGGAGCCTCAGCCGGACGTCCAGACAGGCGCAGCCCAGTCAGATGCGGCCCGGGCAGAATCACCACAGGCTCCAGAGCAGGGTTCGTCGGAGCAGTCGCCCCCCGAGGCCCCGGCAGCTGCATCAACCGGGACTCCAGAGCCGGTTGCGACTGCCGCGGCGTCTCCAGCGGCAAGCGGCGGCTTCACGGTCGAGATGCCTCAGCTCGGCGAAACGGTTACCGAGGGCGTGGTGCTCAGTTGGGCGAAATCTGTTGGGGACACGATCGCCGAAGATGAAGTGCTTCTCGAGATATCAACCGACAAAGTCGACACGGAGATCCCTTCGCCGGCGGCCGGTGTTCTACAGGAGATCCTCGTGCCCGTCGGAGAAACCGCTCAGGTCGGGACCGCGCTGGCAATCATCGGGACCAGCGCGGCGCCGGCCCCGGCGAGCGCCGATGACCCCGCCGTTTCGGGAACGCAAGACGTATCGATGAGCGATGCCGCAGCGCAAGCGTCACCGGCGACCGATGCCAACGGACAAGCCGGGTCTCTCGAAGGATCAGGACGAGGCAACGTTTCGCCGGTCGTCCGGAAACTGGCGCGAGAAGCAAACGTAGATCTCGATCGGGTTCCCGGCACCGGAAAGAATGGACGTATCACTCGCAAAGATGTCGAGGCTTTCATCGCATCCGGAGGTCAATCTCGAGATCCGGCC
>JBFGAX010000047.1:0-21942 GCA_041567895.1 Acidimicrobiia bacterium
CGTCTCGCACAGAGGCGTCCCGGGGTGGATAGAGCTGAAACCAACCCATACCTTCAACCAGCGGACCGATCACTTCTGGCTTTTCCGTCCCTACGGTGCTCAATACGAACGGTATCGAACGGGAAGCAGCTGTCAGAGCGAGCGAAGCCGACGCCCCCGGCCAGATCAGGCCGGTCATCCCGATGGGAGCGATTCCGATTGGAGCTGAATAATGCACACCGAAAAGCTCGGTCCCGATGTATGGCCGCAAAGGTCCCTTCATCACCTGAGGAGTGAATGTGACATCTTGCAGCGCAGAGATGTTTCGGTCACGCGCAACGTCGTCACCGGTTCCTGCATCCAGATACTCCCAAGCGAAGTGGGGTATTCGACGTCTCGCCCTCTTCTCCAAATCGTCGATAGAAGGAAACTTGTCCATCGAAACGCCGGCCATGGTGGCACGTTACTCTTGATACGTCCTGGCAAAGGGTGCCCCGCATGAATCAGCCGCCTGAACCACCTCCTTCTGATCTCAAAGACTGGACCTGGGTCCTTGATCGACCCTGCAACGAGTGCGGATTTGAGGCTGGCACTGTCGACCGGTCCCATATCGGTGAGCTTCTCCGGGAAAACACGCAAGCATGGAATCGAGTCCTGAGCGGCGACGAACGGAGCTTGCGAACCAGACCGCGCCCGGATGTCTGGTCGACTGCCGAATACGCTTGTCACGTTAGGGATGTGCACATTCTCTATTCGGAGCGGCTCGCATTGATGCTGGCCGAAGACGATCCACTGTTCGCCAACTGGGATCAGAACGAGGCGGCAGTGGAGCGCCGTTACGACCTTGCGGAACCTGGCCGGGTAAAGGGCGAACTCACCGCAGCGGCCCTCAAGCTCGCTGACGAGTTCGATGCCGTCGCCGACGAGCAGTGGGACCGTCGAGGCAGACGAAGCGACGGCGCCAACTTCACCGTCGAATCGTTTGCCCGGTATTTCCTGCATGATCCGATACATCACCTCCACGACGTAACGTGAGCAATTCCCCGGGGTCGGCCGACGTTGACAGATCCATCGCGTTCGCCCGTCGCCACCACTCGCGCCTCGCAGACACCGTTGTCAACTTCGAGTGGGGATCCGCTTTTCTGGAAGAAGATGTACCACTCAGATACGGATCGCACTTCCTCTGGGTCGACGGTTCGCCTGCCGACGTAACCGCCGGCGATCTCGTGCGCGAAGCAGATCGCATTCTGGGCGGTGCCGGCCTCCGACACCGGATTGTGGCGATCGATGATCCCCTGCTGGCGAGACGTTTGCGGCCCGGGTTCGAGGCGGCGGGTTGGAGCCTCACCGAGCTGGTGACGATGGTTCTCCGCGACCCGACGACGACGACCCGCGACCTCAGCCCGGGCTTGGTTGCGAGGGAGGCCGAATACGCAGAAACCAGGAATCTGCTCGAGAAGCTTCAACAAACATACGAACCCCCGAGATCACCCGAGACCATCCGCACGCTCGTCGACTACTCGGCCAAACTGGTTGACGCGGCCGGAGCCCGGTTCTTCGTCGCAGAAGCCGAAGGCGTGCTCGCTGCCATCTGCGACCTGTACGTCGACGGCTCCGAAGCACAGATCGAATCGGTGAACACCCTGCCCGAATTTAGAAACCGGGGATTGGGAACCGCCATCATGCGTGAGGCGATCCTGGCGGCGGTCGCACAGGGCGTCACGTGGATCCATCTGTACGCCGAAGCACACGATTGGCCGCGGCAGTGGTACGAGAAACTGGGGTTCTCAGTGGTCGGTAGCTACCACCACTTTCACCTGTATCCGGACCGCTAGGTCCAGAGGAGTACGAGCGTCACCGTTGTGAGGGTGAACGCCAGAGCTGCGATGATCGTGAGCCGATCGAGATTCTTTTCGACCACGGTCGATTGCGACGCCGGCCCGAACCCACCTCCGAACATGTCCGACACGCCGCCATCCTTACCCGAATGCAGAAGGACCAACAGGATCAGCACGCCTGAGACGAGAAGATGAAGAATCAGAATGATGGCGGTAGCGATGTTCATAGGTCGCAGGAGTGTAATCGCCAATCTGGCCTGAGGCGATTGTCATCGTCTCAGATCGAGCACCATGCGAATATCGTTGATCGACTGCCCCCGAACGCGAAACGCGTCTTCCACGGTTCCCACGGATTTGAATCCCAATGACTGGTAAAGGTGCAGAGCGCCGGGGTTGCCCTCAAACACACCGAGGTCGATTGCGGCGATCCCTTCAGATCGAGCCCATGAGATCGCCGTCTGCATCAACGTACGGCCCAGCCCCTTTCCCCGAAATGGGCGCTGGACCCCGACGCCGATGGAGGCGCGGTGGCGGTTGGCTTCAATCTCGCCTCCATGTAACTCGACGTCGCCAATGATCTTGGCCAATGAGAACGCGCCCCAGCTGCGGATCCAGCCTGGCTCCTCGAGGCTTCTCGTCCATCCCCGTTCCCGGCTCTCGCGTGCGCCGTGCAAGACACCGGACTCGACGAAAGGCGTAAAGATCGGATCGCCCTCACTGCCCGACTCTGCGCGATGAATACGATGGTGGTCCAGGTAGGCCTCGAGGTCGTCGGTCGTCAGTGACCTGACCTCCACGCTCAACGCGACGACGGACGCTCCGGAAAGTAGCAGGCAACCGGATGATTGGTGTCGCGCAGAATCAACTCCGGAACCTCACCTGCGCAAATCTCCTGAGTTTTCCAACAACGGGTCCTGAACCGACAGCCCGAAGGCGGGTCGGCCGGACTCGGCACATCGCCTTCCAGCAAGATACGGTGCTCGACCTGTTTGGCATCGGGATCGAGCGTAGGAACGGCCGAGAGCAAAGCTTTGGTATACGGATGTGCCGTGTGTTCGTACACCTCGGTCTCGTCACCGATCTCGACGATTTTTCCGAGATACATGACCGCTACCCGATCACAGATGTGGCGGATCACGGACAAATCGTGTGCGATGAAGATGTACGAAAGGCCGAGTTCTTCCTGCAGATCCTCCAACAGGTTCACGACCTGGGCCTGGACCGAAACATCGAGGGCAGACACGGGCTCGTCTGCGACGATGACACTCGGATTGAGAGCGAGAGCCCTGGCGATTCCGATGCGCTGCCGCTGACCACCCGAAAACTGGTGGGGGTAACGGTTGATGTGGTCAGGGTTGAGCCCGACCATCTCGAGCAGCTCGAGAGTTCGTGCATGCTGTTTGTCTTCGGCCAATACCTCCGGGTGGATTCGCCATGCTTCGGCGACGATGTCTCCTACGGTCATGCGAGGGTTGAGCGAGGCGTACGGATCCTGGAAGATGACCTGAATCTCTCGCCGGACCTCACGAAGCTCTTTGGGCGACATCTTGAAAATGTCCTTACCCCGGAAAATGACGCTGCCGCTCGTTGGGGTCTCCAACCGCAGAATGGTCCGAGCGGTCGTGGTCTTTCCGCAACCGGATTCTCCGACGAGGCCGAGCGTTTCGCCTTTCCGTAGTTCGAAACTGACGTCGTCGGACGCTTTGACCGTTCCGATCTGGCGCTTGAACAGGATGCCGCGGGTGATTGGATAGTGTTTTACGAGATTCTTGACCGTGAGAATCGGCTCTCCGAGCTTTTTCTCAGATTGAGTCCCGGCCGCTGTCTCGAGCATTTCTCACCTCCTCGACGAAATGGCAAGCGCTCACTCGGCCAGGGTCACCCAGTTGATAGAGAGGCGGCTTATCTACCCTGCATATGTCCTGGGCAAACGGACAGCGGGGATTGAAAGCACATCCGCTAGGTATGGCCATGAGATCAGGCGGAGATCCTTTGATGGGGTTGAGTCGATCAGCCTGCACATCGTGCCGGGGCATCGAATCCATCAAGCCCATCGTATAGGGATGGGCAGGGTTCTTGTACACGTCGCCGATTTCACCCTTTTCCACGGAGTCACCGGCGTACATCACGACTACCCGATCGGCAACCTCGGCAACAACGCCGAGATCGTGAGTGATGAGGATGAGCCCCATACCGGTTTCGTCCTGGAGGTCTGAGAGAAGTTGCATGATCTGGGCTTGCACCGTCACATCGAGAGCAGTGGTGGGCTCATCCGCGATGAGAACGTCGGGATCGAGGGCGAGGGCCATGGCGATCATGACACGTTGACGCATGCCACCTGAGAACTCGTGTGGGTACGAGTTCACCCGTTCTCGCGCTAGCGGAATCTTGACGCGATCCATCAGTTGAACCGCCGCCTCCAGGCCCTCTTTCTTGGTGCTCCCGTGGTGCTCGCGAAACATTTCGCCGATCTGCCAGCCCACCGTGAATACGGGATTCAAAGCGGTGAGAGCATCCTGGAAGATGATGGCGATCCGCTCACCTCTCACCTGGCGTCGCTCCTTCTCCGTCATGGTCAAGAGCTCTACTCCCCGAAACTTGACCGATCCCTCGGTTATGAACCCGGGCGGAGAATCGATGATCCCCATCACAGCCTGAGCACTCACGCTCTTGCCACTCCCCGATTCACCGAGAATTGCCACGGTTTCACGTTCGTTGAGGTGGTAGGTGAGTCCGTTCACGGCCTTCACGGTGCCAAAGTCCAGCCGGAACTCGACGTGAACGTCTTCGACGCTGAGGAGAGGCGCACCCGGGACAGCCGGCTTGCCCGCCACGAGATCCCGTGTTTGAAGAGGAACCTGGGTCATCGCAGTTTCGGATCCAGGGCATCGCGCAGAGCGTCGCCCATGAGTATGAAACTGAAAACCGTGATACTGAGAACCGCGCCGGGGAAGAACAGCAGATGGGGTGCAGTGAGAATGCGATTCTGGGCAGTGCTGATCATGAGGCCCCACGAGATGGCCGGCAGCTGCAGCCCGACGTTGAGAAAGGACAACGCAGCCTCGGCCGCGATTACCACTCCCACCGTGATCGTGGCATACACAATCACCGGCGCCAACGAGTTGGGCAAGATATGGCGGGTAATGATTCGAAAATCGGTAGCTCCCAGGGCGCGGGCGGCGTCGACGTACTCGGTTTCTTTGACCGAGATGACCGATGATCTGACGAGTCGGAGCATCGTGGGCCAACCGAGGACGATCAACACCAGGCTCACCTGGGGCACGCCACGATTCTGGAACAGTGCAAGAATCACGATCCCACCGAGAATCGTGGGAATCGCAAACCACATGTCGGTGACCCGGGCGATCAACGTGTCCACGATTCCACCGTAGTAGCCGGATATGGATCCGCCGATCAACGCAATGGTGAGTGCAAACCCGGTCACAATCAATCCGATGGTGATTGAAACCCGGGCACCATAAATCGTTCTTGCGTAGTAGTCACATCCCTGAACGTCGGTTCCAAACCAGTGTTCTGCACTCGGGGTCTGCAGAGCTTCAGAAAGTGGGCAGGCACGGGGATCCTTGGAAGTGAACAAACCAGGGAACACAGCCATGACCATCATCAGAATGATCATCAGAGCAGAAATCACAAAGATCGGCTTGCGAATCAGCGAACGCCACGCGTCGCCCCACAGGCTGGCGACCCTGTCGACATCGCCGTCGTCGATGACTTCGGTAGGGAGTTCGACATCGTCCGACATCGCGACACGCTCACTCATAGCGAATCCTCGGATCGAGAACGGCGTACAGGATGTCGACGATGAGGTTGGAGATCAGATAGATGAACACCAGGAACGTGACTATGCCCACTACGACCGTACCCTCCTGACGTTGCACGCCTTCGAACACGGCGCGTCCGATTCCCGGAATGTTGAAGATGGTTTCGGTGATGATCGCGCCCCCCATCAGGCCGCCAAGATCAATCGCCAGAAACGTCACTACGGGGATCATCGAATTTCGGAGTGTGTGAACACCGACCACGCGCAGTCGCGAGAGGCCCTTCGAGGTGGCCGTCCTCACGTAGTCAGCGCGCAAGTTCTCGACCAGCGCGGCACGAGTCAGTCGAGCGATATAAGCAAGTGAAATCGATCCAAGCACGAGGGCCGGCAGCAGATAACTGAACCATCCCTCTCGAATGCCTGCGACAGGGAATATGGGAAACTGGACGCCGAGCATGAGTTGAGCGAGGAAACCGAGCACGAAGATGGGAATCGCGATGACGACCAGAGTCGAGGTGAGGATCAAGTTGTCGAGATAGTTCCCCTTGCGAACCCCGGCCACGATCCCTGCTGCGATCCCGATGATCACCTCGAAGCCGAACGCCAGCAGGGCCAGCCGCGCCGTGATGGGTATGCGCTGAGCCATGAGGTCGGCGACCGGCCTGCCTCTGAAATCGGTGCCGAAGTCGCCCTGAAAGACCCCTCCTATATAGAGGAGATACTGTTGCCACAGAGGCTTATCGAGGTTGTATTGCTCGGTGAGCGCCTGGCGAACCGACTCTGGCATGGCTCGATCTCCGGCCAGGGCCCTGATGGGATCACCTGGCACGACCCAGACCATGATGAAGATGAGGAGTGTTGCACCCAGGAACACGGGAATGAACTGGAGAACTCGTCGGGTCAAGTACCTGCCCATTCACTCCTTCGCTTCTCAGGTGAACGAACTATACCGTATTTCGCGACTCCAGATCTGGGGGTCAGTGGCTCCCCACAGTTCGTCATTGTCACAAAAGCGCCTTTTTCATAAGAAAACGGGCGGCCCGAAGGCCGCCCGTTTTCGCAGTCTGTATGAACCCGTTTAGCTCGGGTTCAGCTCGTCGTATCCCACGATATTGCGATAGAAGCTGTTGTTCTGCTGGCCATTTGCGCCATCAGCTCCGTAGTTCCACGCATTCACAAAGGATGCAGCCGTCACCGGCTCACCATCGTGGAACGTCCAGCCGTCCCCGAGCGTGATCGTCCACGTCAAACCACCATCTTCTGAAACGATGGATTCGGCGACGAGGTTGAACGGCTCGTTGGTCTCGGGATCGAACTGAACCAGCGGCGAGAACAGCGCACGCAGCACGGCAATACCGTTCGATTCATTCGTGTTCGTCGGGAACAGATGCTCCGGTTCCGAGATCTGATACGAGATCTGACCATCGTCAGCCGTCACCTTCGTGTACCCGAGGTCGCTATACGAATCGAAGAACACGTTCTGGATGCCTTCGCCATACACGAACTGGTTCGTCCGGTAGTTGATCGGAGCAATCTGTGCCTCATCACACAGAATGTCCTCGGCCGCCTGGTAGAACGGCACGCCATCGGCCAATTGACCGCTGGCAGCAACTGCCGCTTTACCCTCGGCGAGGAGTGCATCGAACTCGGCGTTGTTGAAGTTCGTGTTGTTCGAACCGACCGGAGGAGCGTTGTACGAGGCGTACAGCGGCTCCAGGAAGTTCAGAGGCGACGGATAATCCTGGCCCCAGCCCAACCGGAACGGTCCGGTGGCTTCCTTGTTATCGAGCAACGGCAGATACTCCGAGAACTCGAGCGTCACGAAGCTGATGTCCTGGACACCCAGCGTGTCGCGCCACATGTTGGATACAGCCTCGACCCACTCTTCATGGCCACCGCCGGAGTTGAACCAGATGATCATCGGATCGATCGATCCTGCGGCATCCCATAGTTCTTTGGCCGTGTCGGGATCGTATGCCCAGTTGTCACACACGGCTCCCTGGCCGGGACGGGCTCCGGCCAGAATCGGCGGAATCGCCGAGTAGGCGGGAACACGGCTTCCGGAGAAGATGACCTCATTGATCAGCTCCCGGTCGATTGCCAGGTTGAGCGCACGACGGTGATCCTTCGTGAATTCTTCCAGGTACGTCGGGAAACCGAGATACGTGAAGGACGTCGATGAGGACTGGCCGAAACGATCGCCGAACTCGTCAGGCGCTGTTGCAATCTGATCCGTCGGAATCGCGGGACCCATCACGTCGAGCGATCCGGCACGAACCTCGTTGTAGGCCGTGTTGAGATCGTCGATGATGACGAACTCGAGCTCGCTGATCTGTGGTGCGTCTGATCCGACGTAGCCCTCATAGGCCACGGTTGGAATCGCGACATCGTGCTCCCAAACACCGTCCATGCGGAACGGTCCGTTACCAACCGGCGTCTCTTCGAACGCCTGAGGATCTTCGAACGCCACGCTCGGCATCGGATAGAAGGCCGCGTAGGCCATCTGGATCGGGAACTCGGGGTCGGCTGTCGCCAACTCGACCTGGAAGGTCTTGTCGTCGATCACCGTCAAACCGGCGAGTCCGCCTTCTTCAACCGGCGCCGGCGGAGAGGTCTCCACCGTGCCTGCAGTGGTCGTGGTTGCTTCGGTTGTCGGCGTAGTTTCTTCGGTCGTTGGATCGCTGTCGCCACAAGCGGCAGCGACCATGGCGAAGGCAAGCACAAGTGCGAGCACGCGCCACGTCTTCCGTCTACGGAACATGTAATTTCCTCCTAATAGTGTTGCGCCGATAAGTAACTCGGAGAGAGTCTTCGCCTCGGCGAACAGGGCTGTAAGGCTACAACACGGCGCCGAAAGTCCGCAACACCCTTTTGGACATTCGAGGCCTGGGATTCAGCCCCGGGCCTGGTTTGCGACCGCCTCGGCCGCTGCCCGGGCAGCGTCCTCATCGCCCAAATACCGCGACGCGATCGGCTGGAATGCCGAATCGAGCTCGTACACGAGCGGTATGCCGGTAGGAATGTTCAGTCCGACGATCTCGTCTTCGGAGATTCCATCGAGGTGTTTCACCAGGGCCCGCAGACTGTTTCCGTGAGCGACTACCAGGGGGATCTTGCCTTCCGCCAGTACTGGAACGATGGTGTCGTGCCAGTACGGCAACATGCGTTCGACCACGTCCGCCAAGCATTCCGCCGCCGGAAGGACGTCAGGGGCCAGGGTTGCATAGCGGGGATCGTGGCGCGGGTGCCTCTCGTCCTCCCTGTGCAGAGCGGGCGGCCGGACGTCGTACGATCTCCGCCAGATGAGAACCTGTTCCTCACCGTATTCGTCTGCGGTCTCCCTCTTGTTGAGCCCCTGTAGTGCTCCATAGTGGCGCTCGTTGAGACGCCAGGATCGCGTCACCGGCAGCCAGCTCAATTCCATCTCGTCCAGTGCCAGGTTTGCGGTCCGCGTGGCCCTCGTGAGCACCGATGTAAAAACCTCGTCCGGCACGATGTGTTCTGCGGTGAGGAGCGCGCCGGCCGAAATGGCTTCCGCTTCTCCCTGTTCGGTCAGATCGACATCGGTCCATCCCGTGAAGAGGTTCTCGAGGTTCCAGACACTCTGCCCATGCCTGAGCAACACCAGAGTGCTGCTCATATCCAGTACCGCACGATCGATGCGAAGCTGTCTGGATCGAGGGAGGCGCCGCCGACGAGGGCACCATCGATCGTGTTTTTGGCCATGAAATCTGCGACATTGCCTGCATTCACCGATCCGCCGTAAAGCATTCTCACGTGACTGCCCTGCGGGCCAAGCGTCTCCCGGATCACGTCGATGACATCCGCAGCGTCGGCGGTCGACGGTGTGCGGCCCGTGCCGATGGCCCAGATCGGTTCGTACGCAAACACCAGGCTGGTTGCGTCTTCGATACCCCTGATAGCACCCGTCACCTGTCCGGCCACCCACGTGCTGGTCTCGTCTCGTTCACGGATCTCCAGAGTCTCTCCCACACAGACGACCGGTGTCATGCCCGCGGCCAGGACGGCTTTGACCTTCTTGTTGACGAGAGCATCGTCTTCGCCGAAATGCTCGCGGCGTTCGCTGTGGCCGACGATCACAAATCGAACCGACAATTTTGCGAGCATCGAGGCGGAGATCTCCCCGGTGAATGCTCCGCTTTCGGCAAAGTGAGCGTCTTGAGCTCCGAGAAGAATCGGGAGACGATCCGCCTCGATCACAGTCTGAGCGGACCGCAGAGCCGTGAAAGGCGGCGCCACGCCGACGTCAACCCGCTCGTAATCCGCGAGATCCAGGCGATATGACAGTTTTTGGATGACCTGGATTGCGTCTAGATGCGTGTGGTGCATCTTCCAGTTGCCAATGATCAGATCTTTGCGGTTCTCCCGACTGCGTTCGTCGACGTCAACCATCAAGCTCCATCCGTCGTCGAGAGATTGTCTATGGAGCGCTCGAGCATCGCAAGTCCGGGAAGATTCTTTCCTTCGAGGAGCTCGAGTCCGGCGCCACCGCCGGTTGATACGAACGACACCTCATCTTCCAGCTCGAGCAGTCGCAACGCAGCCACTGAATCTCCGCCCCCGACCACCGAGAACGCGTTCGACGCTGCAACCGCGTTGGCAACGGCTTCCGTCCCTGCCCTGAAATTCGGCCATTCGAACACGCCCATTGGGCCGTTCCAGAAGACGCTGCGTGCCTCCTTGATGATGTCGCCATATCGAGAAGCAGAGGTCGGCCCGATGTCGAGGCCCATAGACCCCTGTGGTATTTCGCCCGCCGCTACGACTCGAGGATCTGCATCTTCGGCAAACTCGGCAGCCACCACGATGTCTTCGGGAAGCACGATCTTGGCGCCGTCCGCGGATGCCAATAGCTCCCGCATCCTCGGGACCATCTCATCTTCGAGCAACGACGATCCGATCGCAATGCCCGCCGCCTTCATCAACGTGAAACACATACCACCACCGATCAGCATCGCGTCGACCCGCGGAAGCAGCGCCTCCAGAACACCGATCTTGTCCGAGACCTTTGCTCCCCCGAGGAGAACGATGAACGGGCGGGGCGGATCGTCGAGGAGAGTTCCTATCGCGTCGAGCTCTTTCTGCAGCAGGAGTCCGGCGAACGACGGCAGGTGCTCCCCCACCCCGACCGTCGAGGCATGGGCGCGATGTGCCGTCCCGAATGCGTCGAGAACGAATATGTCAGCCAATCCGGCCAGTTTGGCCGCGAGCTCGGCATCGTTTGTCGTTTCCCCTGCCTCGAAGCGGGTGTTTTCGAGAACGAGAATCGACCCGGGTGACATCTCTGCGATCGCAGTCTTGGCTTTACGACCAACCAGCGACGCAACGAAGCTGACAGGGACTTGCGTGACGTCCGCCAGGCGATCTGCGACCGGTTCCAATGAGAATTTCTTGGACTTCTTGTCAGGCCGACCAAGGTGGCTCATGACAACGACCTTCGCCCCCCGCTTCGCAAGGGCCTCGAGCGTTGGCACAGCCGACCGAATCCGAAAGTCGTCCGAGATGTTGCCGTCGTGCATCGGAACGTTGAGATCGGATCGCACCAACACCGTTTTGGCGTCTGGCTGCAAATCGTCGAGTCGCGCGAATTTGAACATGTCAGGAAACGATAATGCGGACACAGGTTCGGCTAACCGAACGGGGTAGCGTTAGCGTTTCGCACCGACATTGAGGGAAAGGACCCGCATGCGCGTAGGCATCATGGGATGCGGCAGAATCGGACGAAATGTGTTCCGACTGTTGGCCGATCATCCAACGCTCGAAGTGAGCGCCGTGGTCGACATAGCTGACCCGAAAGGACTTGCGTACCTCCTCAAATACGACTCGATATATGGTCGCTTTCCGGGCGAGCTCGCATCCACCGAAAGCGGAGTCCTGCTCAATGGTCGCGAGATCCCCTTTACTCAGGATCGCGAACCGGGCGACGCCGATTGGGAAGCTCTGGGTGTTGATCTCGTTGTCCAGGCCCTTCCCAAGTACCACACCGGTGATTGGATGGAAGCCCACCTGAAACGTGGTGCGAAACGTGTGGTCATGGCTTCGACGCCAGAGACTCTTGGCGACGTACCCCTGCTTCTCTGGGGGGTCAACGATGACATTCTCAATGAGGATTCGCGAGTGATCGCGCTCGGATCCAACACATCGAATGCTCTGGCTCCCATCCTGTCGATTCTCGACAGGCGTTTCGGCATCTCGCAGGCGACGTTTACCAGTGTCCACGCGTTCACGAACAAGCAGCGCCTGGCCGACGTTCCGACCTCCGGGTTCCGCACGTCGCGCGCAGCAGCTGAAAACATCATTCCGTCCGAAACGACCTCACCTGCCATTCTGGAATGGGTCCTACCGGAGCTAGCAGGCAAGATCAGAGGCATGGCTCTCAATGTTCCGGTTTCCGACGGATCGACAGTTGACCTCGTCGCGGTGCTCGAGACCCCCACCTCCGTCGAGGGGATCAACGAGGTTGTCCGGGAAGAAATTGCCGACCGATACTCGAAGATCATCGAGTACATCGAAGATCCGATCGTATCGAGTGACGTCACAGGAACAACGCACTCAGGCCAGTTCGACAGTCTCGCAACCCTCGTCCTCGGCGAAACAATGGCCAAGTTGATCGTCTGGTTTGACAATGGCTGGGGATACGCGAACAGGATCGTTGAGACACTCGAAGTGTTTGAGAAGTTCGAGGAGGGAAGCGCATGACAAACATAGCTATCAACGGTTTCGGTCGGATCGGCCGTGCGGTGTTTCGGATCATCGCAGAGCGACCCGACTCGGATCTCACGGTCGTCGCGATCAACGACCTGTCAGACGACGACATCCTCGCTTACTTACTGAAGCGCGACTCGGTAATGGGTACGTTCGAGCACGATGTCACCGTTTCTGATGGAAGAATGCAGGCAGCCGGCCACGACATTGCGATGTTGCGCGAGTCCGACCCCGCCGAGCTGCCATGGGATGAACTCGGCGTCGAGATCGTGATCGAGGCGACCGGCGTGTTCCGGAGTCGTGAGCAGCTCATGAAACACATTGAAGCCGGCGCCAAGCGCGTGTTGTTGACCGTCCCCGCCAAAGACGAGATCGATGCCACGATCGTGCTCGGCGTCAATGACGATGACCTGAAAGCATCAGACCAGATCGTCTCCAATGCATCATGCACGACGAACTGCCTCGCGCCGCTCGCCAAAGTTCTCGATGACGAATTTGGCATTGTGAAGGGGGTCATGACGACCGTGCACGCCTACACGAACGATCAACGCCTCGCAGATGTTCCACACGCCGACCTGCGTCGATCACGAGCCGCCACCGAAAACATCATTCCCACGACGACCGGTGCCGCCAAAGCCGTCGGAAAAGTGTTGCCGTCGCTCGAGGGAAGACTCGACGGAATGGCGATGCGGGTTCCGGTACCGGACGGTTCAATCGTCGATCTGGTGGTCGAGCTCGAAGAGTCCGTAACCGAGGAGCAGGTGAAAGCGGCGATGAAGAAGGCGAGCGAAGAAGGTTTGGAAGGGATTCTCGAATACTCAAATGAACCGCTCGTCTCCACGGATATCATCGGCAACCCGCATTCGAGTATTTTCGATGCGGCAGCCACCCAGGTGATGGATGGCAATCTGGTGAAAATCGTTTCGTGGTACGACAACGAATGGGGATACTCGAATAGAGTGGTCGATCTCCTGGAGCGTATGGCCTCTCAACTGGAGCCCGCCTCCTAACGGCCCTCCCAGATCTCGCTGAGAGCCTGACCGAGCAGCATCGGATCATGCTGGGGCCACTCGAATCCGTCATCCTTGAGCTCGGCTTCGACGTAGGACACCGGCATATCTGCCGATGGGCGGAGCATCCGAAAAGGGGGCGGCACCTCGATGACGCGCTTGTTGACGAGGGCGAGGAAATCGGGTTTGAGGCCGGTGAACGACATGAGAGCGTGCACGTGGTCGACAAGCGACATCGACATCGTTTCTCCGTCCTGGGTGATGAGGTTTGCTACATACACGAGTTGAGCGTCGCTCTGGTTGAGCGCTTCGGCCAGGCCCGGCACGATGAGAGCAGCGATCAGAGAGGTGAACAGACTCCCCGGTCCGATCACGATCTGATCGGCCTCAGCGATCGCATCGAGCACTCGTGGATTCAGCGCGACGTCGTCTGGCTTGACGGCAATGGACCTAACCGTCCCCCTGGTGCGACTTATCAGAGCCTGGCCGACCACGTTCTGTCCATCGATCTCGGCCTCGAGAATCAGAGCCTGCAACGAAACGGGCAAGACGGTGCCGAGCGCCCCCAGAGCCTCGCCCGCGATCTGGAGACCTGTGTGGAAGTCGCCGAAGATATCCGCCATTGCGGCGAGGATCAGGTTGCCAAGACTGTGACCGTCAACGTCTGATCCACCGAATCGATAGTCAAAGAGCTCGCCAAGCAGCGTCGGTTCCGAGCTGAGAGCCAACAAGCACCTTCGGAGGTCCCCCGGGGGAAGAATGTCGAGCCCATCAATGAGACGTCCCGAGCTTCCGCCGTCGTCCGCTACGGTGACAACCGCCGAGATCTGCGACGCGTAGCGCTGGATCCCGACCAGCGCCTGTGACAATCCGTGACCTCCCCCGATCGCGACCACGCTGGGCCCGTGGGGACTCAAGGTCAGCAACTCTTCCAACTCGGTCATGAGTTCGTTCATATATCGCGATGTTGGACGATCACGTCCACGTCCCCCCCCAATTGCTTACCCAGATATTCGGCGATCGCGACCGATCGGTGACGACCTCCGGTGCAACCGATCCCGATGGACACGTATGACTTGCCTTCTGCGCGATAGCGGGGCAGAAGAAAGTTGATGAGCCCGACGGTGCGTTCGAGAAACTCGCCGGCATCGGCAGACGACAACACGTAGTCCGACACCGCATGATCCTGACCGGTCAAAGGACGTAGTTGCGGCTCCCAATGCGGGTTTGCGAGAAATCGCACGTCGAGGACCATATCGGCGTCCCTGGGCGCTCCATGCTTGAATCCAAATGACGTTATCGACACATTGAGGCCGCTTCCGCCGTGCTCATCGGCGAACACCTTCGAGAGACGCTCGCGCAACTCGTGGACGTTGAGGTTCGAGGTGTCGATGAGGACGTCAGCCGATCCCCGTAGTTCGGAAAGCGCATCGCGTTCGAGCGCGATCGACTCCGCGAGCGTCGCTCCCGATACCGGGTGGGGTCTTCTGGTTTCGTTGAAGCGCCTGACGAGAACGTCGTTGTCGGCGTCGAGAAACACCACTCCGGAGCGAACGCCATACTTGTCGAGCCGATCAATCTGATCTCGAAGCTCGCTGAATGCGTGCACACCGGTTCTGCTGTCGACCGCCATGGCGATCCTGGTTCGGGAAATCTCTGCTAGTTGGTTCGCATCGAGAACGCGGGAGATCAGGCGGGGCGGAAGGTTGTCAATGACAAAGAATCCGAGATCCTCGAGAACGTTGCAAGCCGTCGAACGACCCGCTCCAGCCATGCCCGTGACGATCACGACGAAGGGTGCATCGGACACGGGCACGAACTCCATGGTCGTATCTGTCGAATCGGGGCGCTCGCCCGGACTGGATTCCATATTGCTCCGTTTGATTGCTATCGCTCGGCCGCCCGTCACATGAACCGGGCTAATGGAGTGCAGCGTACAAGTTTATGGCTACGTTCTGCGGAACCACTTCGGCCAACTCTTCGAGCGGCGCCTCCCGCATCTTCTTCACGGATTTGAAGCGACGCACCAACGCTCGTTTGCGGGTAGGCCCCACGCCCGGCACTTCGTCGAGAATGGAATCCACCATGCTCTTGCCCCGAATCTTGCGGTGGTACGTCACAGCAAATCGATGGGCCTCATCCCTTATTCTCTGCAGGAGATAGAGAGCATCTTCACCTCGCGGAATACGGACAGGCTCGGCCCTTCCGGGCAGATAGACCTCTTCCATGCGTTTCGCCAGACCTGCGATAGGTATATCCAGGCCCAACGACCCGAGTGCTTTGACCGCGCTCGAAACCTGGCCGGGTCCGCCGTCGACAAGAACCAGTGACGGCGGATAGGCGAACCGCCCCCGCTCTTCGATCGGTAGCTTCATCTCTTCGAGGTATCGGCTGAATCGCCTGTGCAACACCTCCTCCATCGAAGCGAAATCGTCCTGGCCTTCCACCGTCTTTATCCGGAAATGCCGATAGTCGCTCGTACGTGGCAGTCCGTCCTCGAGCACGACCATCGAACCCACCGTGCTGGTACCTTGCACCGTTGATATGTCATAGCACTCAATGCGCAACGGAGCCTCGGGAAGATCGAGATGCTCCTGGAGACTTCTCAGGGCGCGGGCACGCGCATTGTGATCGGATTGACGACGCAGCCGGTGTCGGGCAAATTCTTCTCTGGCGTTGGCCTGAGCAGTTTCCATGAGCCTGGCTTTCGCACCCCGGGCCGGAACGCGGATGGTGACATTCGAAGATCGACGGCCCGTCAGCCAACGCTCCCATACCCGAACATCCGGTGGTAGATCCTGAACCAGGACCACAGGTGGCGGCGGGTCGGATCCATACAACTGCGCAATCATTCGCGTGATCAGCTCCGGGGTGGTCACATCCTCGACCTTGTCGATGATCGTTGCGATCCGACCAACCACTCGACCGTTGCGCACATGCATCACAGCCAGAGCGGCTTCGAGGTCGTCGTCGTGGAGCGCAATGAGATCGAAGTCCTCCCGTTGGTTCGAAACCATCTCCTGAACTCCTGACGCACGCTCGAGGGCGGTGAGCTGGTCTCGAAAACGTGCAGCCTGTTCGTAAAGGAGATCATCGGCGGCATCTTCCATGTTCTGCCGTAGCTCTTCAATCGCGTCCGACTGGTCCCCCTGAAGGAATTCGGCGAGTCCGTCGACATATGTTGCGTACTCCTCGGGAGTCACCTCCCCAACACAGGGTCCACTACAGCGTTCTATGTGGAAGAGCAAGCATGGACGTCCTGCCTGTTCGTGGCGCCGAAACTTGGCATTGGAGCACGTTCGCACGGGAAAGGTTCGAACGAGGAGATCCAGCGTTTGCCGGATGGCATAAGCACGAGCGTACGGTCCGAAGTATTGCGTACCTTTTCGCTTCTTGCCTCGCATGACGACTGCGCGCGGCCATTCCTCGGATCGAGTGAGGGCCAGATATGGAAAACTCTTGTCGTCCTTCAAGCGGATGTTGAACCGCGGCTGTTCCTTCTGGATGAGGTTGTACTCCAGCATGATCGCCTCTTCTTCAGAGCTGGCGACGATCCAATCCACGGCCGCTGATGCCTCGACCATGGCTCTGGTACGGACAGCCAATCCCGTCCGAAAATAGGAGGAGAGACGCTTTCGTATGGATTTGGCCTTTCCGACGTACATGACGGCACCATGCCTATCGCGAAAGACATACACCCCGGCGAGGTCGGGGATTTCTGAAGGTGAAGGCCAATCATCCATTGCGACCTCTTCCAAAAAACTCAGTCGTCATCGGTACTCGAATGTAGCGCCCCTACCCGCCAGCGGATCCCCATCAGGCGCGGTATGTGCCGCTGTAGACCCAGCAGCGGGATCCGTTCGATGGACGGAGCAGGAGGTCCTTGCTCATGGAGAATCTCCATCGCAAGACCCGCCGAGGCGGCCTCTGACAAGAGGACACCGACCGGCCGATGAAAAAACCTGAGCTGCATGTCGCCAACCGGCTCATCGTGCCAACCGGTCGACAGGTATTGTCCGACCCGCCAGAGGACCTCACCGTCTATGGGATCGACCACAGGAGCTGAGCCTGGCGATGTCGACCACGGATGGTTCAGCACTGCTACGAACGTTCCTCCTGTACGAACGACCCTCACCACTTCCGCGAACAACTCGCCGAGCGCCGGCAGGTGTTCGAGAACCAGGACGGCATAAGCCATGTCGAAACCTTCGGTTGGGAGCGCTGCGAGCGAAGGCAGCTCGCCCTCAACGACCTCTCCGAAGTTGGCTGCGTCGGCAAGCAACTCTCGCGAGCTGTCGATTCCGACCACCCTGGACACCCGACCGCTCATCTGGTCCATGACACGGCCGGTTCCACAACCGACATCGAGCACTTCCAGATCCTCAACATCGCCAACGACTTTCCAGAACAGCGGGTCTACCTCGTCGACGTATGCCGGGTCACTGCTCAGCTCGCCACGCCACCACTCGGCGAGATCATCCCACATTCGTCACCCTGGCAGGATGTCGCGCAAGAATTTGCCCGTATAGCTTTCTGCGACTGCGGCTACTTCCTCCGGAGTTCCGGAGGCAACGATCCTTCCGCCCCCTTCCCCACCTTCGGGTCCGAGGTCGATCACGTGGTCGACTGTCTTGATCACATCGAGATTGTGCTCGATCACCACCACGGTGTTTCCGTTGTCGACGAGCCGCTGTAACACGGACAGCAGACGGTTCACGTCTTCGAAATGAAGGCCGGTCGTGGGTTCATCCAGAATGTAGAAGGTGCGGCCGGTAGCTCTGCGACCGAGCTCGGCTGCGAGCTTGACTCGCTGCGCTTCACCACCTGACAGCGTCGGTGCGGGCTGTCCGAGCCGGACGTAGCCGAGCCCGACGTCGTCGAGCGTCTGAAGGATTCGCGCGATGCTCGGCTGGTTGGTGAAGAACTCGAGCGCCTCGGACACGGGCATGGCCAGCACATCTGCAATCGATTTGCCCTTCCAGAGAATCTGGAGTGTGTCACGGTTGTACCTGGCGCCCTTACAAACCTCGCACGGAATGTACACGTCAGGCAGAAAGTGCATCTCGATTTTGAGCGTTCCGTCACCTTTACAATGTTCGCACCGACCACCTTTGACATTGAAACTGAACCGACCTGGTTTGTACCCGCGTGCTTTGGCCTCGGGGCTGGAAGCGAAGAGCGTTCGAATGCGGTCAAAGAGTTTCGTATAGGTCGCTGCATTCGAGCGGGGCGTGCGGCCGATGGGGCTCTGGTCGATGTTGATGACCTTGTCTATCTGGTTGGTCCCGTTGATTCGCTTGTGGCGTCCGGGCATGGTTTTCGATTTGTACAAACTCTGCTGCAAACCCCGCCACACGACTTGCTGGACAAGAGAGCTCTTCCCCGAGCCCGACACGCCTGTGACTGCGATGAGCAAACCAAGCGGAAACTCCGCATCGATCTCCTGAAGGTTGTTTTCGAAGGCACCGACGACCTTTATCGATTTGCCCTTCTGGGGGGCGCGCCGCACCAGCGGGACCTGGATCGTGCGCTTCCCGGACAGGTAGTCACCGGTTACCGAATCCTTGGCCTTGATGATGTCGGCCACCGTGCCCTGGGCAACGATCTCGCCCCCGTGCTCGCCTGCGCCCGGCCCGATGTCCACGATGTGATCCGAGACCCGGATCGTGTCCTCGTCGTGCTCGACGACTATCACCGTGTTGCCGAGATCGCGCAGCCGGAGCAGCGTTTCGATGAGCCGCTGGTTGTCACGTTGATGAAGCCCAATTGAAGGCTCGTCGAGGATATAGAGAACTCCTACGAGTCCGGAGCCGATCTGAGTCGCCAGCCGGATGCGCTGAGCTTCTCCGCCCGCAAGCGTTGCCGCACCTCGCGCCAGAGACAGATAGTCGAGTCCTACATCGAGCAGGAATTGCAGCCTGGCGCGAATCTCGCGAAGAATCAGGTCGGCGATCTTCGCTTCGCGCTCTTCGAGGTGAATCGTGGCAAAGTAATCGGCGGCTCTGTGTAGTGGCAGATTCGAGATCTCGTGGAGCGGCTTCCCAGCCACCGTGACAGCGCGTGCAAACTCATTGAGCCTTGCCCCCAGGCAGGTTGCGCACGGAACCTCTCGCATGAACTGCTGGTAGTAGTCGCGCTGACTGTCGGAGTCGGTCTCGGTGTGCAGCCTTTCGACAAACGTGACAACACCCTCATAGACCGTGGTATACCGGCGCAAGCGATTCCAACGGTTCCGATACTCCACGTTGACCGGCTTGTCAGCCAGCCCATACAGCATGATGTCGCGCTGCTTCTTGGTCAGCTTTTTCCACGGCTTGGACGTGTCGATGCCAACCGAGTCGGCAGCGGCTTCCAAAACCCGTTTGTAGTACCGGTCGCTGTTGCCCGCCCACACGGCAATGGCGCCGTCGTCCAACGAGCGGTCGGTATCTGGAATGATCAGATCGGGATCAACCTGAAAACGCGTTCCGAGGCCGGAACAAGCCGGACAAGCACCGTAGGGGCTGTTGAACGAGAAATTGCGCGGCTGCAGTTCATCGAAGGAGAGACCGTCGACTTCGCAGGCAAGGTGTTGGCTGAAGGTGAGCGTATCGCCATCGATGATCTCGACCATGGCAACACCTTCTGCCAGGCCGAGTGCAGTCTCGAGCGAATCGGTCAGGCGGCGATTGATACCCGGCTTTGCGACGAGACGATCAACAACAACCTCGACGTCATGCTGGTAATAGCGATCCAACTTGATGTCGCTTGTGACGTCGACGACCTCGCCGTCGACCCGTGCCCGGCTGAAACCCTGTTTGGTGAGGTCCCGAAAGAGATTCTCGAACTCCCCTTTGCGGCTGCGTACGATCGGTGCCAGGATCTGAAACCGGGTTCCTTCTTCCAGTTCGGCCACCTGGTCCACGATCTGCTGTGGGGTCTGGCGTTTGACGACCCGACCGCATTTGGGACAGTGCGGGATGCCGATGCGTGCGTACAACAGACGCAGGTAATCATGGATCTCGGTGACGGTGCCAACCGTCGATCTCGGGTTGCGGCTTGCAGTTTTCTGGTCGATCGAGATGGCGGGCGACAGGCCTTCGATGAACTCGACATCTGGTTTTTCCATCTGACCGAGAAATTGGCGGGCGTAGGCGGACAGGCTCTCGACGTAGCGGCGCTGACCCTCGGCGTAGATCGTGTCGAACGCAAGACTCGATTTGCCGGAACCCGAGAGCCCGGTGAAGACGATGAGTTTGTCACGGGGTAATTCGAGCGCGAGGTTCTTGAGGTTGTGCTCTTTGGCTCCCCGTATGACGATGTTGTGGTCAGCGCGACCCATCAGATGTCCATTTCGTGAGTTGACTCTGCGCCGTGGCCCCCGGATGCGTCACGAGCATCGTTCGGTCATACGACAACGATGACTCTGTTCGCGCGGTGTCCCTCTGCAGAACCGGGGCCCCTCGACCCCTCGGTCGTCGGGATTCTATGTCAGGGCGGCTGCTGAGGAAGATCCTCATCCCGTCGCCGCCACCATTTCGCGCAGTTCTCGCTTCAGATCGTCTACCTCGTCGCGGATTCGAGCTGCATATTCGAATCGAAGCTCGCGGGCCGCCTCGTGCATCTCGTCTTCCAGGCTCTGGATGAGACGGCGAAGATCGTCTGCCGGCAGCACCAGGGGCTCGCGTTGTTCGCGTCGTCGTCTCTCAACGGAATCTCCCGAGCCGACCAGTTCCAGAATGTCGGAGATGTTCTTGCGAACGGTCACCGGATCAATGCCGTGCTCTTCGTTGTACGCGTGCTGCGTAGCGCGCCTGCGATTTGTCTCATTGATCGCATACTGCATCGAATCGGTGACCTTGTCGGCGTACATCACGACCTGACCGTTGACATTTCGAGCAGCTCTTCCGATCGTCTGGATGAGGCTGGTAGAAGATCGAAGAAACCCCTCTTTGTCTGCGTCGAGAATGGCAACCAGTGAAACCTCAGGAAGATCCAGGCCCTCCCGCAGGAGGTTGATTCCGACAAGCACGTCGAACTCCCCCACCCGCAGTTCGCGCAGAATCTGGACACGCTCGAGCGTATCGATCTCCGAGTGAAGGTATTTGCAACGGATGCCCAGCTCGAGCAAATAGTCCGAAAGATCCTCTGCCATCTTCTTGGTGAGGGTGGTTACGAGAACGCGCTCGCTGGCTTCTGATCTTGCGTGAATCTCACCTACCAGATCGTCGATCTGTCCCTTGGTCGGCCGCACGACGATCTCGGGATCGATCAATCCGGTCGGCCGAACCAGTTGCTCCACAACCTTCTCAGAACGCTCGAGCTCGAACGGTCCGGGCGTAGCCGACATGAACACCACCTGGTTGGACTTGTCGAGCCATTCGTCGAATTCGAGCGGCCGGTTGTCGATGGCCGACGGCAACCGGAATCCATGCTCGATCAGCGTCTCTTTGCGGCTCCGATCCCCCGCGTACTGACCTCTGATTTGTGGGACGGTTACATGGCTTTCGTCGATCACGGTGACAAAATCGTCAGGGAAATAGTCGAGCAGTGTGTAGGGCGCCTCCCCGGGCTCGCGTCCATCCAGGTGGCGGCTGTAGTTCTCGATGCCTGAACAGAATCCGACTTC
>JBFGAX010000048.1:0-21364 GCA_041567895.1 Acidimicrobiia bacterium
AAACAAACCACAAACCCCCTTGACAAACATACGAGCCTCAATCGGCGCTACCCGTCCCGTTATCTGGAAGACTCACAGCCGGCCGAATTAGGCAACAAATAGGCAACGCGACAACCAGAAAGATTCGGAAACAACCGGAACGAGAACGCCAGTCAGGAAAAGGGGAATCCCTCGGAAACCCAGTAATCATGGGCTTCCTCCAGAATGCCCGTGTTGCCTTTACACGGCAGAGGACACTGGTTCAATCCGTGTCGCTCCGGGCGGGTCATGACATGGCGATCGGTCCGGTGGTTCCGATGATGTTCCATTCCCCGTTTTCCAGTTCGGCTTCGTAGGTCAGGAACACGCCACACAGTGACCCACACCAGAGTCGCATCTCTACCTCGGCGCGATCGTCGAGGACGAGGACGCCTTCGACACTGATGACGGCTACGCCATCGGGTGATTCGTCGAAGAGGGCGTTGATTTGGGCGTCGGCGTCATCGATGTAATGCACGGTGCCAAACTCCGAGACTGCCCCGGCGATCATCTCGAGATCGAGAGCCTGGAGCGGCTGGCCGGGGTCGCCTCCGATCACGGTGGCGATGCGAATGTCATCGAAGACATCGGCTCCGCCGAAGCCGTTGTCAACGATGACAAGCCGTTTCACCGCGCCGGCGATGAGGTTCGCTCGAGCGGAGTCCTCGACGATGTCGTTGCCCGGGTCCGGGGGAGTGTCCCGTTCGATGGAGGCCGATGTGACGTCCCCATTGTCGATTTCAAACGTGACGCGACCGATGACGAGCTGGGCGTCGAGGCCGAAGAACTCATCGTCCTGGCGGCTGATGCGCCACAGGCGGCCTTGATCAACTGCCAACTGGACGGCGGCGTCCTGGGTCAGGCCGATAAAAGCCGCTTCCTCGCGGTCGTGGTCGCCGTCGCCCGGGCCGGAACCGTCGTTGCGGACCCGGCCACCGAAGCGGTATTCGGCGACCGGGTCTCCGTCGGGGTCGAGGAGCTCGAGACCGGTGAGGGTCGTGGTGAAGGACGTCACCCGAATCAGGACGGTGAGGTAGTCGACCTCCTGGGTCATCACCCCATCGGGGACCATGCAGGCCATCTCGGTGGAGCCGATACCTCCGATGATTAACTGGTCACCATCGATCGCGTAGTCGGCGAAGTAGCTGTTGCATCCGGCGGTACCGGTCAGAGTTCCGTCATCCCGGAACAACAGATTGATCTGTGTGCCGTCGAGTGGAGCGGTTCCCTCGCCGTACCACACCAGCTGCCAGTCCACCCCCGTGAGGGGGAGTTCGGCGGCGGGACGGAACACGACCTGGGCGGCGCCGGAGGCATCGGTCAACTCCAGGTGCTCCGCCGTGAGGACGAAGCGCGTCGCAGTCCGCATGGCCTGGATGAACGCGTCACCCTGCCGAACGTGGTCGGGGTGGCAGGCCGAGCCGGTCTGGGCCAGGTCACCGAAGGTGATCGAGTCGGAGTTGATTGAGTAGGGGGCCTGGTAGAGGTTGCATCCGGCGGATCCGAATGCCTGTCCGTTTGAGAAGACCGCGGTGGCGATGGTGGTCGGGTTCGCTGCTACCAGGTCGGTGCCCTCCCGCACGAAGGTCATTTCCCATCGCGACCCTTCCAGAGGGTTGCCGGTCGCGGTATCGCCTTCTCCGCAGCCGGCCACAGCGACCAGCAGCATGATCGATGAAGCCAGCAGCAGGAAGCGGTTTCGTCCTTGGCTGGTTGAGAGGTCTTTCATAGGGGCGGTCCTTTCACATGGTTCCGGAAAGCGCGTTGACCAGCCCGATCAGGAACATGAGGTATCCAGCGGCAAGCGCGGCCGCCGACACGGTGCGGATGCCGACGGCGGTGCTCTCGCCAAACGAGACGGTGCCGCCGGCGAGCAGGGCTGATCCGAGTAACAGGAGAATGAGGCTCGATGACATGGTGACTCCTCTCGCGTGTTGGACGGAAGTCGTGGTACTGACGGTTCCTGTCATTGGGATGCTGGAGACCGGGATCTTTAATTGCGCTGTGGATCCCATTCGGCCAGGTCTTGTTCCCAGTCCGCCCGGGACTTGACGCGGCAGCCGTCGGACTCGAAAAGCGCCGACCAGGCTTCGCAGTCACCGTTGAGGTGGAACTCGACGCTGTTCACCTCCGGGTGCAGGAACACGTTGCGGTGCAATTCGGCGTTGAACTGGACCATGCCGGTGGCGGTGCCCATGTTGTTGACGATGATGGCGTCGTTGAAGTCGACCACGAGTCCCTCCGTCCGTCAGCGTTGCGCTGGTCAGGGCGTCGGCGGTCCAAGACACAGGCCACCATTCGACGTCGACCCGCCGTTGTGAGCGGCGAATTCGGATGCTGGGATCTAGCGTGAGACACGAGCCCTCCTTGTGAGACGTGAGTTTTCGACAACCCACAGTCTCGCTTGGAGGGCTCAACCCACCACACCATCCCGCCAGTGACAACGTCCCCGGTTATCACAACTAGGCAACAATTTGCCTTCACACGGCAGAGGACGCTGGTTCAATCCCAGCAGCGCCCACCCTAGAGATCCCTTATGAACAAGGGATCTCCGATGATGAGCAGGCTCTCGTGGACGCCATCGTAAATGGTGCTCAATGACAAATGGGCGACATTGTGGGTGGGCGACCAGTGGCTTGTGCCCGTTCACTGGTAGACGGCATCGGCTTGGTTCGGAGATTGGTAGTCCTGGGTTTCATCCCGCCCGCCGTTCCATTCGTCAGTACCCTGTTTGAGGCTTTCAGCCTGCGCGCTGATCACCCATCGGTCAACTCAGCATCCGCGGCGTAGTCGTCCAACGATCGCTTCCCCATCTCCTCTGCCCGCCGAGCCAACAACGCCTTACGCCGCTGCAAGGCTGGCTCCACCACTGCTGTGCCCAGTTTTGGGACTAGCTCATCGATCGAGCCGTACTCCAAGGGCTCGAACACCCACTCCCGATGCTTGACCCACAGATCCTGGAACATCGCCCACGGCTCCTCCCCTTCCTCAATCACCGGCACAAACGGCACCATGTAGTCGGGTACCACTGCCTGGGCCTCCTGCGGCACCGACTTGGGCTTGGTGATATCGGCAACGATGAACGCTGACATTCCCGCCAACGTCCTGATCGTCTCGGTGAAGTCCTTCGACTCAGGCTTCTGGAAGTCGAACACCATCGGCGCGAACCCGAGTTCGCGTAAACGGATACGCAGCTTGTCAAGCAGTTGCTTGCGATCACCGAACCGGCCGAGAATCAACACACCCTTCTCACCGATGGTGTCGATCACGTCTCTGATCTTCTCGTTGTGGAGCAGCAAGTAGACGAACTGCGCTACCTCAAGGTTGTCCACAGACAGCAAACCCGGACTGCTAGGAGATGAAAGAATAAGCCCGCTCTGATCAGCGGCCTCCAAATCGACATCCCACGCCGACACGCCGTACACCGTGCACTCGGACAGATTGGCGCGTCTGAACACCGTCTCTATCAGCGTCGCCCGATCGAGGGTGCAGCCCCTCAGATCTGTGTTGGTGAAGTCGGTACGAGTCAGGTTGGCACGCGAGAAATTGACTGACGTGAGCACCGCATCAGAGAACTCTGCGGCCTCGAGGTTCGCGTTAACAAACTCAGTCCCAGTCAACTCACTGCCCTTGAAGGTGGCCCTGGCCAGATTCGCGTTTTCAAGTACCGCGTCGTCGAGCATCGCTGACGTGAGGTCTTGGTCGGGCAAGTCGGCCTCATATAGCAGCGCATCCCCGAAGTTGGTGCTATCTAGCGTCGCACCCTCGAGATTCGCCCACAGAAGCTTCGCTTCGCGGAGATCACAATCCGACAGGTTCGTGTTCGCGAGGTTCGTCACGCGCAAGTCCGCCTCATGAAGGTCATATCCGGACAAGTCCCTTCGACTCAGGTCAATGTAGGACAAATCCGGCTTAGCCCCGGTGTTTGCGCTCCGCCAATCCGCCCAACTGAGCCGACCACCCATTAGCGCGTCGAGATGCTCCTGTTTCACCATAAAGCCCATCCACTGACATCAGCTCACCGGGGTCGGTGCAGCCGGGCCGTCAGGTCAGACCACTCAGCGGACCCTGCCGCCGACCTCAGCCTACAGAAAGCGCTCTGAGACTGTCCGCGAAGTCCATGGCCGTCGGGGCTGTAGCCGGAGCCGTGACACCGGGTCCCGGACATAGCCGGCAATCGGCGCCACTTGTCCCGCTCCCTGGAGGACCACAGCCGGCCCGAACTAGGTAACGGGTAGGCAGCGCGACAACGAGACACACTCCACCGCTGCCAGCTAGTTGAAGGCGGCGGCCCGTTCGATCAACTGCGGCAGATCAGGCTCGTCGGGGTTCCACGGCTTCCCGGGATGAATGATTGCCACTTGGCAGGCTTCGGCTGCCTCCACCATCTCCCGGTAGGTGCCGGCGGTGAGGTCGGCGATGGATGCCTGCTTGTTGTCGTCGTAAGCGAACATTCTCGAGTTGAGAGCGGTACATTCGTCGCACGTCGTGCAGCGCTCGGTTTCGATGTAGGGCTCATCTGTCCGAGGCAGGTCCTCCTCCATCGCCGCAGGCTCGTCCTCAACCCTCGGCGACGGCTGGAGATCCTCGACCTGGCGTTCGGTCTTGATCACCGCGGTGGCGGTGCCGGTGGCGGCGAGTTCTTTCAGCTCCTGCGCCTTCTCGTCCTCCCACCGGGCCCGCTCCGACTCCAGCAGGCGGAGGGCGTGTGAGTTGTGAATTCCTCCCAGCTCCTGCAAGCTGCGCCACCGTCGTCGGCACCGACGTCCGGCCTCGATTAGCTCGCTATCGACCACCAGCCGCTGCAGTTCGTTGTCGACTGTCGCCACGAGGACGTAAGGCACCTTTCCCGGCGGAGCTTCTCCATCGAGGAACAGCCAAGCCGGCGCCATATCGTCGCTCCAGGAGCTACGGGGCACAGGCAGGAAGTGATGCGCATGACGGGCATCGCACGCCGCGAAGTCCACCAACGTGAATCTGGCCTCCTCGGTGATCCGCCGCAAGTTCTCGTCTTCATAAGACAGTTCCTCGACCGGCCAGTCGTCCTCTTCATGCGGATTGCCGTCGACCCGAAAGCGCTCGACCCAATCGTCTCCGGCCCCTGGGTCGTAGGTGAAGAGCGGGAAGGCCCGCGACTGCATGGCGGCAGCCGAGCTGAGATAGGGCGGCAGTTCACTGCCATGCCTCGTTGCGCCGCTGAAGACGTTGAAGAGGCTGGGACCCGGGTGTGAGAGGCCGGCAACCACTGCCTGCTCCATTCTCGCCAAGCCGGAAGTGGTGGACTGCATCACGAACGCTTCGCCCAGACCCAAGGCCAGGTTGCCGAGCTGCCCACCAACCATTCCCCTAGACCAGCGCACGTCACCGATCGGTGAGGTGCCGAGGACGTCGTCGCTTTCCACCAACACCTTGATCGGCAGGCTGGAACCGAGGATTTCGATCAGCTGGGCGGCCTCGGTGTCGGTCAGTTCTTCCCCCCGCAGGCACACGAGGTAGGTGGGGAAACCGACCAGATCTTCAGGCGTCGGCGAGCTCTCGTCGAAGTTCTGGAAGTAGGCATCGTGCCGGTCCTCGCGGTAGCGGTTGTCGATTTCCAACCGGGCGACCGTCATGGCCTTGACCAGCTCCAGCATTTCGGGAACGCGTTTGCGGAAGGTCGCAGCCGCGTTCGCGCAGCTCTCGAACCGGAATGCGTACGGTTTCTTCTTGCCACCCGGAAAGAACCGCTGCGTGTCCAGAACCGCGAGGATGGTCTCGATGCGCCGGTGCCGGTGCGGCCCGAGTGCTCCCGTTCCCCGCCCGGTAATCAGGCGGGACCAGGCATCGAAGTCGAAATGCCGGCGATAGCTCGCCCCCACGGACTCTGCGAGCTTGTCAGCTGCCAATCCCGACCGGGATCGGGCAGTATCGGCTTTCAGGATGTTCGACAGCCGCAGCATGAGCGTGTCGATCTCTTGTCGCACCTTCTCGGCCTGTCGCTGGGAAAACGCCAGCCAGGCGTGCTCCACGAACGTCAGAGCGAGCCGCTCGTCGCAGTCGACTACTTGGCCGTCCACTGCTAGCGCGGCCCGGGCCTTGTCCAGGCTCTCTTTCAGGAGCTTGGCCTCCTCTTTGTTGCTTTCGCCGATCAAATCCTGAGCGGCCGTCCTCCACAGCTGCGACAGCGTGTCGGACTCGCCGGCCGCCACCCGGCTGCGTATCCGCTGCTCCAGGCGGAGTATGTGGCGTCGGAGGCGCTCACCGGCAGGACCGGGGGGAGCTACCTGTTTGAGGATGTCGTCGAAGAGGTCCGACAGCGTGACCGTCAGGGAGTCGTCTCCTTCCCTGAGTAACAGCGGGTAGTCGTAGCGCAGGCTCGAGAGGTCCCGGAAGGGGGCCAACAGGGCCGGTCGCATCCCCTCCAGGTCGCTCTCGGCGCTGGTTGGCCGCTCGCCGGTCAGATAGAAGCGAAGGAGCTCACGAGACTGCATGCTCGTGCTCCTCTGCCGGCCAGATGGTGAACCGGTCAAGCTCTTCTTCGAAACTCTTTTTGATCTCGTCGGGCGTGTAGAGCCGGTCGGCCTTGCGCAAGTCCTCGTAGCGAGGCACTTGGCTGTTCCGGTAGAAGATGCCCACCGGGATGTTGTCGTTCCCGGCGGCGATTTCCCTGGCGCGCAGTAGGTCGCGGGGATCGTGCTCCTGTCGATTGGGGTAGGTGCGGCTGAGGGAGGCGGTCGGCTGAATGCCGTCGGGGTGAGTCAGCAGGACAATTCGTTCCGGATGCTGCATCCAGGGATCGAAGAAGTCGGGGAGGTATTCCGGGCACCGCTGGAGCACCTGGATGTAGGAGAAACCTCTGTGATGGAAGGCGAGCGAGACGGTCTGGTAGAGGATCTCGGGGATCCAATCCACGACCTGGGCAACGAATGAGACGTTGGTTGCCGCGAGTGTGACGCTCAATGGATCGAGCGGCGTGAGAGGTGCACCGTAGGGGGTGGTGTTGGTCATCAGACCCGTGGGCGACGTGGGGGAGACCTGATGCTTGGTGAGGCCGTACGTGTGGTTGTCGTGCATGACCACCGTCATGTCCATGTTGTATCGAATGGCGTGAATCCAGTGGGCGGTGCCGATGCTGCAGCAGTCGCCGTCCCCGGTGTTGACGAAAACATGCAGGTCGGGTCGCCTGATCTTGATCCCTTCGGCCACCGGGAGAGCCCGCCCGTGGAGGCCGTGAAAGCCGTAGCTGTTCATGTAATGGGGGAAGCGGCCGGAACAGCCGATACCTGAGACGAACACGACTTTCTCTCGCGGGAGCTGTTCGTCCCGGCACAATCTCTGGAAGGCGGCGAGCACGGCGTTGTCGCCACAGCCGGTACACCAGCGAGGGATCCCGCCGGCGTAATCCTCGAGGGTGAAGTCCTCGTCCATGGACAGCAACGCGCAGTCGGTTGTGTTGAGCGCCATGTCTGTGACCTCCTTCCTCAGCTCAGTTTCTCCCGCAGGACGGCTTCGATCGTGGCAGGCTTGATGGGCTGGGCTCGCACCACGCCCCAGCAATCGATGTCGACGAGGGTGCGGGCTCGCAGCATCCATGCGAGGTTGGTAAACCGCCGATTGTTTTCGTCGATCACGCCATCTCCCACGAAATCGCAAAAGTTGTTCTCGACTGCCAGCACCTTCTCGAACCGCTGCATCGCCTGTTTGATGCCGGGCGCCATCGGCTGTAGGAACTTGAGGTGCATGGAGCCTGCCCGGTGCCCGTCTGCCCGCACCCTCTCGACGGCCTCTTCGATGGCCCCCTTGGTGCTGCCCCAGCCGACCACCAATAGCTCGCCCTGCTGGTCGCCAACTACCACGACCGGATTGAGGGTCTTCTGAAAGGCAGCCAGCTTCATGCTGCGGTTGCGGATCCCCTCCTGGTTGGTTGCCGGGTCGTAGGCGACGGTGCTGCTGCGGTCGTGCGCTAACCCGGTCAAACAGTGCATCCCCTTGGGCTGACCGGGGAGGAAGCGGCGGATGAGGCCGGTCTCCCGGTCCCAGTCATAGGGCTCGGCTCCCTCCTCGATGGGAAGCTGATCTATCGGCGGGGCCAGCCAATCCTCGCTGAATTGGGGGCGCACGAACGGCTGCTGGGCTGTGGCCAGGCTGGCGTCAGACAGCACGACCACCACCATGTTGAATGTCTCAGCGATGCGGCGGGCAGTGATGATGGAGTAGAAGCAGTCTTCGATGTCGGCCACGCCCATCACGACCTTGGGAGCATCCCCGTGACTGCCGAATACCGAAGTCAGCAGGTCACCCTGTTCGGCTTTGGTGGGCTGGCCGGTGGCGGGCCCTCCCCGCTGCACATTCACCACCACCAGTGGAATCTCGGCCATCACCGCCAGGCCGATGCTCTCTTGTTTGAGCGAGTAACCAGGACCAGACGTGATTGTCACCGCACATTTGCCTGCATAGGAAGCGCCGATGGCAAACGCACAGGCGGCGATTTCGTCCTCGGCTTGGTGCACCACTCCGCCCACATCTTCGAAGATCTCACTGAGGTAGTGGGAAGCGGATGTGGCAGGGGTGATTGGGTACATCGCGCAGACTTCCATGCCGGACGCCATCACACCCAGAGCGATGGCGGAGTTGCCATTGACGACCACCCGCGGTTCGGTGGGGGGTGTGGCCGGTATCCGGAAGCGCAGATCGAGGTTCTTCTCTGCCCACTCCCAGCCTGCTCGCAGTAGCTGCTGGTTAGGGACGATGACTTTGTCACCCTTCTTGGCAAACGTGAACGCCACCTGCTCCAGGGCCAGCGCCCGATCGAGGCTGTAGATCCGGCACAGCAGCCCGAGCACGAACATATTCTTGCCCCGCCGGGCATCGGGAACGTGCTTGAGACACTCCTGCTCCATCGGAATCTCGTACAACCGGAAGCCGTCGGCCAGCAGCCGGTCGCGCACCCGGGTATAGGAGGAGGCGATCTCGGGATCGGCATCGCTCTCCCACATGTTCTCGATGAGGAGGATGCATCCGGGCTTCAGCTCGTGAGCCTGGAGCCGGCCCAGTAGTACCTGCTCATTGAAGGCCACAACCAGGTCGGCGGCGTCCCCTCCATTGCTGACCGGGCCGGAGGCCAGCCTCGTGCGATTGCCGCTGGCACCGGCAATGCTGCGGGGGGGCGGCTGAATCTCCGCCGGGATGATCTCCACCGTCCAGATGCCGTTTCCCATGCGAGCGCCGATGGCAGAGAAGGACTGGCCGCACTTCTGAGCGCCCTCGCCCGAGTCGCTAACGATGTCGATGATGTGTTCGCTCAGGACGGTGGCGTCGGCGGTGTCCGGCCGGGGAGTGTCCAGGGTGGTCGTCATGGTTCCTTCCTCCCGTCCGAGCCGGCGGCGCCACTCAAGGCGAGCTCGGGCTCGAGGGGTGGTAGGCGCAGACGGACGTAGTTCTGTTCGCAGGAGTCGAAGCCGAAGATACGTCCGTCGGAGGCGGGGATCCCGTACACCACCTCGGTGTTGCGGATCCTGAGGTAGTCCTTGATGCTGGCCGCCGCCGTCCGTCCGGCCCCCATCGCCAGGATGACGGTGGCGGCGCCGGTGACGATGTCGCCGCCGGCGTAGACGCCGGCCATGGAAGTGCTGAGGTTGTCGGCGGTCTTGATATAGCCCCGGTCGTTCATTTCCAGCTCCGAGGTTTGACCGATGATCCTGTTGGCGTTGGTGCCGATGGCATAGACGACAGTATCGGTGGGGAACTCGTACTCGCTGCCTTCGACGGGAACCGGTCGCCGCCTTCCGGAGTCGTCCGGCTCGCCCAACTCCATGCGGATGCACCGCATCGCCCGCACCTTGCCTTCGCCGTCGTCCAAGATTTCCACCGGAGCGGTGAGCCAGTGGAACTCGATCCCTTCCTCCTCAGCGTGGGTGATCTCCTCCTCTCGCGCCGGGCTCTCGGCCCGGGTGCGGCGGTACACGCAGGAGACCTTTTCGGCCCCCGCTCGCAGTGACACCCGCATGGCGTCCATGGCGGTGTTGCCGGAGCCGATGACGGCCACGTGGGAACCGATGTCGATCGGCGTGTCGAACTTCGGAAACTCCAGTGCCCCCATGAGGTTGCAGCGGGTGAGCAGCTCATTGGCGGACAGCACCCCGTGCAAGGCTTCCCCGGGGATGCCCATGAAGCGGGGAGTGCCGGCACCGGTGCCGATGAAGACGGCGTCGAACCCCATCTCCTCCCTCAGCTGCCTGATCGTGAAAATGCGCCCCACCACCGTGTTGCACTCGATCTTCACCCCCAGGCGGGTGAGGTTCTCGATCTCGGCATCGATGACTTCGTTGGGGAGGCGAAACTCGGGGATTCCGTAGCGCAGCACCCCCCCGGGAGCGTGCAACGCTTCGAAGATCGTCACCTCACATCCCGCTTTGGCCAGGTCGGCGGCGCAGGCGATGCCGGCTGGGCCCGATCCCACGATTGCCACCCGGCGGTGGTTGGGCTCGATGTAGGGGATGTTGTGCCAGCCTTCCGCCAGTGCCATGTCGCCGATCCAGCGTTCCAGCCGGCCGATCGCGACCGGCTCCAGGGTTTCGCCCACCGGGCACACCAGCTCACACTGATCCTCCTGCGGGCACACCCGGCCGCAGATGGCCGGCAGGAGGTTGGCGTCGGTGAGGATGTCGTAGGCCCCTCGGTAGTCCTCGGCGGAGATGCGCTCGATGAAACCGGGGATGTCGATGGCGACCGGACAGGCCGGAATGCAGATGGCGTCCTTGCACAGGAGACACCGTTCCGCCTCCCGCAAGGCGTCCTCCACCCGGTATCCGAGCGCCACCTCATCGAAGTTCCCGATTCGTTCCCTCGGATCTTGTTCGGGTATGGGGGTGCGCTCTTGGGGAATCGTCCGGATCGTTTTCTTCTGAGCTGCCATGCCCATGTCTCCGATCACGGCGCCCCCGCCTCTACCAGGCCTTCCGTCCACGCCTCCAATGCCCGCTTCTCCTGCACGGTGTATCTCTGCAGCCGGCTCATCAGGTCGGCGAAGTCGACCTTGTGTCCGTCGAACTCGGGGCCATCGACGCACGTGAACTTCATTTCTCCGTCGACGAGCACCCGGCAACCACCGCACATCCCGGTCCCGTCGACCATGATCGGGTTGAGGCTGACCGTGGTCTTGATGCCCTGGGGACGGGTGTAGTCGGCACAGGCTCGCATCATGATGGGGGGACCGATCGCCACCAGTTCCTCGATGTCGGGATGCCGCTCGAGGGCCACTTCAATACCTTCGGTGACGAGTCCGTGGATTCCGGCCGAACCATCATCGGTGCAGATGATGAGCTCATCGCAGTAGCGCTGGAATTTGTCTTCCCAGAATATGAGATCTTTGCTGCGGAACCCCACGATGCCGATCACATACGATCCCGCCTCCTTGGCGGCCCGGATCTGGGGATAGATCGACGCTACCCCTAACCCACCGCCGACGTACACCGATTTGCCGTGGTGACCGATGTCGCTGGGGAGGCCCATGGGTCCGACCACGCAGTAGAGGCGGCTTCCGGCCACGCATTGCTGCCGCATCTCCCGTGTGGTCTTGCCGACCGCTTGGATCACCATGGTGATGGTGCCGGCCTCGCGGTCGTAGTCGGCGATCGTCAACGGAATCCGCTCGCCGTGCTCGTGGGATATCACCAGTACGAACTGGCCGGGCTGGGCGGCTTGGGCCAGCATCGGATGGTAGACCTCGAGCAGGTAGGTGACGTCGGAGAAGTCCTCCCGGGCGGTGATGGGATAGCCATTGCCGATGCGGGGCACCGCTGCCGGGACGCCGTCCTGTTCCCGCCGGGCTCGGGCGATCTGCTCCCGAAACTCGGCGACGACGGGGTCCCGGGCCGTGCGGGCGGTTGTAAGGTCCCGTGTCCGCAGCGAGCGGCGCAGGTCATATCCGAGCTTCTCCCGCAGAGTGGGCGGGACGGAGATCTTGACCCACCAGGTTTGACCCCGTTTGAACAGGTACTTGGTGTCGCTCATGCCTTCCCCCCTTGAGTCGCCCTGGGCGTGTACCTCTACAACGGGGACGGTCGCCATAGCCTGTACCTTCCTCGCCGAGAGCATGTACCTGAGCGGCGCGTTTGTGCAGGGTCTTTGTACCTTTCCTTTCTGTACCTGTTCGCCTCCGAATCTCGTCCTCGAAGTTGAGCTCGGCCTTGTGGGCGATCAATTCGAAGAGATATCCACGCTCGTGGACGACGACCAGACCGGAAATCGTTTTTTCCGTCTCCTCACCAACGCCGTGGAAGCCAGGGGTTCCCGAGTCCGGGTCCTATTCACGTTACGAGCCGACTTCTTCGACCGGCCCCTCGCCTACGAGCACATCGGGTCCCATGTGAGCGCCGGCACGTCACCGTTATCCCCCCACCCGAGCCGAATTCACAGAAACCATTGAGAAACCCGCCCTAGCGGTTGGTTTGCGATTCGAGCCGGGCTGGCAGCCCGCATCACAAGTGATGTTGCCGAGCAACCTGGTGGGCTTCCCCTCATGTAGAACGCCCTCACCGAGCTGGTCGAGACTTAGAGGAACCGACGTGTTCACCACCACCGATTACGACAGCATGGGTGGCGTCACCGGCGCACTCGGACGTCGCGCCGAACAGGTTCACCAAGACCGCTCCGCCAACCGCCAACCGGCGGCCCGCCAGATACTCCTCCAGCTGGTCATGGTGGATGAGAACAGCGACGACATTCGACGGCGGGCCAACGTTCGTAAGGATCCCGTGTCTCCCTAGGGGTCCTGCCTCTCACCGTCTGCTGGATCTCGCGCTGACGGGCGAGCTGTTCTCGAAACTGAGTGAGCTCCTCGGTTTCAAACGAGTTGCTCCACTTCACTCCTCCCTCTTTCTCTGGGTGAGCTTCACGCTCGAGCAACGCTGCCAGCAATCGGCGCACACGTGAACATGTCCACCCCATCCGTCGGGGCTCCACGCGAATTGGGCAACAATTCGGCAACGCGCCAAAGAGAAACCTTCGGAACCAACCGGAACCAACGGGAGCGATAACGCCAGTCAGGAAAAGGAGAATCCCTCGGAAACTTAGTAACCATGGGCTTTCTCGAAACGACCCGCGTTGCCTTCACACGGCGGAGGTCACTGGTTCAATCCCAGTAGCGCCCACCGTTCAGAATCTCTCGCGTAACCACCCCATCGGTTGATAGATGAACAACGCGACGAGGACGGTTCGCCATCCAGAAACGCGAACAAAGGGCCAATCGTCTCTACCGATTCTTGGTAGTAGCGCTTAGCTTGGCATGGGAGTTGATGTGAGGGGTCGGAATCGTGGTCAACGTCCCGAGCACGGAAGTCGTCGCCCGCCTTGCATTGAAGCAACGCGACCCTGACGCGGCTAGCCACTGCGCCCGCGAGCTTGCCGGATTCGGGTTCGTCGTGAGGTCCGTGGGAGCCCGTGGTGTCGGTTTCGCTGGATCAGTCGACCTGTTCGAATCCGTGTTCGGCAGCACGGTCGTTTCGAACGGATCGCGATCACGTTTCGCTACGCCGCCGACCTTCCCAGATCGGCTAGCAGGTGTTGCCGACTCGGTGTACTTCCCGACCCGACCCGACTTTCTTTAAGGAGGAGGAGGTGCGACATGCCCAAGAAGGTGCGAGTCCGGCTCGTTCCCAAGACGCGGGACGGCCGGTCGATAGCAAGAGAATTGGAGATGACGCCAGCCACCGCCAAGGCGAACCGCCCCGATCCGGAGAGGGCTGCTGAGGCTTCGCGGTTAGCGAGAACGCTGGGGTTCACGAGACCGCGTGTCACCTATACCGGCAGCGTGGATGCCACCCTGCCCTGGGACACCGTGGAAGAGATCTTCGATGTCTCACTCGAGGAGACAACCGAGCCCCTTGCAGGACCTGAGCGCGAGCCAGAAGCCGTGCCAGAAGAGATGATGAGGGGACAGGTCGACATCAACACGGCTTCGGAGGAGCAACTCGAGGCGCTGCCCGGATTAGGTGCCGCCCTCGCCGCTCGCATCACCCAAGCTCGCGACGCGGCGCCTTTCACCCGGGTGGAGGATCTCAGGCGGGTTCTCGGTGTCGGCCGAGTCCTGATCGATGAGCTGCGACCACTTATCACGACCGGTCTTCGGGGCCCCGAGACCCTCGTCGAGCCGCGACGACGAATCCGGGTATCGAAGGCACTCCAGGTCCCCGAGCCACTACGGGGCACGATCGCCTTCGCATACGTTCCAACGCCGGTGGAGTTTCTTGCGGAAACGTACATCCCACCCGACATCGAGGACTATCACGTGCGTCTGGCCGACGTGGCCAACGCCCTGCAAGTTCCAGCGAGCCATCGCAACGGCTGGACGGGTCGCGGTACCAGGATGGCCATGATCGACACGGGGTTCGCCCCGCACCCGTTCTTCGAGCGCCAGGGTTACGAGATAGAGCGCACCAGCACGCCGTCGACACAAGACCCGGCGAGCGACCCGGACGGTCATGGAACGGGGGAGAGCGCCAACGTGCTCTTCATGGCGCCCGGTATCGAGTTCATTGGCGTCAAACACAACGACTACTCAGCGGAGGCCCTGGAGACTGCGCTCGAACAGCGACCGGACATCATCACCAACTCGTGGTGCTGGAACGTCGACGACATGACTTGGGACCAATGGGAGGATCATGACGAGAATCTCTACAACGAGCTACGCGACCTTGAGAACATCATCAATGACGCGGTTGACGATGGGATCTTGGTGGTGTTTGCGGCCGGCAACGGCCACCGAGCCTTCCCGGCGAGCATGCCAGCAGTCCTCGCCGTCGGCGGTGTGACCGTCCAGCGGGACGGCTCCCTGGAGGCCTCAAGCTATGCAAGTTCCTTCCGGAGCGTGATGTACCCGGGTCGCAGTGTGCCGGACATCTGTGGTGTCGTGGGTGAGTACACCAGCACGTCGCCGATGCCAGGCCACATCATGCTGCCGGTCGCCGAAGGCAGCGATCTCGAAGGAAGCAACATGCCCTCTGCCATCGATGCCGATGGCTGGGGGGTCTTCTCCGGCACCTCCGCTGCGTGCCCCCAGGTGGCTGGGGTTGCAGCTCTGCTGCGATCGGCGTCTCGCCATCGGCTGGCCCGCTCGCCGGACGAGATACGAGCGATTCTGCAAGCCACGGCCACCGATGTCACCACTGGCACCACCGCGCTAGGTGACACGGCGGTAGTTGGGGACGACGATGCGACCGGAAGCGGTTTCGTCAACGCCGCGACCGCGTGCGCATTGGTGGCCGATGGTGCCATTGAGTCCGGGTTGGTCGACAACGTCACCAATCAGTGGCGGACGGTGACAATGAGTGAAGAGCATGACACCCAGGTCGCCTATCTTGCGGCGATGCAAACATTCGATGGCCCTGATCCCGCGGGTGTGCGTATCCACCAGCCGACACCGACGGGACTGCGGATCAAGATAGAGGACGAGCAATCAAAGGACGCCGAGACTCATCACAACCCCGAACAGGTCGGATATCTGGCCATCAGCCCCGGATTGCTGTACGACCGCGACAGCAACCCCATCGGTGAAGTCGGCATGATTCAGTTAGACCAGCCAGAAGCCGAACTCTGGCATCGGATCAACCTGCAGCAGCGTTACCACGATCCCGTCGTGGTCGCTCAGATCGAGACTTGGAATGCGCCGCAACCCGCTCATACTCGACTCCGGCAGGTAAAGCCATCGTCGTTCGAGATCCAGATCGAAGAGTGGGACTACCTCAACGGGACCCACCCGTGGGAGACCATCGCCTACCTGGTGCTCGAACGGGGCGTCCACGATCTCCCGGCTGGAAATGGGATCGAAGCTGGTGTCGTCAGCGTCGACCATACGTGGGCCAGTGTGCCCTTCAGCAACGGCTTCACGTCCGCGCCGGTCGTGCTGAGTGCCAGCCAGACCTACGCCGGTGATCACGCCATCGTGACCCGACACCGCAACGTCGTGGTGGGTGGCTTCGACGTCCGACTCCAGGAGGAAGAGGCAAGGGACGGCTGGCACCGCGTCGAACAAGTGGGTTGGATAGCCGTTGAACAATGAACGATCGAGTGGCGGTCGGGAGGCGGCCGCCACTTCGTCGCTTGCGCCGTTGCTCACCGCGAGGTTCGGCGAGGTTGGCTTCGGCATCATGGCGCTCAGCTGAGTCACCAGAGACTCGTCGGCGGCCGCACACATCACTACTCACCAGATCCTCGACGTCCACTGCACTGTCGAACACGGCCCCAATACCGAGTGAAACTAGGCAACAATTGGGCAACGCGACAACGAGAAACACTCGGAAGTGACGGGAACCAACGGGAGCAAGAAAGCCAGTCAGGAAAAGGAGAAACACCGGAGAAGCCAGCAATCATGAGCTCTGTGAAACCCTCGGCGTTGCCTTCGCACGGCAGAGGCCATTGGTTCGATCCCAGTAGCGCCCACCGGAAGATCCCCTGGAAATGAGGATCTTTTGCTCGCTGGACCCTCTGCTTCAGCATGGATGCCGGCTTTAGGCAACCGATTAATCAACACGACGGTTGGAGGGAAGGGCGTGGGGAAGCCGATGACGAAGGGACCCCCGCCTGAGCAGGGGGTCCCTTCGGTTCGTTGGTGGTTGGTTGCTAGATGGTCGAATCGAACAGGGCTCCTCCGTCGACGGCGGTGTCCTTTACGTCGTGGGGGACTCCCACTGTGACAACACCGGAGCATATTCCACCGTTGCCATCGTCAGCGGTGTACGCGATGTGATAGACCCGCCCATCACCAGGCATTTCCTTCGTGCCGGCTCGTTCGGCTCTCACCGCGGCGGTGTCGGTTCCGACTCCAGTGGCGTCCGGTGTGAACGCCCCGTCACCAAAGGTGTCGGTGGCCTCGTCCTGGAAGATCGAGTCGACCGTGATGGTGATCGCATCACCATCGGGGTCGGTGACACCCAACACGTTGATGTCGACGAACTTATGATTTGGCGGCCAGATCGCATCGATGCTCGGGGCTGCCTCGTCGCAGACCGGCGGTTCGTTGCAGCTGAAGTCCACGGTGAGCTTATTGCTGCTGCTGCCTGAAGCACCGAAAAGGTAATCGCTTCCGAAGGGAGCCAGGTTCTGAAGAGAACCCCCCACCGAGAAGAACCCTGGAATGGCTGCGTTGATGTCGGTAATCGCGGCCGCGTTGAGGGAGATGCTCTCCGTGCCGCTTGCTCCGTTGGGAATGCTCACCGACGCGTACTGGGTTCCGGTGCCAAGGTCGTTGTAGATGGCGGCGCTTGTCCCAGTGTTGTTGTTGAGGGTGGCCGCGTCGGTCGTCACATCGAATATCCCAAGCACATGGGAGTTGTTGCCAAAACTTGAAGCATGCGTCAACTCCAACGTGGCGCTGCTCACAGTACATCCGTCCAAGCCGGAGAGGTCGAACGTGAAGAAATCGCGGAGCAATCGCGATCCTGTCCGGCCCGTGAAGTAGTTGTCGTTCCCGTCGGTATTGAACAAAGTGGGCGACCACCAGCCCTGGTTGTCAATCCCAACATCGAACCGATTGTCTGATGTGCTCAGCGTCGTGGTGGCGGCCAACGCGACGGAGCTGAAGACTGCCAGCGCCAAGAACACCGAGGCCAGGCCGACCACACTCCCCTTCCATTTTTTCGCAATTGCCATGCGCGTAGATACTCCTTCGCTGTTTGTGAGAAGGTGATCGACCGATGGCTGGTCCCATCGGTCCGGGTTCCACCCTCAACTATTCCCTATCACCAAAGGCCCGGATTTGGTGGGTCGGTATGTTCAGCCGACTCGCCCCAGCACCTTTCTTTCGAGCTTGTCCTGCGAGCCCAATGACAGGGTCTGCGTTGTGATCGATGTCGTCCACGGGCTAACGACTCCTTCACGGAGCGTGACCACTTGGTACCTGAGTTACGGATCAGCCGTAAGCGGCTTCGGAACCAACCCAGGGGAACTGAGAGCCCAGGGGAAACGCTGGGGAGATTCCGCGGCTGAAGACGCAGCTCGAGGAACCCGCGACCTGCCCGGCCGACACGGAGGCCAGTGCCAGGAGTTCGAACACGAGCTCGAAGCGGCCAACACCGGCACCCGGCACGACTGCCAGCACACATGATCCATGTGGATCCGTACCAGGTTCGGGGGCGAGGCCACCAACAACCACGGCTCGGACCTCCGATCGCTTGAAGTTCCCCATGCTGCGGGTGCGGGGCACGCTTGCGCCCGATCCCGTGGTCGGCTGCCACCGACCTCGTGGCGCGATTGGCGATGCACACCATCGACAACTACACCGAACTGGCCTTCGGGGTCAAGATCTACGCCTACGAGTTCTACGAAAAACGTATTTGCCGCTTCCAAGCTCGGACTCGGTGAGATCGGAACGCCCAACTGGTCACCCCACCATGCCCCGGCCGACGGCGATGATGTTCCCGGTCTCACAGACTCCGGTATCGATGCCTTCAGCGCCGCCTTCGAAGACGATGCCGCCGCCGACGTGTTGTTCATCGCCGGCTCCGACCCTTACGAGACGAAGACGGTCCGGTTCACGAGCTGGCAGACGATCGGGGGCGCTTCCATCATCTACGTGGATCCGCGCAAGACCTTCACCGCCGCCTACGCCGAAGACAATTGGGGGATGCACCTCCAGATCGCGCCGGGAACCGACACGTGCCTCTACAACGCCATTGTGCGAGAAATCATGGAACAGGGGTGGGAGGATCGAGACTTCGTTGCGCGCCTGGCCAGCCGCTGTAGGTACGACTTCCGATGCCCGATCAACCGGCGCCGACTGAGGTCATCGGTCTGGATCTCTGGGCCGACGCCGCCGGTATGGGTGCGTACTACGAGTCGCTGTCGAGTTTCGAAGCCGCCTTCAGCGCCGCCCCCCAAACCTCGGTCTGGGAATCAGCCACCGGTGGCACCTGGACAGAGTGGTAACCAATAGGCACACGCTCGGAAGGGTGCCGTTGGGTTATCAGTTCGTTGCGCGCCGAACAGGTTCCATCTTCCTAGTCGTGTGGGGCGATCCGATGTGGGTGATTGCTCGCCGGCTGGGGCGAGAGTCGTCGTCCATTCGTTGTCCCGGATGATGCTGATGGGGGTGGCCCATTTGAGTGATCCGCGGTCTCAGTAGTACGCGCAGTCATTCGAGCGAGCGGTCTGAATCGTTGTGAGTTATTCCCAGATTGACAAGAGGAGGTTCGCCTCTACCGGTCACACGCCGGGTGTGGTTCGCTGGCGGCCTGTGTTCCGGGGTGGACCTGGATTGAAAGAGAGGGGACCCTCATGCTTCGTAGATTGGTAGTACTGGCAGTGGCGTTGGCCGTCGCCATGGCGATGGCGTTACCGGCTGGTGCAACGCCTCCGAGCGCCGTCACTATCGAGGTCGATACCCTCTTTGCCGGCACAGGAACGTTCACGGCGACCGGGCCGGCGGTCGACGACGGCGTCGTCTGCGCCACGGGTGAAACGTTCGACGTCTTCGGCAAAGTCTCCGGAATGGGCAAGAAAGGCGTCAACATCCAGGTGGTGAAGGAGTTCACCTGTGACGACGATTCTGGTTCGTTCTTCGTGAAGCTGCAGGTCAAAGTCTTCTTCGCGGGCCCGGTGCTGTCGTCCTTCAACTGGGTGGTTACAGAAGGAGACGGGGCCTACGAAGACCTCCACGGCTCCGGCAGTGGTGACGGCCTGCCTCCCAACACCGGTTTCGACATCCTCGACGTGTACGAAGGGAAGATGCACATCGACTGATCCGCTGCAGCCGTAACCGATGGGCCTTGTTTGGACGAGGTGAGGTGGGTAGCTGAGAGATGCTCGACTGAAGCGAGGGACCCCCGCTCGACGGGGGTCCCTTCACGTTCACGCGCCGCATGTGAATCATTCGAAACGCCGGTGTATCAGGGTGTGAGCCGGCCACGCCGAGCTCAGAGTCGTCCCAGGGTGCCCTCCGGGACCCACTTCTCGTTTAGCTGATTGATCGAGAGCGAAACCCAGCCGCCACCCATCGATTGCGGCGAGGCCTGAACCATCCCGGCTCGCTCGGCCCCCTCGATGTCGGGTGTGTATGGTGGCGACGTGACTGAGGCCGCAGCGATCGGTAAGACGGCTCTCGTCTGGGCCGCGCCGCCCAGGTGGCTCGGCGCACTGTCCGGAGCTGTAGTGGTGCTCGGCTTCACCGTCGTTCAGAACGTCTTCATCTCTGATATCTGGTGCAACGTCAGTGAGCCGACCGCGACGCGCTCTATGACGCTGGGGCGTTCGCTGCCGACGTGACGACTGCGGTCAACCGAGATGCCAATGGATGGTCGGCGATCCTCGGCTAGGTTCGGATGAAAAGGAGGTGCCAAGCTTGTTCATCGACCCCATCCCAACGACTGAGGCAGAGGGGATGGTTGCGCGGATGTATGCAGAAGACCAGGCGAGGGCTGGCTATGTGCCCGTGTACACCCAGGTTTTCTCCCATCACCCAGAGGCCTACCAGGCCTGGATCACGCTGATCACTTCGATTCGGGAGAATATGGATCTTCGGCGGTGCGAGCTGGCTACGTTGGCGGCGGCGCGGGCGTTGAGATCGACGAACTGCAGTATCGCTCACGGAAAGGTGCTGCGTGACCGGTTCTACGAGTCTGAACAGGTGTTTCGGATTGCTTCGGACCATCGGCACGCGGACCTCGACGAGGTCGACGTGGCCGTCATGGACTTCGCCGAGAGGGCCGCTGACGATCCGTCGCAGATCACCCGATCGGAGGTCCAAAACCTGAAAGAGCTGGGCCTATCCGACCGCGATATTCTCGACGTTGTTCTGTCTGTTGCTGCTCGGGCGTTCTTCGCGACCGTCGTTGAGGCGTTGGGCGCTCCGCCCGAAAGACCGATGGTCGAGGACTTGGAACCACGGCTGCTGGATGTTCTCACAGTCGGTCGTCCCATCCCACCCGAATAGCCATCCGAGCTCAGCCGGACAACGTCGACGGGGCAGCCCGTGCCCCGGGAAACGCAATCTGCCGACCTCGCAGACGTGGGGCTGTCTGTCTCTGCGCCATGCGACGTGTGGACTACGCGCCTTGCACCGTGTCGTCCAAGCGAAGGGAGGGGACCCGTTTCCGGAGCCCCTCCCATTCGTCCTTGCGCAGGGCTATTCGGAAATGACGTTCGGCGGGATCAGCACCGAGTCGATGACGTGGACGATCCCGTTCGATGCTCTGAGGTCGGCTTCGATGATCCGGGCGGTGCCGCCGAGCACGATGCTGCCGAGCGCCGTCGAATCATCGATCCTCACGGTGAGGGGCGAGGAGCCGAGAGACCCGGTAAACCTCGCGACGAACCGGGTCATATTGGTTTCTAGCACCGTTTCACCTGCCACCTCGTAGGCGGACATCGTGACGGG
>JBFGAX010000049.1:0-21062 GCA_041567895.1 Acidimicrobiia bacterium
AGGAACCGAAGCCGGGGGAAGGTACCGCTCGCCGCAGGCGAGGGGTAGGGGGAAAGAAAACAGAACACGTTCCGAACGCCGCGGTTGCTACCGAAAACCCGAAGGGCGTCCAAGACAACCGAATAGCAACCCCCTCCAACCACACTTCTCCAGAATTCCCCCTACCCCTCCTCCATTTCGCTCCGCTCCACTCCGGAGCGGTACCTTCCCCCAGCTCAGCGGCGTTGCAGCTTCCCGCTGGGAGACCATTTGTGAGGTCAGGGTTTGAGAAGAACTTTGCCTGTGGCTTTGGCAAGGGCGGATGGGAGGCGTTCCATTGCTTCGTCGAGTGGGATCACCTCGGCGACCGAAGTGGACCAGCGCCCATCTGCGAACCGGGCCTGCACAGCCCGATAGGTGTTGATTTGCAGCGGCAGCGGCGTCGAGCGAATCCACTCGGTGAGCCAGAACCCTTCGATCTGCTTCCCGCGAAAGATCATCTGTCCGGGATCGCTGAGCTTCGGAACATCCGTCGACAACTTGCCATAGATGACCCAGCGCGATCGTGATGGCATAGCGTCGTGAATACGGGTCGATACATCGTCGACGACGGCGTCGAAAAAGGTCCGGGGCTCTTCGGCACGGATGACTTTCACCAGACGATCATCGAAGTCTTTGTCAGTCAGATTGAGAACGTGAGCGGCGCCCAGGCCCATCAGCGGACCTATTTGTTCGTCGCGCCGGACGATCGCAATCGGGCGCATACCCGAGTCGCGACCGAGGGCGATCATGAACTTTGAAAGCTGGCTCGCCCCTGCGGTCAGGACAAACGAACTCGATTTGGTCTTCTTGGCTATCGCGTGCATCGCCGCGGCTGTGACCGGGTTGACAATGAGTCCGGCGGCATCCTCGTCCTTAACCTCATCGCGCAGCGGTATGCAGAACTTGGCATCGGTGATGGCGTAATCGGCCCAGCTCCCGGATCCGCCTGGAGAAGTGACGAAAGACACTCGCCGCCCGTCGAGAGCTTTGCCATACAGGCCGCTTCCGACTGCGATGACATCTCCGACACCCTCAAACCCGGCGGCAACACCTTTTACCCGTGCTTGCCCATAGGCGCCTTTCAGATAAACCCGGTCGGATGGATTGATTGCGGCCATCCTGACCTTGATGAGCACCTGGCCGCTCTGCAGCTCTGGGATGGCCATACCTGCGGGCCGCAGGTATGGCTCCATCGAGTCGAAATCCATGGACAAATCCGAGAAATCATGGCCCTCGTTCGTAACCATCAATCCGAATAGCGCTTCGGGTATCGACATTTTCAACTCCAGTCCAGGATCACTTTGCCGCTCTCGCCTGAGCCGGCAATTTCAAATGCTTCCTCAAATCGTTCCGCTGGAAACTCGTGTGTGATCACTGGCGAGACATCCAACCCGGTCTGCAACATAGCAATCATTTTGTACCACGTCTCGAAAAGCTTCCGACCGTAGATGCCTTTCAAGGTCAGGCCCTTGAAGATGATGTCGTTCCAGTCGATCGGATGGTCTTTGGTGGGGATACCGAGAAGGGCGATGTAGCTGCCGTTGTTCATCACGTCGAGCATTTGGCTGAGGGCAGCACCCGCCCCGGAAATCTCGAGCCCTACATCGAAACCCTCCTTCATACCGAGGTCGGCCATCACGTCTCGAAGATCGGCACGCCGGGCGTCTACGGCGCGATCGACCCCCATCTTTCTGACGATGGCGAGCCGGTAAGGATTGATGTCGGTCGCAACGATGAAGCGAGCCCCCACGTGGCGAGCTATTGCGACCACCATCATTCCGATCGGACCGGCGCCGGTGACGAGGACGTCTTCGCCCACCAGGTCGTACTCGAGGGCAGTGTGGACGGCATTGCCAAGCGGGTCGAGAAGCGTGGCGATGGAGTCGGAGATACCATCGGGCACCGGATATGCGTTCGCTCCCGGGATCGCGACGAACTCCGCGAACGCTCCCGGCCGATTCACGCCAACCCCGATCGTGTTGATGCAGAAATGTCTGCGGCCTGCCCGGCAGTTGCGACACACCCCGCACGTGATGTGCCCCTCGCCGGTCACGCGTTGGCCGATCTCCAGCCGCTCCACCTCGGAACCGACCTCAGCGACCGTTCCCGTGAATTCATGTCCAATCGCCATCGGGACGGGGATCGTCTCCTGTGCCCATTCGTCCCAGGAGTCAATGTGGAGATCAGTTCCGCAGATTGAACTCTTTCTCACCTGGATGAGGACGTCATTTGGGCCAACGGCGGGCCGGTCGATGTCTTCCAGCCACAATCCCGGTTGCGGCCGTGACTTCACAATCGCCCTCATGATGCGACGACTCCCAGTTCGCGCCCAACACTCGCAAAGGCATCAATGGCTTTGTCGAGATGATCGCGCGTATGAGCTGCCGACATCTGGGTACGGATCCGGGCTTGACCGGCAGGCACCACGGGAAATGAGAAGCCGATCACGTAAATCCCCTCCTCCAGAAGCCGTTCCGCCACCTGACCTGCCAGCCTGGCATCCCCCAGCATGACCGGAATGATTGGATGGCCATCGCCTGCCAGGTCAAAACCGGCCTGCCCCATACCCTTGCGAAAGTATTCCGAATTCGCACCGAGTCGGGAACGTAGCTCGCCTCCACCCCGCAACAACTCGAGGACTCGCAGAGAAGTGGCAGCGATGACCGGGGCGAGCGAATTGGAGAACAGGTACGGGCGGGATCGCTGGCGAAGCCACGACACGATCTCACTCCTACCGGAGGTGTAGCCGCCGGATGCCCCGCCCAGAGCTTTGCCGAGCGTCCCGGTGAGGATGTCAACCCGGTCGCTCACGCCCCAATAGTCCGGCGTCCCGCCACCGTCCTCGCCCAGAAAGCCAACCGCGTGCGAATCGTCGACGACGACAACGGCGCCGTGATCGTCGGCCAGGTCACATATTGCCGGGAGGTTGGCAATGATGCCATCCATCGAGAAAACTCCGTCGGTCACGATCATCTTGAATCGGGCATCCCCGGCGGCCGAGAGCTGGCGCGCCAGATCATCCATGTCGTTGTTGGCGTATCTGTATCGCTGAGCCTTGCACAAGCGCACCCCATCGATGATCGACGCGTGATTGAGGGCGTCGGAGATGATCGCATCCTCTTCGCCCAGCAATGTTTCGAAGAGGCCCGTATTGGCATCGAAGCATGAGGAATAGAGGATGGTGTCCTCGGTTCGCAAGAACTCGCTGATGGCAGCCTCGAGTTCGCGGTGGACCGTTTGGGTTCCGCAGATGAAGCGCACGGACGCCATGCCGTAGCCGTACTGGTCAACCGCAGCCTGCGCGGCTTCCACGAGCTCGGGATGGTTGGCGAGGCCGAGGTAGTTGTTGGCACAGAGGTTGATGACCTCTCGCCCATCCTCCAGTTCGATGACGGCATCCTGGGGGGATGCAATCGGTCGTTCGGCCTTGAACAGTCCCGTCTCGCGCAGCTGAGACGTCTCCGCAGCGAGATGTTCGAACAGATCCATCAAACGATTCTACGAGCAGGCCCTCTTCGCCAATCGAGAAATGGTCGACATTCAAGAAACCTGAAGCAGCGACGATGAAGAACATGAGAGACAGGAGAATTATGGAACTGGCACTCGAACCGTTCAGGAAGTACGCAGATTTCAGTGGACGTGCCCGGAGACGGGAATTCTGGGGATTCCAGGTTGTCCTGATGGCGGGCTATCTGGTGACCTTCATCCTCATGATGATCGATTCACTTGCGATCGTCGGCCTCGGTCTGATGTTGATCTTCGGACTCGGGATCATCGTGCCGTCGCTGGCTGTGACCGTACGCAGGCTTCATGACGTCGACAAAAGCGGATGGTGGTATTTCATCGGACTGATTCCGATCGTGGGCCTCGTGCTACTGGTGTTCATGGTCCTTCCCGGCACGCCAGGTCCCAATCAGTTTGGACCCGATCCGAAGGGATCATCGCTGGTCGGCAACGAGGTGTTCGCCTAGAGGTTTTGCGCCCGGGCGTGCAATAATCCCTGTCTGCACCAACGCATACAGGAAGATTCATGGCGACAAGTCACTACTGCAACGGTTCATGGCGAGACGGACCCGTCTCGGCGTGCAACAAGCACAAGAAGTTGAGCTCGAAACAAGCGACCGTGTACCGTGGCGCCGGTTCCCCTGGTGGGTTCTCAGGCAAGGCTCCCGAGACCAGCTCGTCGAAATCGTCGAGCGGTGGGTCCGGTTCGTCCGACGGCGGATCATCCAATTCATCCAGCTCGAGCAGTTCCAGCGCGAGCGGATCCAGCTCCTCGGGCGGCAGCGACTAATACCTTTTCGTAGGCTGGGCAGAACGGATCACCCGGAGAGGAGTAGGCGTGGCGGATATGACCGGACAGGTCGCGGTAGTAACCGGAGGGGCACGGGGCATCGGCCTCGCCATCAGCCAACGCTTCATCGAACGCGGTATGCACGTCGCCGTCGGTTACTCGCGCGATAGCCAGGCGGTCGAACGTCTCCAGGCCGAGCATCCCGAGGTGAGGATCACCTCCCACCAGGGAAACATCGGCAATCCGGAAGATTGTGCGAGGGTCATCGAAGAGGTCCTCTCGGCTCATGATCACATCGACGTGCTCGTCAACAACGCGGGAGTGACGGTCGACAAGACCGCGCGGAGGATGACGGCTGATGAATGGAAACACGTCGTAGACATCAACCTCAATGGTGCCTTTTACATGTCAAGTGGCGCCGTCCAAGGGATGCTGGAGCGCGGATCAGGTCGCATCATCAACATCAGTTCGGTGATCGGCGAGAAAGGAAACATCGGTCAGGCGAACTACGCGTCGGCCAAGGCGGGCCTTTTTGGCCTCACCAAATCACTCGCCCTGGAAACGGCTCGCAAGGGCATCACGGTGAACGCGGTTGCGCCGGGGTTCATCGAAACCGAGATGGTCAAGGCCGTGCCGGCCGAGATCCTCGAAGGAATCATTGCTCAGATTCCGATTGGTCGCCTCGGCTCTCCCGAGGAGGTCGCCAGGGTGGTCGAGTTCCTGGCCGATCCCGAATCTGGATACATCACCGGTGCGATCTATTCCATCAACGGTGGGCTGTACATGTGAGCGAAGAGCCGGGCACAGACGATTCGGATGTCGCAGCTGCTGCCGCCGGAGCACTGGCACCCGAGGGCGGACTCATGGGCGGTCTCGATCCAATCAACCTGATGGGCACGATCGCGAAGGCCGCTGTGGCCGCCGCCGCCAAACCATTGGATACAGCTGCCGCCGGGATGCGCCTCGGCCTCCATCTGTCGGCTGCCGCGGCCAAATCGATGGCGTTGGTGGCGGGCGTCGAATCCGAACCGATCGTGAGCCCCGACCCGAAGGATCGTCGGTTCTCCGATCCGACCTGGATACAGAACCCCCTCTATTTCTGGTATCTACAGCGTCATCACGTTCGCCAGGAATTCGTGCGCGATCTGGTGGAGATCGCCGACCTCAACGGATCAGATGCTGCCAAGCTCGAGTTCCTCGGGGAATTGGTGATCAGCGGATCAGCTCCCACCAACTTCCTTTGGAGCAACCCGATGGCGCTCAAGAAGGCGTTCGAAACGGGAGGCCGTAGCCTTGCACGGGGACTCAGAAACTTCGTCGATGACGCTCTGAACAACGGAGGCTGGCCCAAGCAGGTTGACACCTCGCCCTTTACCGTCGGAGAGAACCTGGCCGCCACGCCGGGGGAGGTGGTATTCCGCAACGAGCTCATGGAGCTCATCCAGTACGAAGCGGAAACCGATCAGGTCCACGCGGTGCCCATCCTGTGCTCACCGCCCTGGATCAACAAGTATTACGTCATGGACCTGGCTCCCGGCCGCAGCTTCGTCGAATGGGCGGTCCAGCACGGTCACACGGTATTCGCCATCAGCTATCGCAATCCCGACGCTTCCATGAGCGAAACCACCCTCGAGGACTATCTGGTCAACGGACCCAGGATCGCCCTCGATGTCATCAAGGACATCACGGGCGCTCCCAGGGTGAATCTGGTCGCCTTGTGCCTGGGAGGCACGCTGGCCATGATGTTGATGGCATTCCTGACCGCAATCGATGATGATTCGGTTGGCTCGGTGACCCTGCTCAACACGCTGGTTGATTTCGGTGCCCCCGGTCAACTCGGGGCGTTTACAGACGCCACCACGATCGAAAGGCTGGAACGGCGTCTCCAAAAAGAGGGCGTGCTTTCTGCGGATGACATGCGCCGAACCTTCGACCTGCTCCGTCCCGATGATCTGGTCTTCAACTACGTTGCGAGCAATTGGCTGATGGGCCAGGACCCTCCCGCCTTCGACATCCTCGCCTGGAACGAGGACAGCACCAACATGCCATCGGCAATGCATTCGTTCTACCTGCGTTCGTGTTATCTGGAGAACAGACTCGCCACCAACGAATTGCGGCTGTCCGGCCAGCTACTTGATCTCTCCAGGATCGAAGCCGACACCTTTATCGTCGGCGCCATCAACGATCACATCGTTCCTTGGCGGACCTCGTACCGAACCACCCAGCTGCTTCCCAAAGCCGACGTGACGTATGTTCTCAGCTCGGCCGGCCACATCGCGGGAATTGTGAACCCGCCCGGCCCAAAGGCCAGCTACCGGACTGCGAGCGGCAACCCGACCGACCCGGACGCCTGGCTGGCAGACACGACAGAAGAAGCCGGTTCATGGTGGGAGTTGTGGGCCGAATGGGCATCAGAGCGCGGTGGACCGTTGACCGCGCCACCTTCGATGGGCAACGATACGTACCCGCCGCTCGAGCCTGCGCCGGGCTCATACGTGCACGGTTGAGTGCGTAACGGCCGAGTACGGCACAGACTGCTTTCACCTAGTACGGTGGAGCCATGAGGAAAACTGTTGCACACCTCCTGGACGGCAAGGGGACCGACGTCTGGGCCGTCGATGTCGATGCCACCGTGTATGAGGCACTACAGATGATGGCCGAGAAGAATCTGGGTGCGCTCATCGTTCTGAAGGACGGTGAGCTGGCGGGCATCATGTCCGAACGCGACTACGCACGCAAGGTGATACTGCTCGATCGCGGATCGCGCGAAACCCGCGTCGCCGAGATCATGACCGCCGACGTCATCACGGTATCTCCGCTTCAATCCGTCAATGACTGCATGGAATTGATGACCGAGCACCGTATTCGACATCTACCGGTCGTCGAAGACGGAAAACTCACAGGCGTTGTTTCGATTGGGGACGTCGTCAAAGGCGTCATTGCCCAGCAGGAAGCGCTCATCATTCAGCTCGAACAGTACATCACCAGCTAGTTCCGACTCAAAAACGACGCTCACGAGCAGCTGGTCGTGAGAGCGTCGAGATCGCCGATCTCTCCCAGCAAGATCTGGCTGTTCGCTGGTGGGTCGTTGCCCGTGAGGGCAGCGATAACCGAACAGATTGAACCGCTTCGATCGAGCTGATCGATGTTCAGCCCCGGTGAGATCAGGAACTGCCAGGCATCAGTGTCGACCGAACATGTGGCGTCGTCGTAAACCTGGATCGTGCCCTCGGCGTTGCTGCCTGCGTCGTCCGTCCACCGGTACGTCAAAAGACCATCGTCAAGTGATATGCCGAAATCGTCAACACCAACGGGTACGTTGGATTGGAGATCGGCACACGTAGTCGTCCCGGCAGGCCACGATCGTACATCCAATGCTTCCGACGTCGTCGTAGTCGATATCGTTTGATCAGGATTTGATGGTTCGGTGACTGCCGATCCACCGCCGTCGCCGCACGACGACAACACGAATGCCATCGCGATCGCCAACGAGAGCCTGAGTCGAACCGGCCTGCTCCAGATCATCTGGTCACTCTTTCGGTCGTCGAAGTTGCAAGGCACGTCAAAGTTATGCTTGAAATAGTACGCATTCTCTCATATGCTTGATATACTTACCGCAGTCGATGAGATAGTTATCACTGTTCCCTTGTCGACACCATCCCCGCTTATGAAGGAGACACACCATGGCTACAGCCAAGAAAAATGATACAACCAGGGTCGTCGAAGACGCCGTGACTACGGCTCAGGAGCAGATCCTCGGAGCCGTCGAGCAGGGTCAAACCCTCGTCCTCGAAGGCTACAAAACGATGCTCGACGCAATCAACAAGCTCGACATGCCGGCCGTTCCCGGACTCGGTGACGTCTACAAGGTTCGGGCAGACATGTTCGAAGGCATGTTCGGCTTTGGTGCCGCGCTGCTCGAGAACCAGCGTACGTTCACCCGCAAGGTACTCGAGACCGCTTCCAAGGCGCAGAGCTAACCGACCCGCAGTAGTTCACTACTGTGAAAGCCGCCGGGGCCACGGCTCCTGCGGCTTTTTCTTTGGACGGGTTCGGCACAGATTCATGACAGACGCATGGGAAAAACAGAAAGAGGCGTTGGGTGGATTCATCCGCGCCCAGCGGAAACTGGCGAGCCTCTCGCTCCGACAGCTATCCGACATGGCGGACGTCTCGAACGCGTATCTAAGTCAGATCGAGCGAGGCCTCCATGAGCCGTCAATCCGGGTTTTGAAGAGCGTGGCAGCCGCTCTCGGCATTTCCTCCGAGACGCTGCTCAAACAGGCCGGCCTGCTCAACGAAGAGGAAGACGAGCCGGACCGACGCTCTTCTACCGAGGATGCCATAAAAGCCGACCCGAGCCTCACCGACGCCGAGAAGGCTGCCTTGCTGTCTGTCTACCGCAGCTACAAGGCAGACCACACGTAGCAGCTTGCTCCCTCGTTTTCCGAGAGCACCCACCTAGCCTTTTCACACCGAGGCGACACGAAAGTGTGCCCATGCGAGAAGGAAATCTATGAATAGACCAGAGTTGATCGATGAGATCGCCGAAAGTACCGGCGTGAGCAAGACGGACGTTGATGCGTCCATCGGAGGACTCTTCGAAGTTGTGGCGGCCCACGTCTCACGCAGCGACGAAAAGATCACAATCCCTGGTTGGATTTCGTTCGAGCGAAAGATGCGAGCCGCTCGCAAGGGCCGCAACCCTCAAACCGGTGAACCGTTGGACATTCCCGCCGCACACGCCATCAAGGTGACTGCCGGCTCCAAGCTCAAGAAAGCCGGCAAGGGCGCCTAGCCGCATACCCCAATCGAGATACGCGAAAAGGGCCACGCCGCGCGGCGTGGCCCTTTTGCGTGTCTTGGGACATTCGAAATCGTCCCGGCCGACTTGACTCAGCTGCAGCCTTTGCTGTCGCCGCAGTTCATGCAGCGGTAGCACGAGCCGTTGCGAACGGTGATATGACCACAGGTGTCACACAACGGGGCGTCGCCCATCATCTCACCGAGCGCTGCCTGCACCGAGCTGGTTTGCACGTCGCCACCGCTCACCGACACCTTTTTCTGGTGGATGCTGGTTTCTGACACCGTTACCGAACCGCCGTGAGGGGTGTCGTGGTCTGGTTTTTCCGATGGCGCCGTTTTGGCGTCTGGTTTGGTAGTGGCGTCGACGAACTTCGCAGCCCGGGTCTGGGCTTCGATGTCCTGTTCCATCGTGCCTTCGATGATGTCCATTTGATGACCGGTTTGTGCTGCAGTTCCTTTGGGAGGCTCTGGCAACCCCCTGGTCTCTGTCGGTGGCACCTGCACCAGGTCGTTGCGACCCAGATACTCCAGTCCAAGCGCCCGGAACACGTAGTCGACAATCGAGTTGGCCATTTTGATGTTGGGATGACCCTCGACCATGCCCCGCGGCTCGAACGTCTGGAAGGTGAAGGTGTCCACGAACTCCTCGAGCGGAACGCCGTATTGCAGGCCTTTGCTGACAGCGATCGCGAAACATCCGAGCACGCCGCGCAACGTGGCTCCCTCCTTGGCCAGGTCGATGAAGATCTCCCCCAGCGTTCCATCTTCGTACTCACCGGTGCGCAGGAAGATCTTGTGGCCACCAACTCGCGCTTCCTGGGTGAAACCACCCCGGCGGGAGGGCAGCAGGAAGCGAGGCCGGGCCACGCCCTCGTAGGCCATGGTCGGGCTGAGCTCCGAGCTGAACGATCCGGTCACGATTTGTGCCGTTTCTTCTAGCGCCTCGTCCAGCCCTTCGATCTGCTCGTCTTCGTCGGCAGCTCCTTCTTCGGATGTCGACGAGAGAGGTTGGCTGGCCTTCGAACCATCCCGGTATAGAGCCATCGCCTTGAGCCCGAGCTCCCAGCTCATCATGTAGCTCTCTTCGATGTCTGCGACCGTTACCTCATTCGGCATGTTGATCGTCTTGGAGATCGCACCGGAAATGAACGGCTGAGCCGCCGCCATTGCTTTGATGTGTCCTGTGTGATGGATGAATCGAGTGCCATACCGGCCGTTCTTGTTTGCCGTATCGAATACCGGCAGGTCTTTGTTCGCGAGATACGGAGCACCTTCGATCGTCTGCCGTCCACAGATCACATCGTTGGCCTCCTGAATCTCCTGTGGCGTGAAACCGAGCTCCGCCAGCAGGTTGAAGTCCCATGATGTGTACTGGTCTTCGGTGAAGCCCATCTCCTGAAGCTCCTCCTCACCGATGACAAACACATTGAAGGCATGTCCGAGTTCGAAAACTCCGGGGAGGGTCGATTCGATCCGACCTATTGCCTGCGTGCTGAAGCCCTTGGCCGAGAGGCTCGCACGGTTGATGTGAGGAGCGCCGAGCAAGGTCATGGTGCCGACCACATAGTCGACCATTTCTTCGATCTGGTCTTCTTGATATCCCAGGTGACGCAAGGCCGGAGCAATCGACTGGTTTGCGATCTTGAAATAGCCACCGCCTGCCAATTTCTTGAACTTCACGAGTGCGAAGTCGGGTTCGACGCCCGTTGTGTCGCAATCCATGAGCAGACCGATGGTTCCGGTTGGGGCGAGAACCGTTGCCTGGGCGTTGCGGAAACCGTACTGCTCACCGAGATCAACCGTTCGATCCCAGACCGAGCGGGCCGCATCGAGCATTTCGTCCGGGACCAGATCGGCTTGGATGCCCATCACGTAGTGGTTTATGCCCTCATACGAAGAGCTGTCGACGTTGTAGGCAGCGCGTCGATGGTTGCGCATGACCCGCAACATGGCGTCGCGATTCGGCTCGAATTTGGGGAACGGACCTTTGACGGCGGCAATCTCTGCTGACGTCGCATAGGAGTGGCCGGTGAGGATCGACGTCAGAGCACCCGTGATGGCCCTGCCTCTGTCGGAGTCATAGGGAACGCCCGTCCGCATGAGGAGCGAGCCGAGGTTGGCATAGCCGAGGCCGATGGTGCGGTAGTCGAAAGAACCCTGAGCGATCTCACGCGACGGAAAGTGCGCCATCGTCACCGAAATCTCCAGCACGAGCGTCCAGATGCGAATTGCGTGCATGTACGCATCCGTGTCGAACCGGGCTGCGTCCTCGTCGTAGAACTTGACCAGGTTGAGGCTTGCGAGGTTGCATGCCGTGTTGTCGAGGAACATGTACTCGGAACACGGGTTGGAACCCCGGATCTTTCCCTCTGCGGGGGAGGTATGCCACTCGTTGATCGTGGTATCGAACTGCATTCCGGGATCGGCGCATGCCCATGCCGCCTCGGCGATCTGCCGCCAGAGGTCACGGGCTTTGACGGTCTTGAGGACCGAACCGTCGGTACGAGCAGTCAACTCCCAGTCCTCGTCATTCTGAACGGCCTTGATGAATTGCTCTGACACCCGAACCGAGTTGTTGGAGTTCTGGCCCGAAACCGTCTGATACGCCTCACCGTTGAAGTCACTCGAGTAGCCGGCTGCGATGAGCGCCCTCACCTTGTTCTCCTCTTCGGCCTTCCAATTGATGAATTCTTCGATGTCTGGATGATCGACATCGAGGATGACCATCTTGGCTGCACGACGGGTTGTGCCTCCGCTCTTGATGGCCCCGGCTGCCCGATCGCCGATCTTGAGGAAACTCATGACACCGGAGCTCTTGCCCCCTCCACCCAGACGCTCATTCTCCCCACGGATGGTCGAGAAATTGGTGCCGGTACCGGAACCGAATTTGAACAGCCTCGCCTCGCGTACCCACAGGTCCATGATGCCGCCGTCATTGACCAGATCGTCGTCGACGCTCTGGATGAAGCACGCAGAAGGTGCCGGCCGGCTGTAGCTGTCATCGGAGAGTTTGGCGACGCCGTCTTCTTCATCGACGAACCAGAACCCCTGTGCGGGTCCTGTGAGTCCGTATGCATGGTTGAGACCGGTGTTGAACCACTGGGGCGAGTTGGGGGCTGCCATCTGATGGACGAGCATGTACTTGAGCTCATCTTCAAACACATTCGCATCGGCTTCGGTTGCGAAGTAGCCAAAGTCTTCGCCCCAGGCTCGCCATGTCTCGGCGAGTCGATTGATGACCTGCCTGGCCGAACGCTCCGGTCCGGTGAGCACCTGACCGTCTCCGTCGAGAAGCGGGTTGCCGTCGGCATCGAGCTGGGGGACACCGGCCTTGCGGAAATATTTCGAGACCATGATGTCGCTTGCAACCTGCGACCAGTCTTCGGGCACCTCTGCTCCCAGCATCTCGAAGACCACCGAACCGTCCGGGTTCGTTATCCGCGAGTCGCGTCTAGCCCACTGGACCGAATCGAAAGGATCTTCGCCCTCGGTCGTGAAGCGGCGCTCAAACGTGATTCCGGTGGCGGTCTGCGGCATATCTAGGTCTCCTGTTTGTCTGGCTGAAACCACTATATGTTGTGGTTTGGGGTCTGACGGACCACATCATGTGGGGCGGGCACGCGAGTGTAATCACATCTATGTAACTACGTCAAGGTTATTCGGCGGATATGACAAAAAAACGCCTGAAACCTCTCGCGCGCTCCACAAAGGGTCTGTATGTCAGGGAAGTTTCGGTGAGGGTGCCGATGTCGGCTCGTGAATCTGGGAAGACGGTCGGGGAGGTATGCGAGACAGGACCCGTGCCCTGCCCGGCGGCGTCACGATAAACCATCGCGCCTGTCCGCGGAAACCAATCCGCCCTGAGCGCGAAAGAAAGATCTGAATGTCCCGAATTGATCGTGGCACCTTCGTATGACCGGTCCGATAGAGTCGGGCCGTCAACGAAAGGAAACGACACATGCCAAAGTACATGATGGTGTACAAGGGCGAGGCGACCGACATGTCCGACATGACCGAAGAGCAGCAAGGCGAGGTCATGGCCAAGTGGGGCGAATGGATGCAGAAGGTTGGTTCTGCCATCACCGACATCGGTGCTCCGTTGGCCAACGGTCGGTCATATGTAGATGATGGAACGATGGGTACCGCCACTCCCCTCTCCGGCTACACCATCGTCGAAGCTGAGAATGCCGACGCCGCCGGTGCGCTCACGGCCGGACATCCTTTCCTGAGCGAGGGCAAGGGCGACTTTGCAGTCGATGTCTACGAACTACAACCGACTCCCGAAATGTAGGACCGTTGGTCAAAACGTGAGTGGAGCCGCAGCCCATCGGGTTGCGGCTCTCTCGCGGAATAACCCGACCGCGGCTTTCCTTCAGTCGAGTGCGGCAACTCCGGTCAACAGAAGTTGGCCGCCGTACACGACTTCGATCGCGTCGCCGACGTTGAGTCGTGGGACCTCATCGCCCTTCCTGCTCGAGACGTGCAGTCTTCCGTGGCGCCGAAAGAGCCCACGCACCGGCACCTCGGCCAGGGACTCGCCGTTGCGGCGAACCGTTACGGCAGCTCCGTTCGGAACATCCAGCTTGCTGACGAAAACCTCAAAGGACTCAAACCCGTCGGGATGCAGCTCATACTCGACCTCGCCTCCGAGCCTCCAGGTATTGCCGGGAGGCATCAACTTCGCCTCGATCTCAATCGGTGATGTCACGTCCAATCTCCTCCTGGTGAGATAGAAATTCTTCGACATCGGGCTTTCAGGACTGAATGGGATCCTGGCCGGTTACCGGCGTCAATATTTCCGCCGCCTCATGACGACCCTGGGCCACCGCCTCTTCGAGTGGTGTTGTGTAGTCGTCGATGTCGGTACGAACGTTCGGGTCGGCTCCCCGTTCGAGAAGCAGCTGCACCACGTCCGGTGTCTGGTAAGCGGCCGCGTAGTGCAGCGGGGTGAAGCCGTTGACGCCAACCTGTTGAATGTCAGCGCCTGCGTCGAGTAGCAGAAGCAGGATCTCGCCAACGTCTTTTCGGTCGGTCGATAGCGCCGCGATCAGCGACGGAAAGCCGGCGTGATCCCGGTAGTTCGGATCGGCACCGAAATCGATCAGAGTTTGAATGAACGATATCGGGCTGTGATAGATCGCGTATTCGAGCGGAATCTCCGCAATCGACAACGGACCGGTTGGTCGCTGATTTGGGAAGTCGGGAGGATCGTCGAGGAGAACGAGCAGCGCGTCGAGGTCGCCTTCCTGATATGCGCGATGAATGGCCAGCGGATCCACGTTTCAGCTCCCATCTGCTCTGCGCGTCGCAGACAACCTTCACAAATCAACATAGCCGCACGAAGGGCTTCGAACGCCTATCTTCTCGCCATGGATCACAACGGGATCGGGGCGTTCGGCGCGATAGAAATACGCGTCCTGGGCTGCCTCATGGAGAAGGAACAGACGACTCCCGACTACTACCCCATGACGATCAATGCCCTGACGGCCGCGTGCAACCAGAAGACGAATCGTGATCCGGTCATGAACGTGTCCGAAGATCACGTGCTCGGCGCCCTCGATGCGCTTCGGCGGGCAGAGCTCGTCACCACGACGCGGGTGGCGGGCGGACGATCGGTCAAGTATCGACACAAGTTGGCCGAGCAGTGGGACCTCTCGCAAGAACAGCTCGCCGTCCTGGCCGTTCTCCTTCTGCGCGGCGAGCAAACGCCAGGAGAAATCCGCACTCGCACCGACCGCTATGTCACGTTTGATGATCTCAACGCAGCCCGATCGACGCTCGTGGAGCTCGCTGATCGGGGAATGGTCGTCGAACAGGATCGCGTACCGGGCGAACGGGAGAATCGCTGGAGACATCTCGTCGGGGGTGACACATCCGGTCCCCCATCGACCTCGTCGGCCAAACGATCATTGTCGGTGGCAGAGATCGGCACCCGGGACGTTTATAAGCTCATGACCGGCCTGATCGTGCCGCGTCCGATCGGCTGGATTGGATCGGTGTCCACGGATGGGATCTACAACCTGGCGCCGTACAGCTTCTTCAATGGTGTCGCCTCACGCCCACCAACGGTCGTCGTCGCTCCCGGCATGCACGGTGGCAACTACAAAGACACTCTGCAAAATCTCGTCGATACCGGAGAATTCACCGTCAATATCGTGTCGGCAGATCTCGCCGAAGCGATGAACGTGACCTCGACGACCCAAAAGGGCGACGAGTTCGCTCGAGCGGGAGTGACGCCCGTGGTCGGTGACGACGTTGCCGCACCTCTGGTCGCTGAATGCCGCGCCGGTTTCGAGTGTCGTGTCACCCGGACGGTCGAAATCGGAGACGAAGAACCCACGGCGGTCGTCGTGTTCGGCGAGATCGTCCGGTTTCACATCCAGGAGTCGATTGTGAACGAGCGTCTCCATGTTGATCCCCTCGCACTGGCCCCGGTCGGACGGTTGGCGGGCCCCAACTACGCAAACGTCACGAACATCTACCAGCTGATCAGACCCGACTGACCATAGACTCGGCCGATGTCTCAAGACCAAACTGCGATCGACGTCGTCATCTTCGACTTCGGCGGTGTTCTCATCGAATGGGATCGTCGGCACCTCTTTCGCAAGCTGTTCGACGACACCGAACAGATGGAGTGGTTCCTCTCGGAGGTTTGTAGCGAGGAATGGAATCGCGAGCTGGATCGCGGACTCCCGTACGAGAAGGCCATCGCCGAACGCCAGGAAAAATTCCCTGACTTCGCAGACCATATCTATGCATACTGGAGCCGGTGGGAGGAAATGGCGCCAGGGCCCATCGAGGGAACGGCCGAGATCGTTGAGGAACTTCGAACTTCTGGCATGCGTCTGGGGGGTCTCACCAACTTCTCAGCAGACACGTTCCCGCGCGCCCAGGCCAAATTCCCCATCCTCACCACGTTCGACGACGTGGTCGTATCCGGCATCGAAAAAATCATCAAGCCTCAGGCCGAGATCTACGAGTTGGCCAGTCTGCGGTTCGGAGTGCCACCGGAGCGATGCCTCTTCATCGACGATCGCGAAGATAATGTCGAGGGCGCTAGGCGAGTCGGCATGGATGCGGTCAGGTTCATCGACGCTGCAAAGTTGCGGGGCGAACTCGAAGAGCGCGGGTTGTTGGAGTCGCGCTGACCGTTCTGCTCAGGATGCTCAGCGCAACGCCTGGACAACGAGGATGAAGACCAGCACGAGGGCAATCCCACCGATCAGCAACCAGTCGCCGGCGACCGGTACGTCCGAAGAATTCGTGAACACCAGATCGCTGTCAGCCAGCAAATCGATGGCATCGGCTTCGCTTTCGGGCGCCACAGCCAGATACGTTCGTCCACCAAATCCGATACGAGTCGGGTAGCCGATGGTGGCGCCACCGGTGAGCACCACATCAATGCCTTCGCTCCGCATGCTTGCCGCATAGATCTCGGCAAGATTGGGATCGTCGATGTATCCGATGCGCACGAGATCCATGACGATGAGCGTACCGCCGGTCACGGGTTACCTCATGGTTCAGGTGTCGTAGCCGAGAGGATCGACCACGGGGTCATCGCCCTTCTTGCGGCTGATGATTGCCCAGGCAGCCAATCCCAGTCCGAACAGCACAGCAACAATTCCGCCGCCGAGTGCGATCGCGGCGAAGGTTCCTACGAACGGGAAGGAGGAAAAATCAAAGGCGACATCGACGGACACCCCGGCTGACTCATCCGAATTCATCACAACGACCTGCTCGGGCTGCGTCTGAAAAAACGGCACGGTGACCTCGCCCGTCGACGGGCCGCTGGTGGATTCGATCCAGAACGACTCGGAGTCTGGATCGGGATTGCGAGTTCCTGGTATTTCGTCCAACACGGACTGATTGCTGAGATCGACCAGCACATGGGGCGCGTCCTCGAGGAACCTCGACACGTCTTCTTCAAGCGCCCTTCCGATGAATAGCCCACGTTCGCTCGTGATGATGAAGCTGAACTCGAAATCGCCGAACTCCTGCCGTTCTTCTTCGGTGAGCTCCTGGTCGCCTGCCAGCGCGGATGAATCGATGACGACGGCCACCCCATCGGTCTCGACGGTCTCGACAAACTGGTCGGCGTTTTGAATGGCAAACCCGGCGAACGTGAACAAAGCCCCCACCAAAGCGATGAGCAACCCCACGATCAGCGCAGCAATCCGTCCGCCAGACATACCCGGAACCTAGCTGGCTCTGGCCTCAAAACACGCAGCGTCGGGCCAGAACGCGGTTGCGATGAGCTTCACTCCATGTACACCTGGCAGCTGATCCGCAGCCGGCAATGACTATTCGCGCTCCCTGCGAGTCACGGTCACGAAGAGTGCGCGAATACTTTCCGTACCAAGATTGCGCAGGCGGTGGTCAGATTCGGCATAATGCCCGAGCCGGCCGAAGGCTGGCTCTCGCCGCGCTGGCGAGGCACTAGCAAAAGGGAGGAGTTTCTCAGTGAAACACCGAACAAGGATCTGGATAGCGTTCGCAGCTGCGCTGACCATGCTCATGACGATCATGGCGCCGGTAGCGGGCGCTCATCCCGACGGGTCCATCGACGATGGAACGCTGCACCGCGATAGCATCAGTAGCGCCCTCGAGAGCCACGACGCGTCAACCGAAGGCATCGTGAGTACCGGACCAACCGGGAAGAAGATCAAGAATCTCGATTTGGTGGGTTCCGGTGACCGGCTGGACGCCAACGCCACCACCGACGTCTGGGCGTTAGGAAACTATGCATATACCGGGACGTTCGGAAGCCCATGCGGTGGTGATCCTTCCGGTGAAGCCGGCATCTGGGTGTGGGACGTGCACAACAAGAACAATCCCACGTTCGTCGGAGTAATCGAGTCCGAGGCCGGTGACCGCACCAATGACGTTCGTGTTTCCTCCATGAACTCCGGCGACATTCTGGTGATGTCAAACGAGAGCTGCGGCGGCGGCAATGGCGGATTCGAGATCTGGGACGTGGACGATCCCGAGAATCCTGTGAAGCTGGCCAGCGTCGTGATCGATGAAAGCGATCTGAACACGATTTCACCGCTGTTCTTCGCTCCTGGTGCTCTGGACGAAGTCGGAGTGCACAACCTCTGGTTGTTCACACAAGGCGACAGGGATTACGTTTCGGCCGTCAGTGAAGGAGCATTCGACAACTTCCGGATCTACGACATCACGGATCCGACCAGCCCTGTGCTCATGAGCGGTTGGGGCGCCGAAGAACTGGTTCCGGGCCTTCCGGTGGGCGTCAGTGACTACAGCGATCTGGTTTTGGGCGACACCGATCCGACAGGATCGATCACGCTGAACGCGCTGCTCGACCTGTTCTCAGGCTTCGGGTCCTCGCAGAACAAGTTCCTGCACGATGTGACGATCAGTGCCGACGGCACGATGGCGTATCTGGCGAACTGGGACGCAGGTTTGGTACTGCTGGACATCAGCGACGTCACCGATCCGCAGCTCGTATCTGTTGCCATCGATCCGGTAAACGGATCTCTGGACGGCGAAGTCAACAGCCACGCCGTTTGGCCGAATGAAGACGGCTCGATCGTCGTCGAAGGCGAGGAAGACTTCGACGAGACCGATATCGCATTGACCATCGGCGGCGACGAGCTCAAACTCGCCGAAATGTCGAACAACGACACTTCCGTAGCCAGCGTTATCCCGTTGAGTGGCGAGGTCGTCTTTGTCGGTCAGGGTTGTGACACGTTTGACTACGTGGTACCCGGAATCGACGAACCTCCCTTCTTCGAAGATCCGTACCTGGCAGATGCGACTGGCAAAATCGCGGTGATCCGCAGGGGTGGATGCTCATTCTTTTCGAAGGTGATGAGGGCGGCCGAAGAGGGTGCTATAGCGGCAATCATTGCTGACAACACGCCCGGTGGCACTGCCGCTCCAGGCAGCTTCACGGCAAACGGTGCAACGGGCGGGATTCCGGCCATGACGATGTCGACTGTCGACGGCGACCTGATCGAGTCGCTAGGCAGTGCCGAGGGCACGCTTGGGCTCACGTTCGAGTCCTGGGCCGGTTTGAGGATCTGGGACTACTCAGATCCAGCCAATCCGCGTCTGGCGAGCACGTTCAATACCGTATGTAGCGCCGACGCCGGTGACCCGAGTTGTGACCCGGCAGGAACATATTCCGTGCACAACCTTCAGGTCGAGACGCGGGGTAACAAGACGTTCGCGTATGTCTCGTGGTACTCGGACGGGATGCTCGTGCTGGACGTCAGCGATCCGGATAACCCGGTTGAGGTAGCCCGTTTCTTCGACAACTCGCAAGAGTTCATCGAGGCCAACGGTGGCCAGCCTCATGACTACTGGGGTGTCTACAAGCTGGAGAACTCGCCGTACATTTTCGGTTCCGACCGGAATGGCGGACTCGACATCTTCAAGGAAAAGGGTTCAGGCTCGGGCGGCGGAAGTAACAAGAAGCCGTAGCTCGCAGCTACACGAAGGCAGAAGAGGGGCGGTCAGCCGTGGCCGCCCCTCTCTCGCGCTCGGAACCACCTGCGGCAACTAGGGAGAAAGCCGCTTCCTCGCCCAATCTGTCTGGTCGAGGGTATAGAGCACCCGGTCGTGCATCCGGCTGGGTCGTCCTTGCCAGAACTCGAATGTCGTCGGCCGGATCCGGTAGCCGCCCCACTCGGGCGGGCGGGGAACCACGTCGGGGTACCGCTGATCGAGTTCAAGGACGGCTTCTTCGAGTAGTTGACGGCTCTCGATCGGCTCGGATTGGTGGGAGGCGCTTGCGGCCAGCTGGGCCCCCCTGGGACGGGTGGCGAAATACTCGTCTGCTTCCGCCGCCGCTACCCGTTCGGTCGTCCCTTCGATCCTCACCTGCCGGTGGAGTTCGAGCCAGATGAACGAGATGGCGGCGACCGGATGAGCGTCGAGTTCGCGGCCCTTTCGTGACCGGTGATTCGTATAGAACACAAAGCCGTCATGATCGAAATCCTTGAGCAGGACAGATCGAACCGATGGCCGGCCATTATCGTCCACCGTAGCGAGATTCATGGCGTTGGGTTGCGGCAAGCCTGCTTCATGCGCACCGCGAAACCATCCGTCAAACACCACAAACGGATCCTCCCCCAGCGTCGCCGGGTCGATGCCTTCGGTCTCGTACTCCTGGCGCATTTGAGAGATCAAGTGACTCATGTCACTCATTGCCGGGTCCTCGGGTCGACTACACAGCGAGCCTAAGCGTGATAGTTTCGACATGGATAGCGAGCGAGGAGATGAACGTGGCAGATGTCCATTGCGCCGATCTAGGCAACGATTGCAGTTTCGTGGCTACCGCCGACGACGCTGCCGCCATGCAGCAAGAGGTGATGACACATGCGGCCGAGGCGCATCCAGAACTTCTCGAGAACATGACACCGGAGGTCGAAGCCGAGATCGGCAAGGCGATAGCCGGGGCGTTCAGCGGTTGATCAGCGACCTTTGTCAGCTCATTGAGTTGACAAGGGTTGTTTCGAATTCGGCTTTGCCTGCGGTGTAGGCCTCGAGGGAGGCGCTGTACACAACGTGGATCAGGCCGTCATCGTGGTCAATCCAGACCTCGTACCGCGCAATGTTGCCCTGGTCGACGCCGGCGTACTCCAGAAACCTGGCCGGATAGGAGCCGAGTGTCCGCGCGCCTTCGGTGAGCACCTCGAAGTCGCGAACGATTTCGGCGCGAGCAGTCTTCGCAGAGGCCACAACCTCTTCGAGATCGGCAACGGTCGCAACTGCCTCCGCTGTCACGATCGTGGGAGCAAGCCCTCCGGCGATGGCCGGGATCTCGAATTGATTGGGACCGGTTTCTGTCCAGGAATCGGGGGCCTCGATCAAACCCGGCCTGAGAGCCAGCGTCGTCGACGTTGATGACGTCGTCGAAGTCGTCGTCGAGGTGGTCGACGACGACACGGGCACGCTGGTAGAGCTCGAGGTGGTA
>JBFGAX010000050.1:0-20920 GCA_041567895.1 Acidimicrobiia bacterium
CAAACTGGTAGCGGGGTGACCACGGCGATAAGGTTGTGGTACAAGGAGGCCGTTCATGACCCTTACCGACGTCGAAGGACCGTTGGCCGACACGTTGTCCGCGATTCGCGATTTCGTCGAGCAGGAGTTGTATCCCCTGGAGCGGGATCTGGCCACCGAGGGGTTCGAGGCCGTCGATCCCGCCATTGCCGACGTTCGTAAAAAGGTTCGGGACAACGGCTGGTGGGCACCACATTTCCACAAGGAATACGGTGGCATGGGCTTGTCCTTGCTCGAATTTGCACGGGTGGGGGAGGTGCTGGCCACCACCCCTCTCGGTCATTACGCCTTCAACTGTCAGGCCCCGGATGTCGGCAACAGTGAAATCCTTCACGCCTTTGGAACAGAAGAGCAGAAGCGAACGTGGCTCGTTCCCATCATCAACGGCGACATTCGGAGCTGTTTCTCGATGACCGAACCCGAGCATGCCGGCTCGAATCCAACTGTGATGTCCACCACAGCAGTGGTTGACGGAGACGACTATGTGATAAACGGGCACAAATGGTTCACGTCATCAGCCGACGGTGCTGCGCTGGCCGTGGTCATGGTCATAACGAACCCGGAAGCCGAGGGACGCCACGCCCGTGCCAGCCAGATTCTGGTGCCGACCGACGCCGAAGGGTTCGAGTTGGTTCGCAACATTTCGATCATGGGCGATGTCGGCTCGGGATGGGCAAGCCATGCCGAAGTGCGATATACCGATGTGCGGGTTCCCAGGTCGAACTTGCTGGGTGACGAGGGCGCCGGCTTCGCGATCGCACAGGAACGTCTCGGTCCAGGTCGAATCCATCACTGTATGCGCTGGATCGGGATCGCTGAGCGAGCTCTGGATCTCATGTGCAGGCGAGCGGTCGACCGACAACTCACGGCAACCGGCGTGCTGGCCGACCAGGGAACGATCCAGAACTGGGTGGCAGAAAGCCGGGCAGAGATCAACGCCGCGCGTCTCATGGTTCTCGATACCGCCTACCGGATGGATCGTGACGGGGCATCGGCTACCCGCAACGAGGTGTCGATGATCAAGTTCTTTGCCGCACCGATCTTGATGCGGGTCCTCGATAGGGCCGTGCAAGTCCACGGCGCGCTCGGGATGACCGACGACACGCCGCTTTCGTACTGGTACCGACATGAGCGGGCGGCGCGGATCTACGACGGGCCCGATGAGGTCCACAAGATGGTGGTGGCAAGACGCATCCTCGGCGATTATCGCCCCTAGAGGTCCTTGGTCAGCGTCTTCTGTTTGACGACCTCTTTTTCAGGCCAGCGAAATGCAGTGAGATACCCCGCAAACTTCTTGCCGGTGAATCGATCTCTGGCTTTCCGCCTCGAAGCACTCGTGTCGATGATCACCGAGCCTCCACCCTTTTTGGAAAAGCGTGGTTTGGCGACCGGCGTGTGGCCGGCAACGACAAACGGCTTGCCACGATAGGCATCCTGCCAATCCCAGGCCTTGCCGCGAATGCGGCCGCCTCGAACACTCCAACGCTCTGCCTTGTTCGACATCACTCCGACCAGGTCGGTATGGGCGGCGGCATGAACGATCATGAGGCGGTTGTCGTCGAGGAGTAACTGGTAGGGGAGATCGTGAAGCCATTTTGCGATCTTCACCGCTTCTTTGCTGGCCTTTTTCGTTGACAGAACCCGTTTGGACCAATCGGTTTCGTGATTGCCTCTGACCATGAGGGCCAGGTCGTTTTCCACCAGATCGCGGATGAAAGCCAGAGTCTCGGTCGAATGGTTTCCCCGGTTGATCACGTCTCCGACGAAGACGAGCTTGCGCCCGGCGGGATGCTTGCCGTTTTTCTTGTATCCGAGCTTTTTCATCAACGCCTTGAGGGTATGCAGGCAGCCGTGAACGTCACCGATGATGTCGTACCGTTCAACCAAGTTCGAGAGATCCTTCTGTGAGGAGCCTGGGGTTGATCATCCACGCCAGGGTGCCGTAGCCCGGTGAAGCTGAGCTCCAGCTCCCGATCGGCAGGTCGATGGCAATCAACGTCGCGGTCTTGACGTCGGCATGGGCCTCTGTCAATAACCGGACGAGCTGCGACGTGGTTGGTTCGTGTCCGGCCACGAGGAGCGAATTGGCATCGTCCGGTGCGTTATGGATGACCGAGAGCGCAGAACCCGCTCCGGCGCCGTAGAGGTCGTCGAAAATCCGGATCGGCGAATCCCAACCGCCTGCCGACTTGGCGATCTCGGCGGTGGTATGAGCCCGGACCGCAGGACTCGAGAATACGAGATCCGGGACCTGATTGGTGCGGCTCACGAATTTTCCGATAGCCGCCGCCGCGGTCTCGCCTCTCGGTGAAAGTGGACGTTCGCGATCGGCGCCGTAGGCGGCGTTCCAATCGGATTTGCCGTGCCTGAGGAGTAATAGTCGTTTCATGAGGGAGTCCCTGGTGCCGAAGTTACTGGCATCGTCGTAGACGGCGGCCGTACACTCTGTGGTCTTCGCGCTGAAGATGTTACGGGGCGGCGAGACGCATTTGGCAGGGAGAAGACACGGTGCAATCCGATTCCACCATGTATCTGAACAGAGAGCTCAGCTGGCTCGAGTTCAACGCACGTGTTCTCGAGGAGGCCCAGGACACGTCGCATCCGCTGCTCGAGAGGGTGAAGTTCCTATCCATCTTCCACACAAACCTGGACGAGTTCTTCATGATTCGGGTGTCGGGTCTTCGCCGACAGCTCAGCGCAGGTGTACTCGAGGCCCCCCCGGACGGAATGACTCCTGCCGAGCAACTCACAGCCATCCGACAAAGACTCGAGCCCGACCTGAGTGCCGCGATGGCTCTGTGGGAGAAGGATTTGATGCCGGCTCTGGCAGACCACGACATCAAGATCGTGACGTACGAGCAACTCGACGAGGACAAGCGGAAACGTTTACGGCGCCATTTCAAGAAGGACGTGTTTCCGGTGCTGACGCCACTTGCGTTTGATCCGGGGCATCCGTTTCCCCACATATCGAATCTGTCGCTCAACCTCGCCGTAGATCTCCGTCACCCGACCCTTGGCCAGCGATTCGCGAGAGTGAAGGTTCCCGGCAGCGTGGCGAGGCTCGTGCGCGTCCCCGCTCCCTTTGAAGGCTACGAGGGCCTCGACGATGATTACCACGAAGTTCAGTTTGTTTGGCTCGAAGAAGTCATCACAGCCAATCTCGACTTGCTGTTTCCGGGTACCGATATCGACTCGGTTCACCCGTTCAGAATCACCCGCGACGCTGATGTCGAAATCGAAGAAGACGAGGCGTCCGACCTGCTCGTTGCGGTTGAGGAGGGGATCGATGCCCGGCGCTTTGGCAGCACGATTCGTCTCGAAGTTCATGCCAACATGCCTGATCACCTGCGTGAGATCCTCGTGCACAACCTGGATGTCGCACCCTTCCAGATTTACGAGCTCACCGGTCCTCTAGGTCTGTCCGACGTCATTGAGGTGGCATCGATCGATCGGCAAGATCTCAAAGATCCTCCATTCGTTCCGAAGGTTCCTCCCATGTTCGAGCTTGAAGAATCGGTCTTTTCGCTCTTGCAGCGGCGGGACATCTTCCTGTATCACCCGTATGACAGTTTCCTTCCCGTCGTTGATTTCATTCGAGCCGCAGCCCACGATCCCCAGGTGGTGACCATCAAGCAGACGCTCTACCGGGTCGGCGGGAACTCTCCAATCGTAGAAGCGCTCCTCGAGGCTCGGGAGAATCACAAACAGGTTGCCGTCATGCTCGAACTCAAGGCGAGATTCGATGAGGAAAACAACATCGAGTGGGCGAGGGCGTTGGAGCGGGCAGGTGTCCATGTGGTCTACGGCGTTGCGGGACTCAAGACCCACGCCAAGATGGCGCTGGTAGTGCGCAAAGAGGCCGATGCCCTGCGCCGCTATGTGCACCTCTCGACTGGCAACTACAACGTCTCGACGAGCAGGGTGTACACAGACATCGGTTTGCTGACATCGGATCCGGACATCGCCAAAGACGTCAACGAGGTGTTCAATTCGATCACCGGCTACGGCGTCCCCAAGAAGTTTCGAAAGCTGCTCGTTGCGCCCGGAGGCATGAAGGATGAGCTGCTTGCAAGAATCGACAGAGAGATCGAAATACACAAAGCGCGCGGCAATGGATATCTGGGTTTCAAGATGAATGCTCTGGTCGATCGCGACATGATCGACGCTCTGTATCGAGCGTCACAGGCAGGTGTGATCGTCGACCTGCAGGTGCGCGGTATCTGCTGCCTGCGACCCGGCATCGAGGGGCTGAGCGACAACATCACCGTCACGTCCATTGTCGGGCGTTTCCTCGAGCACACGCGTATCTACTACTTCGACAATGGAGGAGACTCCGAGATCTTTCTGGGCTCGGCTGACCTCATGCCCAGAAACCTCGAAGCGAGAGTCGAGGTGCTGTTTCCCATCGAGGATCCAAGGCTCAAGTCGATCATTCTCGATGAGGTGCTTCGATACCACCTGTCGGACAACCAGAAGGCCCGGGTGATGCGGCCGGATGGAACCTACGCCCGCCGTAAGGCCGGTGACGGCGAGGCAGTCATCGATTCGCAGGCCTATATGCTGAGCCGGCGGGGGACCTGGTCGCCCGACTGACCGTAGGATGAGGCTATGACGTCTCGTTCCGGTATTTCGAAGCGTGTCGGTTCCATAGAGCCATCGAAGACCCTTGCCATCACCGCCAAGGCTGCCGCGCTCAAAGCCGATGGGGCCGACGTGATTGGATACGGGGCCGGGCAACCGAATTTTCCCACTCCGGATCACATCGTCGCAGCCGCAGCTGCCGCGTGCGCGGAGCCGATCAACCACCTGTACAGCCCGTCGGCAGGTCTTCCCGAGCTTCGTGAGGCCGTGGCAACCAAAACCATGCGAGATTCAGGCCTCGAGGTTGCGCCTTCCCAGGTGGTCATCACCAACGGTGGAAAGCAGGCCATCTTTGAGACGTTTGCGGCGCTGCTCGACCCGGGCGACGAAGTGCTCGTGCCGTCGCCTTACTGGGTCAGTTACCCGGAAGGGATTCGGTTGGCGTCGGGGGTCATGGTTCCCGTTCCCTCGGACATCTCGACCGGGTTCAGAGTCGGGATCGACGACCTGCAGGCGGCGCTGACCGACCGTACGAAGGTGCTGTTGTTTGTATCTCCGTCGAACCCGACGGGTGCTGTCTATTCGCCAGAGGAGGTGAAAGCCGTCGGCGAATGGGCCCTCGAGAACGGCTTGTGGGTCGTCACCGACGAGATCTACGAGCACCTCGTGTACGGCGACAATCGATTCGCCTCGATCCCGGTTGAAGTCCCGGGCATCGCAGATCGGTGCGTGGTGATCAACGGAGTGTCCAAGACCTACGCCATGACAGGATGGAGAGTCGGTTGGTTGATAGGGCCGGACCCGCTGGCAAAAGCGGTCACAAATCTTCAATCACATCTCTCGTCGAACGTCAACAACGTTGCTCAGCGCGCGGCCCTCGCCGCCGTGGCGGGCCCTCTCGATGCTGTGGCAGCCATGCGGGAGGCATTCGACCGACGCCGGACGATGATGCATGCCCTGTTGAACAAAATTCCGGGCGTCAGTTGCCTGGAGCCAGGTGGCGCGTTTTATGCCTTTCCTGAAATGAGCGGGATCACATCGGTTGGGGATCGAACCGTGACCTCGACCCTCGATCTCGCAGACGCTCTGCTCGACATCGCTCAGGTAGCGATCGTCCCCGGCGAAGCGTTTGGAGCTCCGGGATACGCACGCTTTTCATTTGCCCTGGGCGACGACGATCTCGAGCGAGGACTAAACCGAATCGCCGACGTCGTTTCTTCCTGACTCAGGATTCTCTCAGGAAATCCCACAGTCGTTTCACAGGTAGCGATGCCATGCTCATTTCTGTCGAAAGGAGTCTCATGAAACAATCCGTCAAGCTGGGATTGATGGTTCTGGTGGTTGCGTTGCTGGCGGCGAGCGGCATCGCCATCGCGCAGTCGAACGGCGAAGATGCCGATCCGGACCCGCCCATCGAAACGCCAACCACCGAAGCGCCGGCGGCAGAGTCGGAATCCGCGGACGTCCATGACCACGCCGGTTTGGTTCAGGGGTTCGAGTTCGGCTCCCGCGCTGAACGTCACGCAGGTTTTGGAATCGCCTTCAACGGGCTCGACGGGGTCGCACAAATCCTCGGATTGGAACGCGACGCGCTCTTCTCGGCGTTGCGAGATGGATCGACGCTGGTCGAAATCGCAGCGGAGCAGGGCGTCGACGAAGCAACGTTGCTCTCGGAGCTCACAGCCCTTGCACATGACTCGGTTGATCAGGCAGTCACAGATGGCCTCATCGACCAGGAGCGAGCCGAGGATCTCCTCGCCCGCATCGACGATCACCTTGTCGAACTCGTGAACAGGTCGTTCGATGACTTCGGACGTCACCGGGGTCACCACCACAGGGTGGCCAGAGGATTCATCGGCGATGAAGTCAGCGAGATCCTCGGCCTTTCCAAGCTGGAGATTCACGATCTTCTCGAGGGTGGTCTGACCCTCGCTGAGGTGGCCGAGCAGCAAGGGGTCGATCCCGAGACGCTCATCGACGGGGTCTCGGACGAGTTTCGGCAGCGCTTCTCCGACAGGGTCTACGGGCTCGAAGACGGCAATTAGCCAGCCAGATCTCGCTTCACAGCGGTCCTCCTCCGAAAACTCCGGTCCGGGAACGGACCGGAGTTTTTCGCGAATTGGGTCGCCCGGCTGGAGGATTACCTGCCACCGGTCGATAACGTGATGGTATGGGATGGAAACCCTCGCAAGCTCGAGGGCGTCATAGGCACGTGAGGTTCATGGTTGCCGGCGCGCTCGTCGCCGTCGCGTTTACGGCGGCTCCCGCCGGCGCGCAAGAATTGGATCCCCACGACCAGAAAACCACGATCGACGCACCGGAGAAGCCGATCCTGGTTGGTGCCTACGTTGACGACTGGTCAGGGGATGCGCTGCGGGAAGTGAATGGGAAAGGCCAGCCCGTCAGCATCGGTGGCCTGTTCCACACCATCGACGAGAACAACACGTTCTCCCGTGTGCCTGAGCAGTCCGATCGAACCGGTTGGTTACTCGAACGATCCTGGCAGCAGGGTGCCACGCCGTTTTCCAACCTCCAGGCCGGCGTTTCTGCTTCGGAGATCGCATCGGGGCGACACGACGCTGCCATCAACGTGTGGCTCGATCACGTCGACGCGTGGCTCGATCGGGGAGAGGGCCGGCGGCTGACGATTGCCCCATTGCAGGAGATGAACGGGGTGTGGACTCCGTACGGATGCTACGAGCACAACGGTCAGATTGTCGCCGAAGCCGACGATTATGTCGCGGCTTTCCGGAGGGTGCATGATCTCACGTACGCTCGCCTCGATCCGGATCTCGTCCAGATTTCGTGGGCTCCCAACAACGAGTCGACAGCTGGATGTGGTGCCCTTGCCGACTATTACCCCGGTTCTGAATATGTAGACGTCGTGGGCATTTCTGCCTTCAACTTCGGAGAGGCACCCGCGGGTAGCTCGTGGCGACTGCCTGCAGAGCTCATCGGCCCGGCCGCCGACGCACTACGGGTGATCGCTCCCGATAAGCCGTACCTTCTCGCTCAGACCGGGTCGTCTGAGGTGGGAGGAGACAAGAGCGCCTGGATCGTGGACTTGTTCGAGTACGTCGTTGCCGATCCGAATCTGGTGGGCCTGATCTGGTTTGACCTCGACAAGTTCGAGGTCGGCGCCGACATGGACTGGGAGATTGAACCCCACCACCGCGATGCTTGGCGCCAGTCGCTCGCTGTCGAGTATGTCTTTCCGATGACCTTCGACGACATCGGATTTGCTCCGGCTCGTTACCGTGGCGCCGTGACGCTGGCCGGACGCCTGGCGGGCATCGTTATCGATCCCGAGCCGGACTGCGAGGCCGAGTGGTCGTTCGTCGATGAGCCGGTGGGTTTTGAGATCGCCAGTCGGACTGCGCTCCGCAGCGGTGGCTATGCAGTCCCGCCGCTGCCCGTGGATCAGGTCGGACTCATAGACCTCGAAACCGGACGATGGCTGGTTCCGCGCCGAACCGGTGAGGTAGTTGAGTTTTACTTCGGAGGGCAGGGCGACATCCCACTCGTGGGAGACTGGGACTGTGACGGGTTCGACACTCCCGGGTTGTTCCGTCCGTCCGATGCGAGCGTGCACCTCACGAATGATCTCGTCGTGGGTCCAGCCACCCACAACTTCTTTCTGGGTTTACCAGGGGACAGCGCTCTGGCCGGCGACTTCGACAACGACGGGTGCGATACCGTCGCGATTTATCGGCCGTCGACCGGAGAGGTGTTCGTGATCAACGAGCTCGGCGAAGGCATGCAGCCTGTGCGCGTTGCCACGTCGTACCATTTTGGAGAGCCTGGCGATGTGCCCTTCGTCGGCGATTTCAACGGCGACGGAATGGAGACGGTCGGTTTATATCGACCAAGTTCCGGATACGTCTATGTCCGTGACGAGCACCTGACGGGCCTCGCCGACAACGAGTTCTATTTCGGGGATCCAGGCGATCGGCTTGTTGCCGGAAATTGGGCGGACGGGCTCGCGGATACCGTCGCCGTATACCGACCGGGGGATCGGGCTTTCTACATGCGGTTCACCAACGATCAGGGTCCGGCCGATGAGGTGCTCTACTTCGGCGAGGAGCGATGGCACCCGGTCGCCGGAGTCTTCGAGGTTTGAGATTCTCGGCAAGATGACGGCTCGCGCTAGGCGGGGGACAGGTAGCTCGCTGCTTCTTCCCGGGCCTCGTTGACGAGGCCCAGTTTCATGTAGCCCGGTTCCAACCGGAATCGTTCTTCAAAGGCTGACAGGACGACGTCAGCAACCCGATCGACGTCGCGGGGCGCACCCACCTCGTCTGCGATGCTGCCTGTGGTGTCGGGCTTCCAGGGAATGTCGAGTGCCGAGTAGATGGGGACCAGGGTATCTCTGACGAGCGCAGCATTGTTCACCACGATGACCCCTCCGATGTGGGTTGCGGCACCAAAGATGCGCTGCCCAACGCCAACGATCTTTTTCTCCTGGCGAGCATTGATACTGTTGGCGCCGGGGCAATACTCGCCGAGCACCTCACCGATGTAGGCGTCGACCCCGAGTGATTCCATTGCCCTGAGCAGAATCACGCCGACCTCTTCGAATCGCTCGGTGATCGCTGCGCGCGGATTGGCGCTCGGTACCGACCATGCAAACGCCAGGGTCTCCTCATGAAACAACGCGGCTCGCCCACCGGCGAGTCGTTCGACTGCTCCGAACCCGCGTTGACGGGCCAGGGAGACCGCGTCGCGATACCCGGGTACGTTCGCGTCCTGACGTCCGAACGCTACATAACGCCCGGGGGTGTAGATGCGAAGTGTTTCAGGCAGCTCGCCGGTCCCGACGCGTCGGAGAATGGCCGCGGACAGTGAGGTATCCAGACCAGGATCCTCATAGGATTCGCGAATCACCGTGATGGTACGTGCCATGTGCGTATGGTACGGCGTCCGGGGGATGTCCGCTTCGGCCATGATCGTCTGATGCCCGCATCGCGGCGTTGCCCGATAGCCTGTCTGACTTATGCATGGCGGCTGGTTTTCTTATCTGAGATATGACGAGAATCAAGCCGCGCCCAACATCGATCGCGACGTGTTGAGGCGGGTCTTCGACTATGCGCGACCGTATCTGCGATATCTCATCATTGTGCTGGTTTCGATTGCATTCATCGGAATCGTCACGCTGGTTCCGCCGCTTCTCATCCGCGATTTGATTGACAACGCCATCCCTGCCAGGGACATCGGGCGAGTCACTCTGCTCGGAGTCGGCATGGTTGCCGTGCCGCTCCTGAACGGGGCAATCGGCCTGGTGCAACGATGGGCTTCATCCACAGCGGGCGAAGGAATCATTTTCGATCTCCGGAGACAGCTCTTCAGTCACCTCGGCGCGATGTCGCTCGGCTTCTTCACCAACACGCGTACCGGAGAACTGAACTCTCGTTTGAACAACGACGTTGTCGGCGCCCAGCAGGCCATCACGGGCACGCTGGTTTCCCTGGTCTCGAACGCCTTTTCGACGGTCGTGACCATCGCGGTGATGTTGGGGATCGAATGGCGGCTAACGCTCCTGTCGATCGTCGTCCTCCCGCTGTTCGTCATCCCGTCCCGTCGCGTCGGCAAACTCCTGCGCGGCATCGCCCGCGACCAGATGGTTTCGCAGGCCGAGATGAACAACAGCATCTCCGAAGCGCTCAACGTGTCCGGCGCCCTTCTCGCCAAATTGTTCGGTCGTGGGCAGGCCGAAATCGATCGATTCACCGAACATGCCTCCGAGGTGAAGCGGCTGGGCATCCGGCGAGCGCTCGTGGGCCGCTGGTTTTTCATGGCGCTCGGGATCGTGAGCGCGGTCGGCACGGCCCTGGTGTTCTGGTTCGGAGCCGTTCTCGTGATCAATGGGGAGCTCGAGGTTGGCGACGTGGTTGCGCTTTCGCTCTACCTTGGCAATCTCTACGGACCGCTCTCGTCACTCTCGAACGCGAAGGTCGAGTTCTCCACCTCCATGGTTTCGTTTGAGCGAGTGTTCGAGGTGATGGACATCAGGGCCGAAATCAGGGAGAAACCAGATGCTGTGACACTCGACCCTGTGGTCGGAGCCGTGGAATTCGACGATGTGAGCTTTGACTACGCAGCGGCGGTGGACACCGGTCTGGCGTCGGTTGAGCGGGTTTCGTTCTGGACCCCGGCGGTTCTCGATGGAGATCCGGTGAAGGTCCAGTCCCGGGGACCGGCACTGCAACGTGTTTCTTTCGATATCCAACCCGGCGAACTCGTAGCGCTGGTTGGGCGCAGTGGCGCCGGCAAAACGACAGCTACCTATCTCGTTCCCCGGCTCTATGACGTCACGAGCGGAGCGGTTCGGATCGACGGGGTAGATGTGAGGGATCTGTCCTTCGCCACATTGAGCGGCTCGATCGGCGTCGTGACACAGGAGAGCCATCTCTTCCATGACTCGGTTGCAGCCAACCTGCGATATGCCAAGCCGGATGCCACCATCGAAGAGTTGGCGATGGCCGCTGAAATCGCCAACATCCGCGAGTTCATCGAATCGCTCGCCGACGGCTACGAAACACGCGTCGGTGAACGGGGCTATCGGCTTTCGGGTGGGGAAAAGCAACGATTGGCGATCGCACGCGTCGTGCTGAAGGATCCCAGAATCCTCATTCTCGACGAGGCCACGTCGCATCTCGACGCCCACAATGAGGCCCTCATTCAACAGGCACTCGATCGGGTGATGGCCGGCAGGACATCGCTCGTCATCGCACATCGATTGTCGACCGTCCTGGCGGCCGATCGGATTCTGGTTCTCGAGGAAGGACGACTCATCGAGTCGGGCACCCACTCGGAGTTGGTCGCCGAGGGCGGTTTGTACGCCGATCTCTTCGAGACGCAGTTTCGCGCCGGGACCGTTTCCTCGTGAATCACGGTTCGACACTCGTTGCCGCCTTCTACCGCTTCGCACCGTTCGACGACTACGTGGCCTGGCAACCGGGCTTGAAATCGATATGCGAAACACATGGCGTGCGCGGCTCCATCCTGCTGGCCCCGGAAGGGGTGAACGGGACCATCGCGGGCGCACCTGAAGCCGTCAGAACCGTTGTTGGCTTGCTGCGTTCCGACACGCGCTTCGCCGACATGGTCGTGAAAGAATCGTGGTGTGACGCACCGCCATTCCCTCGTATGAAGGTGAGGCTGAAGCGCGAAATCGTGCCACTCGGCGTGAGCGTGGATCTGGCAGCCGTCGGAGTTCGGGTACAGCCGGAAGACTGGAATGATCTCATCGCCAACCCGGATATCGTCGCGATCGACACCCGCAACGACTACGAAATCGACATCGGCACCTTCCCGGGCTCGATCAACCCCGGAGTCACATCGTTTCGCGACTTCACGGCGTGGGTCGACGCAAACGCCGACCTCGGTCGGGATACTCCGATTGCCATGTTTTGCACGGGTGGGATTCGGTGTGAAAAAGCCAGCGCATACCTGCGCGCGCAAGGGTTCAGCGAGGTCTATCAGCTAGAAGGTGGGATTCTCAACTACCTCGCATCTGTGTCCGAAGATGAGAGCATCTGGCAGGGTGAGTGTTATGTGTTCGACCGTCGGGTGGCCGTCGACGCTTCACTCAGGGCCGCTGATCACGAGATTTGCGTCAGCTGTAATCGGGTATTGCAGGCCCGGGATCGTGCCTTGCCCGGGTATCAGCAGGGCGTCACGTGCGCGGCGTGTCATCAGACGACCTCCCCGGAGCGACAACGCCGATTTCAGGAACGTCAGCGCCAGTTGCAGCGGACGGATCGACTGTCGTAAAAGGCCGCTGTCCGGTGGCGACTACTCGAACCCGGCGAGCGATCGATGGGCGGTTGTGACACCGTGCTCGTCGGCATCGGCGGAAAAACCGAGTTTGGCGAGGAGCCCGGCAGCGCCATCGTTCGTTGACAGGTAGTAGCCGATCATGCGCTGCATGCCGTTGGCGGCGGCCTCGTCTATGAGCATCTGTCCGAGAGTTTCTGCAATCCCCAGCCCTCTCCAATCGGGGGAAACCACAAAGGCAATTTCGGCCTCATTCGGTCCTGTTTCAGCTTCGTAGCGGGCAAGCGCGATTGGCCCATCCGCCGCGAACGCCACGAGCGCCAGCCGCCGGCGATAATCGACCTCTGCCAGGTAGGCAATCGTATCGGCGGAGATCCTCGGCCGCGTGGTGAAAAACCGGCGATAGAGCGTGTCCGGGTCGGCAGTTTCGAGCGCCGTGCGGATGTGTGTGGCATCGGACGGCAAGATCGGACGAATGGTGATCGTTTCGCCGTTGCGGAGGCTCTGCGTTCGCTCCAGATGATCCGGATACCCCGGCGGGTGAGCGGTGGTTTCGTTCAACATATGCATATACTACAGCAAGCGGTCCGCAAACTATTGCAAGCACATCTGCAGAAATCTGCAGAAACAGGAAACGTCGTTGAAAGGCAGCCGAGATCAGCGACCGGCCTCCCGAGGTACACGCATGGTCTCCGCGGTGGGCCTGGGTTGCCGCCATCAGCCGGCGATGGAAAGTCGCTCGGAGGTTGCGAGTAACAAAACACCGTGGGATGGGCTGAACCAGACCGATGGCATTGCTCGCAGCCATGCCCCTGCCGGTAATGCATCGACGAACTCTTGACCGACCTTCGTGGTGGGGCGAGTGACCATGACCCGTTGCGCCGGTGCCCCAACGGTCGGCAGGGTTGCGACGACGTCGAAATCGCCACAGGCGAGCTCAACTCCCCGCTCTTCGTTGATCAGCATCCCATCTTTTATCCACGTGATGGTTTCGCATTCCGGGCAGATGACGGCCGAGATCTCATCGAGGTGCAGTGCGAACGATGCGTGGCCCGACCCGTCCTTTTGGTGAGCCCTGTGATCGGCCCTGTGATCAGCCCTGTGATCAGCCCGGTGATCGGCCCGGTGATCCGCCCTGTGATCGGCCGAGAGATCAGCCCTGTGATCAGCGCTGTGGTTGGGGGAATCGGTTCTGTCCTTCATGGCCACAACTATTGCGTGTGGGTGTGACAAATCAGGACCCGACCTTCCTTTCGGTCATGCAGGGATCGTGGCGAGCCATGGCAACATCGCGTCGATGAGCGCGCCGGGGTTGTCCTCTTGAACGAAGTGACCGGCCTGTTGGATGGTGCGATGTGGCTGTCCCCGGGCGCCCGGCACCAGCTTTTCGAAGGGTTTTGCGCCGCCGGCGGTCATCGGATCCGAGTCGGAGAACAACGTCAAACACGGTCCTTCGAAACCCATGAGCTTCTCCCACGCCCGTCGATTCTCGGCGGCGCCGTCCATGGTCGGAGAAATGGGTACGAGTGACGGAAATACCCTGGCGCCCACTTTGTATGACTCGTCTGGAAACGGCGCGTCGTAGGCTGCGACGACGTTAGCGGAGAGCTTCGACACGGTCCCATTCTGGATCACCGAGCCCACGGGAAATACCGGACGTGACTGGCTGAGAGCCAGCCAATCGTGGAACGCATCCGGGATGGTGTGTTCGCCCGTGGGCAGGCCCGTATTCGAAACCACAAACGCGGAAAAGCGATCGATCTGATTGGCCAGCAGTCGGAGTCCGATGAGGCCTCCCCAGTCCTGGCCAAACAGGACTGCCGACTCCAGTTCGAGGGCGAGGAACAACGATTCGACCCAGGCAATGTGATTGGCATATGTGTAGTCAGAAGGGTTGGTCGGTTTGTCAGATTTGCCGAATCCGACGAGATCGGGTGCGATGACTCGATAACCTCCCGCGACCAGCGGCGGGATCATGTTGCGGTAGAGGAACGACCAGCTCGGCTCGCCGTGCAACATGACGACCGGCAGTCCGGAGCCTTCGTCCACATAATGCATGCTGATGCCGGGCTCGATCGGATGGTAGTGAGGCTCAAACGGGTAGTCGGGGATGTTTGCGAATGCGCTGTCGGGGGTTCGCAGCGAGTTCATTCAGGTTCGGCGTCTGTCTCCACCGATCGGAACGGTACTACCAACACCGGGATTTTGGCCTCGGCCGTGACGCGAGCGCTGACGCTTTCCCACCCTTGAAAAATCGCCCTCGTGGCGCCCATGACGACCATGTCGACTCCGAGGTCGGCGGCGGCGCCGATGATGGTCGCAGCAGGGTCATCGCCCTCGAGGAACGAGGCCTGCGCCGCTACTCCCCGTTCCGCAAGTTCCTCGACCATCGGTTCGGTTATGCGACGGCCCCTTTCTTCGACATAGCGGGATATCAAGACTTCCTCGGATTGCTCAAAAATGGCGTTGCCGGATTCGTCCGGCTGCCACTCGTCAGACGCGACATCGTCCAAAAAAGAGCGTGGCACTTCCATCACCGTTATCACATGTACCTTGTCGCCGTCGCGGACGAATCTCTCCACGAGATCGGCCGCCGAGGTCGGCGTCAGCACGCCAGAGGTGGCGATGAGAATGTTCACGACACCACTTTAGAACCGGTTTCGTCGTTTTGTCCGGTCGAGCGGTCGGAGTGACCCGGTTGAACTCCCGTGCCTCGGTATTCTCCTCACCGTGGACAATGAATTGCTCAATCGCATTTTGTGGAAGATTCCGAACATTCTCTGTCTCGTCGGGTCCCGGGACGGCGACCAATGGAATGCCATGACGACTAGCTGGGTCACCCAGGTTTCCATGGAGCCGGTCCTGGTGGCCATCTCTGTCGAAAACTCGGCTGTGACCAAACAGCTCATCGACGGCGGAGGCGCCTTTTCGGTCAATATGTGGGACCGCGAGAACACTCGCCCATTTGTGAAATTCTCTAAACCCGCGACGCTCGAGGACGGGGCCCTCAACGGCTATCCCGTTCGAGAAGGCGCCACCGGCGTCCCGATATTCGAGGACGCCATCGCGTTTCTGGAGGCGACCGTGTGGGACTCCAGGGACTGCGGGACCCACACGGTGTACTTCGGAGAGATCGTCGACGCAGGACTGGTCGACGACGAAGCCGACGTCGCCAGGATGGAAGATACGCGCATGAAGTATGGCGGCGTCAAGCGAGGCGGCCACTAGACCGCCGGTCGGTCACGAGGTCGGATCATGGACGAAATCATCGGCCCCTGGAAGCGTTCCGGGTCCCGGGTCGTATATGACAACGGCTGGGTGAGAGTACGCCACGACGAGGTGATCACACCGGCGGGCGAGCGGGGTGTTTACGGGGTCATCGAGACCGCCGACGCGCTGGGTTGCGTGCCCCTGACCGAGGACCTTCAGGTGTATCTGGTGGGCCAGCATCGATATCCCCATGATCAATACTCCTGGGAGCTGCCCGAGGGCGGGCGCCACGACGGCGAGACCATCGAGGCCGGCGTGTTGCGAGAACTCAAAGAAGAAACCGGCCTGATTGCTGGACAGCTCACAGAGCTCGGCACGATTCACACGTCGAACTGTTTCACAGACGAAACCGCGTATCTCTTTCTCGCTGAGGATCTCGTCCAGGGTCCGTCGTCTCCGGACGCCACCGAGGAACTGGCGGTTCGGCTGGTCTCGTTCCCGGATGCGATGACAATGGTGGAACGGGGCGACATCCAGGATGCAATGACGGTCGTCGCTCTCTACCGAACCCGCGATGTCCTGCGAGACCGGGGTCTGGTCACCTGAATATCTCCTGAACGCCCCCACCACTCTCCGGGCAAAATCCGCGAAGCCATGCGGTTTAGTGGGTGACATGGGATAACGCCTACTGCGCGATCGACGCGCTGGTCGTGAGTCAGTCAGCCCAAAGGCTCGTTCACGTTCTCACTCTGTGTGAAAGTATTCACGAGCGGCCCGAAATTTGTGAAAAATTGACACGGGGGATCTCCAGCGCGTAGGGTGGTCGTCAATAGCAACTCGGGGGCTCAACAGTCCGCCGAGGGGACCGCATTCTGAAAGTCTGGGAGGCATCGGAATGGAGCAGTGGATCGTTGCATCCAATCCGCCGTGGTTTCGGGTTGCACCTGGAACCTCAGAAAACTCAATACCAATCTCGAGGAGCTCCTGCGGGCTCCTTTCGTCGTTTGAGAACCCGGCCTCGCGGCCGGCTCTCCGCTCTACTGGAGGTGACCGCCCGTGACCCGATGGCTAGTTGTTGGAAGCATCAAGTTCCGCCGAATTCTCATGGTCATGGCTCTCGGTCTCATCGTTTTCGGTGGGTTGCAGCTCGGGCAGGCCAAAAAGGACCTTCTGCCTGAATTCAACCCGGTGACGGTTGAGGTCCAGACCGAGGCTCTCGGTTTGTCGGCCGGGGAAGTCGAGCGGCTCGTCACCATTCCCCTCGAACAAGATCTCCTGAACGGCGTCGCGTTCGTCGAGGAGATCGAATCTGCCTCCTTGCCGGGTTTGTCGTCTGTTGTCATGACGTTCGAGGAAGGCACCGATCTGCTCGATGCCAGACAGGTCGTCACGGAGCGGCTGGCTCAAGCTGCGGGCCTTCCTCAGGTAGCCGACCCACCTCAGATGTTGCAGCCGCTGTCGTCGACCAGCCGGGTCGCCATGGTCTCGATGGATAGTGATGTCCTGAGCCCGATTGAGACCTCCGTGTTGGCGCGTTGGGTCGTGGTGCCTCGCCTGCTCGGTGTCGAAGGCGTGGCGAATGTTTCGATCTGGGGCTTCCGCGATCGCCAGCTACAGGTGCTCGTCGACCCCGAGAGGCTCGTTGCTCAGGACGTCACGCTCAACGAGGTGATCCGCACGGCCGGCAACGCTCTCGAGGTTTCTCCGCTGAGCTTCTTGCAGGCATCGAGTCCGGGCACGGGCGGATTCATCGACACGGTCAACCAGCGGTTGCACGTGTTTCATGAACAAGCCATTTCGACTCCCGAGGAATTGGCGTCGGTAACGGTCGAGAATGAGGAAGGTGAAGCGGTCTTTGCCGATGGACGACCACTGGCCCTGGGGGACGTCACCGAAATCGTTGAGGGGCACCAGCCTCTGATTGGTGAGGCCCGGTGCAACGGGGGACCATGTGTGCTCCTCGTCATAGAGAAGTTCCCCGAATCCAACACACCGCAGGTCACCAAGCGGATCGATACGACGTTGAAGAACCTCTCCGCCGGATTGCCGGGTATCGACATCGACAGTTCGTTGTATCGGCCGGCCGACTTCATCGCCGCGTCGAACGCCAATCTCGGTATCACGCTTCTGATCGGAGCGGTACTGGCCGTCGTCGCACTGGCGTTCCTCTTCATTGATTGGCGGCTGGTGCTCATCGCTGTGGCCTCGATCGCTACGTCGCTGGCGGCGGCGTTCACGGTGCTCTACCTGACCGACGTAACGATCAACAGCATGACCCTGGCAGGTCTCGTGCTTGCGCTGGTGCTCATCGTCGATGATTCGATCGTCGGCGCCTGGAGTGCCAGGACCAGCACGGAGGCAGAGATTCCAGCGGAGCAGGTGACGCTGTTTGCTGCCAATGTGACGAACACGGTCGTGTCCGCCAGAAGTGCCGCCTTCTATGGAGCAGCAATCGCCGTAGCCAGCGCGGTCACGTTCTACTTCCTGGTGGGCGAGGCGGGTGCGTTTCTCCCGACGGTGGCCTCGGCGTATCTGCTTGCGGTCGCCGCGGCGTTGCTGACGAGCCTCACTCTGACGCCTGCTCTCAGCGTCCTCTTCCTGCGGGGAAAGCCTGCGACTTCCGACGCTCCACTCGGACGCAAGTTGTCGACGCTCTTCGCCAAGCGAGCCAGGGCGGTAATCACGCGGCCTGGAGTGGCCATGGGTCTTGCTGCGGTCTTCATAGTGGGCGGTGCCGTTGCGCTGGCCTTCGTGCAGCGTGATTTCCGGCCTGCTTTGCGGGAGCCGAACGTGGTCGTCGAGGTTCAGGCACCGGCCGGCACGTCACTGCCGCGCATGGATGAGCTCGCCGCCGAGTTGATTTTCGACATGAGCGCCATCGAAGGAATCTCCAACGTCACTGGCCACGTCGGACGAGCGATTCTCTCGGATCAACTCGTGAATGTGAACAGGGCCGAGATCTGGGCGACGATCGCCGACGATGCGGACTACGACGTCACACTCGGAGCCATAGAGGCTGTCGCATCGACCAGCGAAGCAGACGTGAGCGTATCGACGTATTCGGCTCAGAAGGTTTCGGCAGCGATCGGGAGATCCGCAGACGAGCTCGTTGTCAGGGTCTATGGCGATGCTCCCGACCAGTTGGTCGAAACTGCTGGACGGGTGGAGAATCTGGTAGGAGGGGTTGAGGGGGTCACGAATACTCGCCTCGACATACCGATCGACGAGCCGACGATCGAGGTGGAGGTCGATCTGGAACGTGCCCAGGAATTCGGGTTGAAGGCCGGTGACATTCGGCGTCGCGCCACGACGCTCATCTCAGGCATCATCGTGGGCAATCTGTTTGAAGAACAAAAGGTGTTCGACGTTGTCGTGTGGGGTGCCCCGGCGATACGCCAGAGTGTCGATGACGTGCGTGGTCTGTTGATCCCGACTCCGTCCGGGCAAACAGTCACGCTTGCCGAGGTCGCCGATGTGCGGGTCGTGCCGAATCAAGCCATCATCAGGCATGAGTCTGTCTCGCCATTCATCGACGTCATCGCCACCGCCAATGGGCGCTCGTCCGCCGACGTGGCAGCGGCCATCGATGTCGCTCTTGCCGCAACGGCGTTCCCGATCGAATACCACGCCGAGGTGCTCGGAGGCTTTGCCGACGAACGAAACGCCATCGGTGCGATCATCACCGTGGCCATTACGGCAGTGATCGCCGGCTACCTGCTTTTGCAATCGGCGTTCACGAGCTGGAGGCTGGCGACTCTCGTTCTGGCTTCAATTCCTATGGTCGTCGGAGGTGCGCTCATCGCATTGCTGCTCACCGGTACCGAGCTCGGGATCGGTTCGATGGCTGCGATGGTCGCTCTGTTGGGTCTCGCCGCACGCATTGCGGTTCTCATGATCCAGAAGTTCCAAGCGCAATTGCGAGCCGGTGAGCCGTTCACTCCCGAAATGGTGGTGCGAGGCGCTCGAGAGCTATTGGTCCCGACGGTGGGCCCACTGTTTGTTCTCGGCGTGATCTTCCTACCGCTTGCCCTGGCCGGCCAGAGGGCCGGTCTCGAGGTGATCCAACCCATGGCGATTGCCGTACTTGGTGGTCTCGTGGCGACAGGCGTGATGGCTCTGGTGGTCATTCCTGCGATGTATGCCAAATGGGGATTCATCGAGAGACCTGATACCTCCACGGCGGATCTCTTCGAGATCGATCTCCGCGAAGTCCCGATGGCGGTGGACTGATGGCGGCATTCGTCAAAAAGAGAACGGCCAGATCGCTGGTAGCGGTCCTGAGCTTTGCGCTCACAATGATTGCAGCTTCCTGCGGAGGATCGTCCGTCTACGAGAAAGTCGAGCCGGCTGCCCTGACCGCGGTCGAAGGCACCGATCTCTATGAGATCACGCTGACCGAGTTGGCCGCGGAGAGGCTGGACATACAGACCACCCTGGTCGAGTCCGCCGAGAACGGACTGGTTGTTCCAAGCGACGCCATCATCATCATCCCGGACGGGACGTATTGGGTGTATACGAATCCGGCCCCGTTGACCTTTGTGCGCCAGGAGATCTCATCCGTCTATGAAGAAGATCTCATGGCCTATTTCCAGGACGGTCCCGCGCCTGGCAGCAAGGTCGTGACAGTCGGAGTTCCCGAGTTGTACGGCACCGAGTTCGGAATAGGAAAGTAGAGGCCGGGCATGCTGAAGTGGGTAATCGGTTCAAGTCTCAAATACCGCTACATCGTGATGGCTCTGGCGAGCGGCTTGATGTTCTTCGGGGTCCAGCAGCTGAGCGCCAGCCAGATCGACGTCTTTCCCGAATTCGCACCGCCCCGGGTCGAGGTTCAGACGCCGTCGCTCGGCCTTTCGGCTTCCGAGGTCGAATCGCTCGTGACCGTGCCGCTAGAACAGTCGCTGGCGGGCATTCCCGGTCTCGACGAGCTGCGGTCGAAATCGGTTGAGCAGCTGTCTTCGATACTGTTGATCTTCGATCGCGGAACCGACCTTCTGGATGCCCGTCAGCTGGTCAATGAACGTATTGCGCGAGTGTCGCCGAGTTTGCCGACCTGGGCCAGTCCACCGGTGATCATTCAACCGCTCTCGTCAACGAGCCGGGTGTTGAAGGTCGGCCTGACGTCTACCGATCCCGAGCTCGACCTCATCGATATGTCGATGGTCAGCTACTGGACGATCCGAACCCGTCTCCTCCGTGTTCCCGGAGTCGCCAACGTTCCCATTTGGGGGGAACGGCTCGAGATGCTGCAGGTGCAGGTCGAGCCTGAACGCCTGCGAGAGAATGACGTAACGATCGAGCGGGTAGCGACGTCGAC
>JBFGAX010000051.1:0-20272 GCA_041567895.1 Acidimicrobiia bacterium
ACAGCAGCAAGTACAGAACAGCAGCAAGTACAGAACAGCAGCAAGTACAGAACAGCAGGAGAACAGAACAACAACCAGAAAGAGCACCGGAACGCCAGAACAGCAAGCCCAAACAGAACAGCAAGCCGAACAGAACAGCAAGCCGAACAGAACAGCAAGCCGAAACAGAACCCATGATGACCCTGCCGAGGCCGGGTACAGGAGAAGCACGGTGGCAACACATACCGCAACACTGAGCCAAACACCACTGAATCGAACGACACCGAGCCGGACACCCGGGACCAGATCGGTTCCGGAGCCGTTCCCCCACCGCCGGGACGCACGTCGGTCATACGCCGTCGCGACCGGAGTGGGACGGCCGGGCCGGGGTCGATCGGTTGGGAAGCTCGTGTTGCTGTCCCTCCGGGTGTTGGTCCTCCCATTGGTGATCGCCGCCGTGCTTCTTCTGGCCCTGGCTCCGGCCAGTACTGCCGACAACTCGATTTCGCGGGTCGACACGTACGCCGTTGTAGCTGGCGACACCTTGTGGGAGATCGCGGCGAACGTCACGCCGCCGTCGGCCGACGTGCGGGCCACGATCGCCCAGATCGAAGAACTCAACGGTCTGGCCACCGGCACGATCGAGCCGGGTCAGGTCCTGCTGATCCCAGCCCGGTCACCGCTCGGGTGACCGATGTCATGGCTGGGCGCACGCTCCGGTCAGCGGCTACTGTCAGGCCGCATGCAATGTCCGTTCTGCCACGCAGTTGATACGCGGGTCATCGACAGCCGTCGTGCCGAGGAGGGCGATACGGTCAGACGGCGTCGACGGTGCGAGCAATGTGACAATCGATTCACGACCTACGAACGAGCGGTGCTGCCGCTCCTGGTGCGGAAGCGGTCGGGCAAAACAGAGCCACTCGACCTGGAAAAAGTGCGAGCCGGGGTCGAACGTTCACTGGCGGGCCGGCCGGTGCCCGAGGGGTCGGTCGAAGACATCATCGTGGCCGTAGAGAACGCGGCCCGACAGGCGGCCCCGGTGATCCAATCGGAGACGATCGGACAGATCGTGCTGGACGGCTTGAAAGTCATCGACGAAGCCGCCTACCTCCGCTTCGCAAGTGTCTACAAGGACTTTCAGGGAGCCCAGGATTTCGAGCGGGAGATGGCTGCGCTGGACGAGTAGCCCTCGATAGGCCGCGTCGTCACTGCTCCGGTATCAGGTCGATGGCCGTGAGCAACCGTTGTTCCACATCACTGATCGACTGGTCGAGATCGGCGTCGACGGAACGGAGAACATCCGGAAGTGAGGCCTTGACGTTCCCCACTCGCTGGCCGATCTCGAATCTCAGTTCCTGGGCCGCTTCGGCGTCCTGACGTCGTAACGCATCCAGATAGGACTCCTGCCAGCTGGGGAGCCGGTCAACGACGCTGAGTGCAGCCCGCTTGTGCTCCGCAAAGGCGGGGTCGTCCGGCAGCTGCCGGATGCTGTTGGTCGAGGTTCGGATGATCTGGGTGAGCTCCGGGCGGAGCTCGGCGATGGCGATCTCGTCGGCGCCGGTCGGGAGCGTTGGAAAGCGAAACGCCTCGTCGAAGAGTGTGCGGTACGTAATGACGTCGATGATCCTGGTGTTGATCGCGGCAGCCGGAGCCGGGATCTTGCTCAGTGCCAGGCGCGCCGGCTTCAGCGCCTCAATGGGCTCGGCCGAGGTGAGCGGGATCGGGTCCGGAAGCGGTTCATCGAGTGTGTCGGTCAAATCGTCCGCCCGGGCCTCCAGGGTGTTGGCCGAGACACTCCCGCTGGTGAGGGTGGTGATTGGGGTGGCCGGATCGGTGGCGAGGTTTGCGCTCGATGCCGCCTGGCGCATCGAGGTGAGGAGGTTGTTGGCAGAGGTGCGGTAGTCCGCCGCAATCGATTCGCCCTGGGACACGGGGATCTGGCGCATGAAGCTCAACAAGACGAACCCGCCTGCTATGAGAGTTGCGAGCAGGAGAACCGGGAACCACCCCAGGGACGTTCGGCCCCGGCCCAGCGGCCCCCCGGGCAGGTCGGGCTCCCACTCAGAAGAGCGAAAGCTGTCCACCTCGGACAACTCAGAGGCGTGCCACAGCCGTTCAACGAGCGTTTCATTCCCCTCGACTTTGGTGACCGCCACCGAATCGAGGTCGGCCACGGTCGGATAGACATCGGTGGTGATCGGAGTCACATGCGGCGGAGGGTCGGATTTCCGCTCACCAACCGAGGCCATGCCGATCAGTTCGAGCAGCGTCGACTGGTAATCGGTTGCCTGCTCGCGCGGTAGTGATTCTCGCCCCGCGGGCCGTCGTTTCTCAGCCACGTGTTCTCGAACTCTCTCTGCTGTCTAATCTCGTCGGCATGGAGATACCCTTCCTGAAGCTCGATCCCGAGCTTCCGGCACCTTCCCGGGCGCATCGTAACGACGGCGGCGTTGACCTGTATGCCCGCGTCGATGTGACGTTGGCTCCGGGCGGTTGGTTTCCCGTGCCCACCGGCCTCTCGGTCGCAATCCCGTCAGGTTACGCGGGATTGGTGGTTCCCCGCAGCGGCCTGGCGGCCAATCATGGTATCGGAGTCGGGAACGGCCCGGGCCTGATCGACGCCGGCTACCGGGGTGAGATCAAGGTGATCCTGATCAACCACGGCGGCGACGAGTTCAAAGTTCTGCGAGGTGACCGCATTGCTCAATTGGTCATCACCGCGCTCCCGGACTACGACCTGGTCGAGGTCGAGGTGCTCGAGGCCTCTGACCGTGAGGGGGGGGGCTTCGGCTCGACCGGACGCTGAGTCTCGGTTCGATAGAACAGGAAGAAACACCAGGTGGCGAACGCTGTCAACAGGTGCCAGATGGCATGGGCCTGGATGGGGGAGTCGGGCGAGCACCAGGCATGATCGGGCACCCCCGTCAGCCAGATCGCATAAGCCCCCAGAAATGCAGCGGTGCCCAGCCAGTACCAGGGTGTGTAGGCGCGGCGGCCGAGGGCCGGGCTGTGGGCCACAACTGCGGGCACCCAGAACAGGACAACCCACCAATGTTCGGCCGGATCAGCGAGCATCACGTCGGGGGTGATACCGAAGATGGAGGCCACGATGAAGCCGACCAGGCCCGACAGCCATCGAAAAGCGGGTGACCACCAGCGGTAGAGCGCCTCCGAGATGACCCACAGGCCGATCGAGACCCCGAACAGGTCCAGACCGATGCCGAGCTCGGGCCCGATGAACCAGTACCCGTAGGCGAAGGCCGCGACGATCGACGTGTAGACGGTGAAGAACGTGGTCGCCGACCAGCGGCCGAGCAAAGACAGGTTGTAGAGCCAGGGGATCAGGATGTACGTGACCATCGACACGTTGTCGATCCACGAGCCGAAATCGGTGTGGGTGCCATGCATGACCATCGATCCAGGCCCCAGGAAGACCACGGCGGCGCCATAGAGCACGGATACCGGCGTGTTGCCGATGAACCGGTTCCGACCCCGGTCTTCACTCGAGAGGCGGCGGAGCATGGCGAGACCGGCAACGACGAACCCGAGGTTTCCCAGCGTGTTGGCCGGCTCGCGCAGGAACCCATCGCGTACGCGCTCGCACCAGCGTGACACCTCACCGATCGCCTGTTCACGTGCCCCGGGCGGTCCCCATCCATCGACACCTGCTACCACATACGCGAGCGCGAACACACCGACCGCACCGGCCGCCACATACAGGGGCGTGCGCGACCTAACCAACGAGGTCCGTGTCGGCCACCGTCGTCATGTCTCGGAACTCTGGCTGCTCGAAACAGAGCGGATAGAGGCGGGACACGAAGGCCTCGACATGGTCGGTCCGTTGGTGGTGGGTCTGGGCGTCGGCATCGGCGAATGCCATCGTGTGCACGAATTCGGTGGGGTCATCAACGTATTGATACGCCCGGTACGAGAGAGTCCCTTCCTCACTCTTCGCCACCGCGTCGACAAACTCTCCGATTGCCTGCTGTGCATCGGCAACGCGGTCGGGTTTGACCCGGTATCGGACGATTCGCTCGATCATGGCAGCAGCATATCGTCAGGAGGCCTTCACACTCCGGGAGCGGGAGGTAAACTCTCGAATCCTGCGGACGTAGCTCAGTTGGTAGAGCGTCACCTTGCCAAGGTGAAGGTCGCCGGTTCGAGACCGGTCGTCCGCTCCGGCCGAACAACCGGCAGCCGGCCCGGTTCCGAGAGGATCCGGGCGTCTTGTTTCTCGAGCCTTTCTCGAGCGGGTGCAGGCCTGTGGCGACGTGGCCGAGTGGTTAGGCAACGGACTGCAAATCCGTGTACCCCGGTTCGATTCCGGGCGTCGCCTCGACGAGTCGCCGGTTCGAGTCGCTTACGACGGCCGCCAGACCGTGATCGTGCTTTGGTTATTGTGCTCCGGCGCGTAGGGGACCGAGCCGGTCATGGTCAAGATCACGAACGTGACCGAAGGGACTGTGACGTCCTTGGCCTTCATGGCCCTGCCGGAGGTGGTGATCGGCGGTCCTCCATTGACGGTGTAGGTGATCTGAACCGAGCCGGCGCCGTCGCCATCTGATCGACGCAGACGGATCTTTCCTTTGGCTGACCACTCGGGACCGACCGATCCGTCATCGTTGATCTCCCACTCGGCTTCCGGCGTGATGGCCTCCACATAGAGGTAGGCCGGGGTCGTGGTCGTGGTCGTGGTCGTGGTCGTGGTCGTCGTGGTTGTGGTCGTAGGGGTTGTGGTCGTGGTCGTGGAGCTCGTGGTCGTGGTCGTAGAGGACGGCGGTGGAGCTGTCGTAGACGTGGGAGGTTGGGTTGTGGTGGGAGGCGTGGTGGTTGAGGAGGTCGTGGTCGATGTCTGTCCGGTTGCGGCGCTGGTCGTCGTGGTCGTGGACGAGGTCCCGGGTGGTTCGGTCGTGGTGGGGGATTGCGTGGTGGTCGATGGTGCCGTCGTGGCCGTGGTGGTTTCCGGTGTGCCCGTGGGCGGGGGAGAGCTCGAGGGCGACGTCGTGGGCGACGTCGTGGCCGGCGGAGGGGACGTGAGCGGGACCGTGACGGTAGAAGTCGCAACGGTTGTTGTCGTGGCCGGAGTCGTGATCGGCTGCGAGGACGAAGGTGAGCGACGAGTCGTCGAGGGACTCCGTGCGGATGAGCGGGTCGTGGAGGAACCGGATGTCGACGATGTGGACGTGGAGCCATCGGTCAGGGTTCCGCTCGTCTCGGTCGTCGCCGTTCCGTCTTCACCCACAGTGGTTACCGGGGAGGTGCTGGTGGAACCGCCCATCGCGGTGTCGGTGCTTTCGGGACCGCTCTCGCCGCCGGCCGGGGTTTGGTCGGCTTCACTGGAGGACAGTTGGACGGCGAGTACTTCCGGTTCCTGACTGATGCCCAGGTTCCTGGTCTCGCCGATCAAAAACCAAACGGCGGCCCCAAATATTACGATCAAAAGCGGCACCATCCGTAAGGCCCAGGCGTTTGGGTCGTCGCCGAATGCGAAATACGAAGAGAGCCAGTTGCCCCGCGGGCGTCGGCCTCTACCCGTTGGATTGGTTTCCGCCTGCACGGCCCCACATCTCCCATCGTGGCCGTCGATCGCCGGCCCCACCCTACCTGGTCACTCTCCGTGGGAACAAAAGCGCGAAAAACGAGTGTGTTCGCGGCACCCGGGAGCTCGGGAACCCGTCCGCGCAGGTAGCCGGGTACCCTTCGGGTTCCTTGGAGCAGCCTGCGGCTACTCCATTGGGGGAAACAAGTGATAATCAGGGCGCTTAGCTCAGCGGGAGAGCGCTTCCTTGACATGGAAGAGGTCACAGGTTCAATCCCTGTAGCGCCCACCGACACCCGACGGAAGTCTCCCTCTTGACGTAGCTTCGGCATCTGGCCCCGGCGGCGCCCGCAGCGCGTATGCTCGGATGTGCCATGGCATCGAACGCCGAAACCCGGGGGCAGCAGGTTTCCTGGCGTCGCAGTCCGACTATTCCGTCGATCATGCTCGATTGGGCGGGCCCAATGGTGGGGTTGGGGGCGCTGTTCATGTTCGCCAAAGGTGCCCTGCTGATCACGACCGGCGTCGATCGATCGTTCGTGCCCTGGGTCGCGCTGTTTTGGACGCTCGGATTGCTGTTCTTTGCCATCGGCTTGCGCCCATCAGCCACGGCCTGGCGACGGGCGCTTTACGTGGCAACTGCTGTTGCCGCCATCGGGGTGATCGGTGCCCTGGTAGCGGTCGGCTACCTCGTCATCCGCAGCACCATTCCTGAGTCATCCGAGGCGCCGGCAGCGGTGTCGATTGCCTACGGTGTCATGAGCGCCGGCGGCTTCCTGGGTTTGGCCATCCTCGGCTTGGTGATCGTCCGCAACCGCTCTCTGGCCGGCCGATGGCGCTGGGTGCCGCTGTCGGCGATCATTGTGCAGTTTCCGATCTTCATCGTTGCCGGAGAGTTGGGAGCGGTCCTCGATCGCGAGGCCGTAGCTGACGGGCTGAGCATGGTGCTGACGGGGTGCACGTGGCTGGTCGTGGGATTCGCGCTGAGGTTCCGGCCCGCCGTCGACCTCGATCCAACACAGAGCAACGGGGGCTGACTCGGCTCACCGGGGGCTTGTTGTGTGAGGATGGGGGACCGACGGTGTCCACACGCCCGCCGGCTTCCTTGGCGTTTGATCGGCCGATCAATGTCGGCCACATGTGGTCCCGGCCTCCAGATCGGCGTCCAGGGCTCACCAAGAAACCTCAGGCAACCCTCATTACGTTGAAGCGAGACCCAAAGCCACCTTGAGGTCGCGCACTCTCAGCACTGACTCCTTCCAGACTTCAGGCATCATTCGTCGCACCAATGCGAGATAAACGGGGACGCTCACCAACAACGTCACAACGAGTCGCACGAGATCGCTCCCCACCAGCGGAGAAACCAACCACGCCACCGTCCAACCGAATGCGGCCGATAACGCTGCAACCGGCAGGCCCGGAAAGAAGACCCGAGCCGCATCCTTCATTCCAGCTCCTCCAGGTCTTATGCCGATGTACGTCTGCACAAGGCTGTGCATTGCGAAGAAGAGTGACACGGCGAAGGCGACACTAACCGCTCCTCCATACTGGGCAGCCGTAGTCACCAGCAGCATGAACACAGCTGCATACAGCGCATGGAGGTAGAGAACGGTGCGGAAACGGCCTTGGGCGTAGAAGAGCGAACCGGCCGGTGAGCCGATGACCCGAAAAGCCATGCCGACTGACAAGATTTGCAGTACCGGAACCGCTGGTTGCCAACGATCAGCGAAGACAAGGTTGATGAGAGGCTCGGCGACCGCCGCTTGCAGGAGGCTCAGAAAGGATCCCACGAATACGACAACAGATGCCGCCCGCAGGAATGCCTTGGTTTGTCGTTCCTCATTACCCGAAATCGTGCTGAGAGCGGGAAACAGCACGGAAGAGATTTGACCGGCCAGAAGACTGAACGTCTGCACCGAAAGACGGAAGGCGAAGTAATAGATCCCCACCACCGCGGTTTCATGAAAACGCCCTAGAACAATGTAATCGCCCTGCCACCAGACGGTCGCCAGCAGTCCTGACGTAACGAGAGTGAGCGAGTCGCCCAGTAACGGCCTCCACTTTGAGAATTGCGGACTCATCGTTACAGGTGGCCGGGCGATCCACCAAGAAACCACAGACTTCAAAACGGCGAAGATCGGAATCGGGACCACGAATGAATACGCTCCCATTCCCATCAATGCGAGGAGCACGCTAAGCGCTGAGGATCCGCCGGCTGCTACTAGCTCGATGATTGTGACCGTACGGAACTGGAGCTTGCTGGCCAGGCGCGCCATCGGAACAATGCTCGGACCTTGGAGTAGGACGCCGAGAGCGAGAACTCGGATGAGTCCTTCGACCCGGGGACTCTCATAAAAATCTGCGATGCCCGGCGCGACCACCACCATTGCGAGCGAGGCGACGACTCCGAAGGTCAACGAAATCCATACGGCCGGGGGCGACCATTCGTCGAACTTGTCTCCCCGCTGAACCAGCATTTCGCGGATTCCCGCGTCCCGGATCAGTCCGGCGAAGGCAGATACCGTCAATGCCAGGCCGACAAGCCCGAAGTCCTCTTCAATCAACAGCCACGCGAGCAATGCCTGTGCGATCAGCGATATGAGCTTGCCGGCGGTGCTCCCGCTCAATGCCCAGGCCAGGCCGCGGGTACTTTTTTGGGTCAACGACAGCTGGGGCTCAGCAGATCCCGGATCAGTCAAAACGTCTCGCAGTCGAGTTCAGTTTGCCAATGTCGCTGGCACATACCATCGATAGAAGTCCGCCCATTGATAGTGATGCCGCTCGACCAATCGCTCCAGTCCTAGTCGATCGATCACACACCGAGCCTAGAGCCGACGGGGACAGGCATCGGCTGGAAACATCCCGGCCGTTCGTGCCTAGTTACAGTTGGTCGATCTTTCAGTAGAAGGATCGACCAGCCTGCCGGTGCTGAGTCTGCAATCTACTGGGACCAGGGCAACGTGAAGGAGCGATGCGAGGTGGATCGTGCCGCCAATATGTTTCGCCTGGCTCTACCGAGTTTGAGAAGGGCGAAGCCCGAGTACCCGGTATCGACTGGTTCTCTTGCGTTGTGAGACTGAGCGTGGATCATTCGACTCACGGCGAGATCGGCTAGTCCTCAGCTGAACGATGCCGGACGCGTTTTGGATAAGGACGAATGGGTGTGAAGCGCAGAACCTCGGCAAAGCCAACATGTCTCCCTCGGTAGAGGATCAACGGTGAGCACCTTGGGTCTCCCACCAGGCGATGGTTCGTTTCAACCCTTGCTCGAGCTCAATCTCGGGTTCGAATCCGAACCGATCCCTCGCGCGGCTCGTATCGAGCATTCGTCGAGGCTGACCATCGGGTTTCGTGCGGTCCCAAGTGACCTCGCCCTCAAAACCGACAAGTTCGGCAATCATTCCGACGAGTGCTCGGATCTTCACCTCCCGACCGGTGCCGATATTCACCGGGTCGGCGTCGTTGTAGCGTTCGGCCGCCAGGACGATCCCTCGGGCAGCGTCATCAACGTAGAGGAACTCTCGGCTGGCTGAGCCGGAGCCCCAGACATCTACGTTTGGCGCATTTGTGTTGCGGGCCGTGACGAACTTATTGATCAGTGCTGGAATGACGTGGCTCGTTTCAAGCTCGAAGTTATCGAACGGACCGTAGAGATTGGCAGGCAGGAGGTAGATCCCGTTGAGCCCATACTGCTGTCGATATGCCTGCAACATAACCAGCAAGGACTTCTTGGCGATACCGTACGGAGCATTGGTTTCCTCCGGGAATCCGGCCCACAGGTCGTCTTCTTTGAACGGCACGTTGGTGATCTTCGGGTATGCGCAAACGGTCCCGATGACCACCAGCTTCTCTACGCCGTGAACGCGACTCTGCTCGATGACGTGCAATCCCATGGCGGCGTTGGCGTAGAAGAAGCGTCCTGGGTTCCGACGGTTGGCCTCGATGCCGCCAACCTCAGCAGCCAGGTGGATCACCACCTCAGGTCGAGCCACCTCAAAGAGAGCTGCAGTGGCATGTTGGTCTGTCAAGTCTGTGTCGTGACGACGCGGAACAAAGAGCGGACCGGCTCCTGCGGCTCGGAGAGAAGCCTGTACCGGCCGCCCTAGGAAGCCTCCACCGCCGGTGACGAGGATCCGCTTGCTCGTGAGGTCAGTCATCCGGCTCCGATTCCCACTCCAAGGTGCGATGCCCTGCGTCCACCAACGTACGTTCCTCCCGAGCGATCTCCAGATCGGCCGCCACCATCATCGCAACCAATTCCTCGAAGCCGATCGTCGGTTCCCAACCGAGAACTCGCCGCGCCTTGCTGTAATCGCCCTCCAATGCATCAACCTCGGCTGGCCGGAAATAGCGTGGGTCGATCACCACGTGCCGTTCCCAATCCAAGTCGAGGGACGCAAACGCGAGTTGTACGAATCTGCGTACGGAGTTGCGTTCCCCGGTGGCGATCACGTAGTCGTCGGGCTCATGGTGTTGGAGCATGAGCCACATGGCCTCGACGTAGTCGGGCGCATATCCCCAGTCGCGTTCGGCGTCGAGGTTGCCGAGAAATAGTTGTTTTTGCAGGCCGAGTTTGATCCGGGTTGCCGCCCGAGTCACCTTTCGGGTGACAAATGTCTCTCCTCGGCGAGGTGACTCGTGGTTGAACAGAATCCCGGAGCAAGCAAAGAGGCCATAGGCCTCGCGATAGTTGACCGTCTGCCAGTGCGCGTACAGCTTCGCCGCGGCATATGGGCTGCGAGGGTGGAAGGGCGTCTCCTCGTTCTGTGGCACCGATTGAACTTTTCCAAACATTTCCGACGACGATGCCTGATAGAACCGAACACCAGTGTCCAGTTGTCGGATTGCTTCTAACAAGCGGAGGGTCCCGAGCGCGTCGATATCGACGCTGTAAATCGGGTTCTTGAACGACACTGCAACATGAGATTGCGCCGCCAGGTTGTAGACCTCGTCGGGTTGTATCTCGAGCACAAGGCGACTCAGACTGCCGCCATCGCTCAGGTCACCGTAGTGAAGAAAGAATCGGACGGAGTCAAGGTGGGGATCCCTGTAGAGATGGTCAATCCGACGGGTGCCGAACGTCGAAGCTCGACGTATCAGTCCGTGGACTTCGTAGCCGTGGCCTAGGAGAAGTTCTGCGAGATACGAACCGTCCTGTCCGGTGATTCCGGTGATCAACGCCCTTTTCATACCGCCGTCTTCGGCGACGAATTCCCACCCGGAGTGACATCGGCGAAGTTGGCCTCAGAGTGGATTTCGAGGACTAGGTGACGCACGCCCTCACCCACTCAGAAGATCGAACAAGCCACACAGCGTCGGATTGAGGCAGTGAAACGCCTGTAGTTCCGTCTTTCGCCGTTAACGACTCGTAGCCGGACACATTCGAATCATGATCGGCGAGTTTCATAGACGAGATATTACGACTCGTATGCCGGACTGAATCTACGGGGATAAGCCGGCCCCACAAGACGGTGCCAAATACCCAGTCAGGTAGCTGGTAGTACACCAGCATCGGTCAGAGCGGCGACTATCCCAGCCACCGGGTCGTTCTGCTGCTTCCATTCAAGGTAGGGGTCGATCTCCATACCGACGACGAGCCGCTCGGGATCCGTAGCCATTCGCAAGGCACCTACCAACGCCGATTGGTCTCCAGCAGGGAAGATGTACCCATTGACTCCCGAACGCACGAGTTCCCTCGCTGCACCGACCACGTCGCTTGCGACCACGAGCATGCCGGCTGCCAGGGCTTCTTCTACGACGAGCCCCCAAGCTTCGTAGTCGCTCGGTAGAACGAGAACGTCACCTCTGCCGAAGAGGGTGACCAGGTCGGCGTACTCTAGAAAGCCCAGCCAATGGACTCGATTCTCAATCGCTGTTGGGACTGCTGACTGAGCCTCGGCTCGCAGGGGCCCGTCACCTGCGATCGCTAGATGCCAATCGGGTCGCTCGGATGCGATTTCGGCGAACGCAGATGTGAGAAGATCCAATCGCTTTAGGGCGATGAGCCTGCCGGCGAACACGAGAAGCTTGCTATCTTCCGGCAAATCCCAGGGTGAAGCTTCAACCGGTCGCCTTGATCTACTGTTGAAAAAGGGCTGAACGTCTGGTTCACGCGGAACGATGTAGCAGAGCTCGGGATCGGCGCCGTACCGCGAAAAATAGGCCACACCAAGTTGACCCATCACCATCACCCCGGTTGCTTGCTTGATTGCCCATGCAACGATGACTTTCTTGATGATTCTCTTTATCCCAGTCGCCTCATCCCCAAGAATGTTCGAATCTCCTCTGATGAAGGTTGGGATTCCGCGTCGATGCAAATGTCGAAGCAGTCTGAGCCTGCCAGTATCGGCGTAACCGTCGATGATGACCGCTTTCGGCCTGATCTCGTCCAGGAAGCGGATGATCCTTCCGGCCTTTCGAAACTCCTTCAACGGTTGGCGCGAGGCCCGACTTGCCGATTCGGTTGGCAATCCGAAGTCAACACGGTTGATGAGCGCGGGTATCTCCATATCCCACTCGAAATCTGCTCGGGCGTGCGTCAGAACCGTGTGCAAGTTGATTCCCGGTATTTCAGACGCAATGCGCTTGTGGAGATGAACTCGATATGGGCTGATTGAATTCGCCACGATGACGAGCTCGGCAGTCGAGCCGGGTCTATCCATGCCCGACGTCGATGTTGTTGACCCATGCCGTGACAAAGGCGAAGATCACGGCAATAGATCTCTGCAGATCAGTCATACAATCGTCATGTTGTTCCTGGAACCCAAAACGTCGCGCCAATAATGCACCATCGCTGGACTCCGGTCATCCAATTGTGCGGGGATCGTCACCCGAGGTCTCGTCCGTCATCACCCCGACGCCACAACCTCTCCTCGGCATCCCGGTCAGGAAAGCGCTGATTGCGTTCCGCATACCAAACTGAGTCGTCGGCGAATATGCCATCCTTCGATTCCGCCGCGCAACCGCACCGGTAAGGCCCTTCATGCTGAATGTCGGCGTCAATTTGTTGTTTCTTCGTTCCGGTCAAGTAGGAACCGAAATCTACGTCCGAGAGGTCGTGTCCCGGCTGCCGAGCCATGGCGCCGCCTTGACGTTGTTCTGCACGAGCACCACTGCCGAGAGTCTCGAGAATTCGATAACCGCGGACGTCGTTCCGATGACGAGAGGCGAGTACTCGATTTCGCGACGATTGCTCGCAGAAAATTGGACGTTGCGCCGCCACCTCGAGCAGCATGGTGTCGACGTCTTGTTCAATCCAGGGAACTATGCAGTTCCACTGATCAAATCCGTTCCACAGGTTGTGACCATTCACGATCTGCAGCATGTGGTCGCCCCGCAAAACTTCACCAGTCGGAAGAGGCTGCAGAGGAGTCTCCTCTATCGAGCGTCTCTTCCACGAGCCGCTCACGTCATAGCGATCAGCGATGCGACCCGCAAAGACATCGAGACTCGCTTTGGGCTCAGCCCCAAGCAGATCACCACCATCCACCTGGGTTGGAATCCGAACGTCGCGCCAAGCGAACAATCAGTCGAGTCGACGCTTGCCCGGCATCGTTTGAAACGCCCATTCTTCTACTACGCGGCGGACGACCTGTCCCACAAAAATCACTCGACTCTGATCGAGGCATACAGTCGCCTTTTTGATCACCAGCCGCCCCCTTTTGACATCGTGCTCACGGGCAAGCGGGCCCCAGACGATCGGATCGGTCGTCTCATCACGGCGGAAATGAGCGAGTATGTGAGAGACCTCGGTTTCGTGGAACGTTCCGAGGTTTTCGATCTGATTTCAGCCGCTACAGCGGTCGTGTTTCCGAGCACGTTCGAAGGTTTCGGCCTGCCGCTGCTCGAAGCCATGCAATGTGGCACCCCGGTCATTGCCTCAGGCACTACCGCGATCCCTGAGGTTGTGGGTGACGCCGGGCTGTTGCTAGATCCGAATTCCCCAGATTCTTGGTCAGAGGCCATGATCGAAGTCTTCGGCAACAGGGCGCTCAGAGAAGAATTGACTGCGCGGGGATTCGAAAACCTCAAACTCTTTGATTGGGACCAATGCGCTCGACAAACCTACGAGGTTCTCAGACGGGCAGCCGCAAGCTGATCCCTTGAGCCCGGTGGCGTGATCGAGTCGATTGGGTTACGATACGTCGCAATCTGGATGACCGACGGGCGGCGTCGATCTGGCGGTACTACTCGTGAGATCGCGCTGGCGGCTACGAAAGCGGCGACACGAAAAGGGGACCATTGGGACAAGAGGGGGCTCCCATTTCCACTGGTGGAGGGAGCGGGATCGGCACATCAATCGGTGTGATCTGCACCGGTCATCACGACCCTGCGGAGCATCCGTCGGTCGGCTCGACACGCTTTACCTATCACCGGATTCAACTCCGATCCAACCGCTTGCTCGGTCCCGCCAAGAAGCATGCATATCCGGCATGACTACCTTCGATCAACGAGACGGGACGTTGGTCTTTTCGGCGCTCGAGCATGAGCGACGCGCCCAGGTCCTCGGTTTAGCTCGTACCAGGGGACCGTATGAGCGATTCTTCAAAGCCGTCATTGACCGCATAGGAGCGCTACTGGTCACCCTCGTCGCCCTGCCACTTACGATCATCATCGCCTTCTTTGTGCTCGTGCGAATCGGCCGACCGATTCTGTATCGGGAGGAGCGGGTGGGAAAGAATGGCCGGGTCTTCAAGATGAACCGGTTTCGGACCATGGCATTGGCCACTTCTGCGACAGAAGATTTCGAGAGCCGGATTTCTCCGGCCGGGCGGTTCCTTCGGCGTTGGAGCCTTGATGAGCTACCGCAGCTCTGGAACGTCATGATCGGAGATATGAGCCTCGTGGGGCCTCGTCCCGAACGGACAACCCGGGTTCACTCTTATGAACCTTGGCAGTATCGCCGTTTTCAAGTCAGGCCTGGCGTCACCGGTCTCTGGCAAATCTCGGCCCGAGGAGACGGACGCCATATGCACGAGCATGTCGAAATCGATTTGCAGTATGTTGACCACATATCTCTCGTCGGGGACCTGAGGATTCTCGCAAGCACGATCGGAGTCGTATCGCGGTGTCCAGAGAATCCGTCCGTAATCCCGGGAGTGACCGACACGCTCGAGTTGCGGAAGCTGACTTTGCGGGACATGGGATATCTCAGCTTCAAGAGACTCGCTGACATCGCGATTTCAGTCTCGCTTCTCGTCATCTTGAGTCCTATATGGGCGACAGTTGCATTGGCGATAAAGATTGACTCGCCCGGCCCAGTCTTCTTTCGCCAAACCCGCGTCGGACGACACGGCCAGCTCTTTCGTGTCGTCAAATTCCGCACCATGACCCACGGGGCGTCCGAGGAACCGCATCGGAATCACTGCGTCGAGCTAGCCACCGCCAAACACGAGTCGGCGCTCAAATTGGATATCGATCCGCGGGTTACGAAAATAGGTGTGCGTTTGCGCGGATGGTCGTTAGACGAGTTGCCAAACCTCTGGAATGTCCTCCGTGGGGAAATGAGTCTTGTCGGCCCGAGACCTATTGTCCCATACGAACTCGACCTCTACTCGGCTGAACACATGCGCCGATTGGACGCCAAGCCTGGGATCACGGGAATGGCCCAGATCCACGGCCGCGACGACATCTCGCTGGAGGACCGCGTGGCCTTCGACCTCGCCTACCTCGACCAACGAACCTTCTGGTTTGATATGAGAATGCTGGCGCGCACGATGCCGGCGGTCCTCTTCACGAGAGGCAAGTGACGTGATTGAACGTGATCCGTCGTCGCCTCAGGCCGGCTCATAGAGCCCATGGGGCAAAGCCGTCGATCTGGAGTTGTGCTCGTTTTGACCCAGGTGTTTGTTCCTGATCCCGCCGCAGTCGGTCAATACATGGCGGACGCAAGCGTTCGTCTTTCCTCCCGCGGGTTGAAGGTTCGGGTCTTGACTGCCGACCGAGGCTATGAGGACCCTTCGAGAAAATACGCGAAACGCGAGATGATCAACGGAGTCGAGATACGCCGGCTGCCGTTCTCCTCTACCGGCAAGACACGGTTGTGGGCTCGCCTGGTTGGGCAACTTTCTTTTCTCGTCCAGTGCGCGGTTGGCGGGTTGTTCACCCGCAATGTCAGTGCCGTTTTATGCACGACCTCGCCGCCATTCGGAGCAGCCGCCGCACTCTTGATCGGCCGTATCCGCAACGTGCCGGTCCATTATTGGCTAATGGATGTCAATCCGGATCAAGCAGTCGTAACCGGCCAGTTGAAGTCGACATCTCTGCTTGTCAAGGCCCTGAATTGGCTCAATCGACAGACGCTAGAACGAGCGGCAACCGTCTTGGTCCTAGACCGGTTCATGCAGGAGAGGATGGTGAACAAGGTTCCGAATCCAGCCGCGCGCCTAGAGGTGATTCCGCCGTGGCCGTTGGATTCGCACATTCGACCGTTTGACATCGGGGGCAACGATTTCCGGCGGCGCCACGGGCTGGTAGGTAAGCGCGTAGTCATGTACAGCGGAAACCACAGTCCGGTCCATCCACTCGATACGCTCCTTGCGGCAGCCAAGAAACTGGAGCACGTTTCCGATCTGGTTTTCGTATTCGTCGGAGGAGGCCGCGCAAAGAGCGCGGTCGACGCCGCCATCGCGGCAGGAAGTCAGAACCTCCGCTCACTTCCATATCAGCCACTCGAGAAGATCGGAGTCTCGTTATCGGCTGCTGATGTTCACGTTGTGTCGCTAGGTGACAACATGGTCGGCATCGTTCATCCGAGCAAGGTCTACAACGCCATGTTGGTTTCTCGACCATTGCTATATTTTGGCCCGCAGTCATCCCACGTGACCGACTTGCTGGATCGCGGCAAGATTGGTTGGAGGGTCGATCATGGCGATGTCAAGGGAGCAATGGAGGCGCTGACTGAGATTGCCCTTGCCGACGCCGAGATGCTGACAGCTATGGGGGAGCAGGCACGCGCGATCGTGCTACAGGAACTCAGCCCGGACGACATCTCTGAGAAGCTTTGTGACCTGGTACTTGGTGGCCGGCCGAATCCACAGTCCCTCGGATTGCGAGAGGTCGACGTGGAAGTGGTGGACGAGAACAGCTTGGCGCAGCCGAGCGATCAGGAACATCAAGAGACGTGGAACCACCGCGTCTAGGCGGGAAGAATTCGGTCAGTCGACCGAGCTGACGTCGTGCTTTCGGACGAACCCCTTCCCGATCACCAACGTGTCCATCCTCGACCTCTTGAATACGTCAATGGCTTGCTCGACGCTGTTGACAATTGGCTCGTTCTCGTTCAATGAGGTGTTGACCAAAATGGGAGTCCCGGTGCGTTCATCGAAGGCCTCAATCAAGCGGTAAAACAGGGGGTTGGCCTGACGGCTCACAGTCTGTAGCCGCCCGGTCCCATCTTCATGGGTTACAGCCGGGATTTCCGCACGCCGCTCCGTCCTGATTCGATAAACCTGCTGCATGAATGGGACCGGATAGGATTCCTCGAAATATTGGCCGCTCCGATCTTCGAGTATTGCGGGGGCAAACGGCCGAAAGGGTTCCCTCTTCTTGATGCGGGCGTTGAGTATGTCTTTCATATCCGGTCGTCGAGGATCACAGACGATGGAGCGGTTACCGAGCGCCCTCGGACCCCATTCGCTGCGTCCCTGGAACCATCCGACCACATCGCCTGCCTCGATCCGATCAACGGTGTTCTGAACCAATTGCTCTGAGCTGTCGAACCATTGGTAATCGAGGTTTGCAGTTTTCAGAGCGCTTGCGATTTCTCGATCCGGGTGCTCAGGTCCGAGATAGACATTGTCAAACTGCGACTCTCGAGGATTGCCCAGTATCTCGTGCCACACAACCATGGCGGCCCCGACCGCTGTCCCGGCGTCACCTGCGGCCGGGTGGATGTGGAGTTCTTCGAACGGCGTTCTGTCGAAGACGAGACCGTTTGCCACCGAATTGAATGCCACACCCCCCGCCAGGCAAAGGTTCCGACTGCTCTCGACTCGCGCCAGGCGATTGAGCGCATTGAAGTAGACGTCTTCGCACATCGCTTGGAGGGAACTGGCGAGATTCTTGTGGCGGGCGTCGAGCGGGTCACCGGGTTGCCGCGCAGGGCCCCATCGTTCGATCCACTTGTCCGAGTACACCCGGTCAATGGAGGGGGAGCCGCCTTGCCACTCCATATCGATGCCTTCCCGATGATGGCGAAAGAAGTCGAGGTCCATCTCGAATCGCCCATCCTCAGACGTTTTCACGATGGTGCGAAAGTCGGCCAGATACTCGGGTTCTCCGTATGCAGCAAGGCCCATCACCTTGTATTCGTCACCGTATTTGTCGAAGCCCAGATACTGGCAGCAGGCCAGATAGAAAATGCCCAGAGAGTGGGGAAACAAGATCCGATCGTGCACCTGAATCTCGCTACCTTGACCGGAACCGAACATGGTCGATGCGAAGTCGCCAAAACCATCGATTGACAGACAAGCGGCTCGTTCAAACGGAGAAAGTAGGAAGGACGAAGCCATATGAGCCCGGTGATGTTCGATGTTGTGCAACTTGGCGGTTATCGCCTTCTTGTCGACCTCCAGATTTGCCGCCAGGGCATCCTTGAGATCGAGGATCTGGCTCGAGTTCTTGATCCGGTCGAAGACAAATCGGGGCGACGGCCGGTTCTTGAGCGTGTGGACGATCTTGTTTCCGAGCTGGGCTCTCGGGTTTCTACCAACGGCGATGTGGTCAACTTCGGCGAGAGTCAGCCCGGCATAATCCAAACAGAATTGCACGGACTGAGATGGGAATCCAGCCCAGTGCTTGACTCTCCGGATGCGTTCTTCTTCGATTGCGGCGACCAGGTGTCCATCGGAAACCAGACAAGCAGATGAGTCCCCGTGGTACGCGTTGATTCCCAATATGTGCATGGATGGCCCCAATGCTCCGCCACTCCGGGTAGTCGGTGCGACACCGATGCATATCGTACTCCGAATCGACCGGCTCAAAAACCTCAGCTCGATCTACATCTCGTTGGGCATCACCGGCCCGCCCGAACCGGCTCACTCGCCGGCCCAAGCCGAGGTGAGCGCACCATGGTCTGGCGGCGATGGTACTGTGGCTGAGTTCCCGAGTGCCGAGTGCTTGATCCAATCTGACATGCTCTGAGGAGAAGCCATTGGCTGATGATCGTTGCCAGTCAGCCCGTCCTGATCAGACATGACCATGTGGAGCTCGGTGCAGCTTCTTGATGGTGGATTACCGGATGAACCCGAGGACAGCGCGTGATGCGACCCTCGAGCTCCACACCTTCTAAGCGAGATAGGGACCTGGAGAGCCTGTCAAAGAAAATGCGTACTCTGATCTTTGCACCTGACCCTGGCGGACATCGACTTCATCACGTTGGCCTGATTGCTGAGGCGCTGCTCGGACTGGGCCACCAGGTTGATGTTGCCCTCCCCGAGAGAGCGTTGGAGTCCGCTGAATTTGCGACACACCTCGGGGCGATCGAACCATCGCTCGTAGAGGTCACCCCGATCAATTCGTCCGTCCAGAATCCGTGGGCGATCGCCGGACAGAACCTCCGATCGCTGAAGGCGATCCTGCGCCGGCTAGAGCCAGACCACACGTACATTCCCTACGCCGATGGCATGACGCAACGTGGTGCCCTGGAGGCAACCATGCGATGGCGCCAGCTTCCACGGACCTCGTATCTCGAGGCCCTTCACCTGGGTGGGCATTTCGCGTATGTGACTCGGAACCTCAGATCGGAGATTCTGCGTCGATCGAGCCGCGCAACCATTGTTCGAGCACCGTGGGATTACTTACATTTGCTAGACCCGTTCGCCTTTGAGGACCTCAGCAATCGTTTGGCTCGGTTCAGCCGCGATTTGAATCTTGATCTGATGCCGGAACCGGTTGAGTCGGGACTCGATGGCTCGGCTGCTGATGCACGAGCGCTACTTGGTCTCGATCAGGATGCGAGATATGTGGGATGCGTTGGTGCCATCGATACGCGAAAGGGAATTGATCGATTGCTCGACGCATTTTCCAAGGGAGTTGCGAAGGAATCAAAGTTACTTCTCGTCGGCAAACATGACTCAACCATCAGAGCAGCTTTGAGGGACGACTTCTCAGCACAAGTTCGAGCGGGATCAATCGTCAGCATTGACGCCTACGTCTCACAGCAGGAGCTCCAGGCAGCAATCTCTGCGTCTGATGTTGTGGCACTTCCCTATCGAAAGCATTCGGGCTCTTCCGGTATCGCTGTGCGTGCTGCTGCGGCAGGAAAACCGATCGTGGCCTCGGACTACGGATGGCTCGGGGAATGTGTGCGACGCTTCGATCTGGGCGTGACATGCGATGCCGGTCGACCGGATGAACTCGCATCAGCCATCGCTTCGATGCTGAGAAGAGCACCGACCTTCGCTCTGTCGCAGCGGGGTCGCCGATTCGTCGAGTTCAATACGGAAGACAGCTTCGCGGCAGTATGGACGCGGCAGATTCAGATTCGATCCGGGACTGTCCCTGAGACGGATGCGAAGACGTGGAACTGGGTGATGACTGGAACTGAAGATTCCACGGGCGCTTGAATCCCAGGTTCGAGCGACGACAAACAGGTCACAATCCTTGACAAGACGGCGTTGCGCACGCGTGGCACGCTGACTCTGAGCCTTCAACGAGCTTTTGTGAGTTGGTCGTCATCGTCCAACCGGGGTTGCCAGCCACCCCACGTGCCCAGCGTCCAGCGGCGGTCCGGAGGGAGGTCGGCCAGAGCAT